>JBEKPI010000061.1:0-17020 GCA_049520855.1 Occallatibacter sp.
AGGCGGCAAAGAAGTTGCCGTACTGCTTTTCGAGCGCGCTCTTGGGGTTGCTGGCGGCGGCGTCCAGTTCCTGCCACAACAAATAGCGGTTCCGCTCCCTCAAAAGCGAGAAGGACCGCACCCAGCGCGCCTGGTCGGATGGAATCGGATTGTTCTTCAGCCAGTTGCCGCAGGCGTACTGATAAAAATCCGTGCAGGGATCTGCGGTCTTGTCGATGGCCGTCAGATCGAGGCTCTGGATGGCTGCGGTCGGTGCGGGCTTCGAGGCGCCGGATGCGGCGGGCGCCTGCGCGAAGGCAGTTCCGGATAACACGAATGGAGCCAGAATCAGGATCGGCGCGAAACGAAAACAGTTCATCGAATCTCCTCTTGGCGACTGGGTCAATCGGCCTGCTCCATCAACGACACAAACAGATGGTGGCGCGGGCTGAGTCGATAACCGGGTCTGCGGCAGTCAATTCCATGCGGGCTGCGCTTCCTAGCAGCCTACCACGCGGGGCGGACCGCGATGAAGGCGGGCGTGGTTTACAAGAATGAGGGCCAGGTGGGAGTAGGGAGTAGGGAGTGGGGAATAGGGAACAGTTGGCAACCTCGGGATTTTTGGATCAGGCCTGCAACAAGCGCATGTTGCAAGCCTGATCCACGACCCACATCTGGCGCGCGCCAAGACTTGATCTGTGACCTCTCGCGTTGGATACAGCCGCGAGATTGGGAAAGTTGAATTTATATTTGCTTATCGGGTCTTAGAAGCCGGCCTGGGCCGCGTTCAGTTCAACCTGCGCCACCTGGGCTCGCGCCAGCTCGATCGGCTCGCCATAGTGGCCGGCCACAATCTCAGCCGCCTCGCCTTCATCCCGGCAGGGCCGCACCGAGGCCAGCTTGATCGTCGCCTGAGAGGCCATCCGAGCTACCGCAGCCTTGCTAGAGATCGACTGAACCAGCACGAGAATCGCCATCACCACAGTTCCAACGGCGTTGATCGCGTTCAATACGTGCTGCTGGCTGGCCGGATTCGCGATCTTTGCTGCCGCCAGCAGAGAGGCGTTCACCTGTTGCTGAAAGGCCACCACGGCGGTCTGCAACTGCCGCAACACGCCGGCTGTCGGATTGGCCAGATAAGCCTTGGCCTGCGTCACCAGCAGATTCGAGGCCGCGTCAAAGCCGGCCGTCGCCGCCGCAAAGATCGGCGCATCCGCCGGAGCCAGCAGCGCCGCGGTCGTGTCCACAGTCGCCACCGCGCTCTCCAGCGTTGGCGTCCAGTTCACAATGTCCTGCGCCACTGTGGTTCCCGAGCAGCCGCTGACGGGCATCGCTCCCAGCGTGAGGATTGCGCACAGCATCAGTGCGCCCAGCTTGGCGGTGCTGCCCGTGTCAGCGGAGCTGGTTGAACTAGCCGGATCGCGCGCCAGCAGCCCCAGAAGCGCGGTGGCAACGGCGCTCACCAGCGTAACCACAGTGCCGTTGCCAGCCGCGCCCAGCGTGATGCCCTGCCGCGAAAGCGCGCTGGCAATGGTGACCACCGCGATCAGCAGCCCGGCGGCCGAAGTCTTCGGTTGCTTCCAGATATTCGAAAGGATATTCATGCGGAAAAGCTCCTCGCAAAAAATGGCGGCCACGGCCGCCTTGGTTACCATGAGATTTGGCTGGCGCGGAAGAGGACCACACTGCTCCCGTGCAACAAAAAATCGAGACCGGCAACGGGCGTCGTTCCACACCCCCCGCTGGTCTCGATTTGCCGCATCTCTCCGAACTGGAGCGCCACCGTGGTTGCGGTTCAGGCTCGCGGCGGAGAGCCGCTGAAGTTCAGATGCGAAACGGTCCCGCGCCCCGGAACCCATCCGCTGGGGGAGGGCGACTTCATTCGCCGGGCGCGGCGCTTCCGTCTCTTGACTGGCTACTTCTTAGCCTAAGCACTCATTGCAATATCTTCGGCAAAAATCGGAAAAGCTTTAATCGCTTAAAGAAGAAAGGTTTAGACGAAAAGAAGAGCGGTCGGCCGCTTGACAAGATAACAGGGCGGAGAAAAGTAGCAGCTCGCGGCCAGCTAACCCAGGCCGTTAGAACTTATCCGTAAATTGCGCATTTGAGTAGCGCCGCTCTCCAGAGCGGCTGTGCTGGCGGCGTCCACGCCGCCAGAATCCGTGTGCGGGCCAGGAGGCCCACACGACAGCCGACCTGGAGGTCGGCGCTACCTATATACGGATAAGCTCTTAGCCAGTTTTTATGGGCTTCGTTTCACATACCGCCGTCCGCGAATCTCATACTCTCCGCCGGCCACGCGAGCAATCGCCTCGGTGTAAGCCAAATGCTCTTCGGCCAGGATGCGCTCAGCCAGCGAGTGCTCGTCGTCGGACTCCAGCACCGGAATCGCCCTTTGCAAGACGATCACGCCATGGTCCAGATGCTCATCCACAAAGTGTACGGTGCAGCCGGCCACCTTCACGCCGTAGTCGAAGGCCTGCCGCTGTGCCTCCAACCCCGGAAAGGCCGGCAGCAGCGACGGATGGATATTCAGAATCCGGTTGGGAAACGCGGCCACAAACTCCGGCGAGAGCAGCCGCATGTATCCGGCAAGGCAGACCAGGTCCACCCGATGCTCGCGCAGGCAGGCGATGACCTCAGCGTCGTGTTCCTGGCGATTGCGTCCCTTGGAGACGAGCACTGCGTGTGGCAGCCCTAGTTCTTTCGCGGTTTTCAGCCCTCCGGCCTCGGCCACGTTCGAGACGACAATCGCGATCTCCACGCCTTTGAGCCGCCCGGCTCGCACGGACTCGGCAATGGCCAGAAAGTTCGACCCGCGCCCGGAAAGCAATACTCCGAGGCGAAGGGGCCGATCTTTCGACGCAACTTCCAAGATTTCCCTCAGGGGCCAAATCCTACGGCTGTTATCGAGCATTTGCGGCAGGGATCACGCCAACGTTCACTTCTTCACTTCTTCACTCATTCACTTCTTCACGTGTACTGCACCCGGCGCTCGCCCTTCACCACGCGTCCGACAACGTAAAACTTCTCTTCGGAGCGGTCGAGCAGATTCTTCGCCCGCGCAAATTTGGCCGCCGGAATGACCGCGATCAGCCCGATGCCCATGTTGAAGGTGCGCATCATCTCCTCTTGCGAAACCTGGCCGAGCGTACGCAGGTGCTCGAAGATGGGCAGCACCGGCCATGACCCGATCTCCACCTGCGTGCCGATATTCTTGGGCAGGATGCGGGGCAGGTTCTCCGTGATGCCGCCGCCGGTGATGTGCGCCATGCCGGAGGTCACGCCCGCTGTCACCAGCTTTTGAATCACATGCAGGTAGCTGCGGTGGGTTCTCATCAGCGCCGCGCCGGCCTTCTCCTTGATGGCTGTCACATACTGCGTCGGCTTGTAGCCGCCCACCTCAAACAGCAGCTTGCGGGCCAGCGAATAGCCATTGGTATGCAGCCCGGTCGAGGGCAGTCCGATCAGCACGTCGCCGGCCTTGATCGCCGCGCCGGTCACCAGCTTGTCGCGGTCCACCGCGCCCACAATGAAGCCCGCCAGATCGTATTCCCCTTCGGCATAAAAGCCCGGCATCTGCGCCGTCTCGCCGCCGATCAGCGCGCAGCCGTTGGCCTTGCAGGCATCGGCCAGCCCGGAAACCACGCTCTCGGTCACCTCCGGGTCGAGCTTGCCGCTGGCCAGATAGTCGAGGAAAAACAGCGGCGTCGCGCCTTGCACGGCAATATCGTTCACGCAGTGGTTCACCAAGTCGGCGCCCACCGTGTGGTGCAGCCCCAGCTCAAAAGCAACCTTCAGCTTGGTGCCCACGCCATCGGCCGAGCTCACCAGGATAGGATTCTTCCAGCGCTGCATGTCCAGCCGATAGAGCGCGCCAAAACCGCCTATCCCGCCAAGAACATTGCGGTTAAAGGTCTTCTGCGCCAGGTACTTGATGCGTTCCTTGGCGCGGTCGCTACTGCTGATGTCCACGCCGGCGTCGGAATAGGTCACGGATTTGGTTTTGGGTTCGTCTGGCACGGTGCGGCTTTCTGCGGATGGATTTCTCGTGCGGCGCGGCTGGCCGAAAAATCGATTTTAGCAGGATTTACAAGGGATGATTGCACATTCCTCGCGTCTGCTGCATCCAGGGTCACAAAAAACAGAAAGAAAAATGGAAAGTAGGCTTGACAAAGAACTATCACCGCGTTACTCTAATTTGGAAAGCTAACTTTACATGGCGCACACCATCACAAACCGGGTCAAAGAGCTGCGAGCCGCCCGCGATTGGACGCAGGAGCAACTGGCGCAGGCAGCCGGAGTCTCGCGCCAGAGCATTAACTCCATCGAGCGCAACCGCTACGTTCCCAGCCTGGAGCTGGCGCTTGTCTTTGCTCGCCTCTTCGCATGCCCCACCGATGAAATCTTTCAATTGGAGAAGGAAAAATGAAACCTCACATTCTCAGCAAAGTCCCGATCCTCGGCCAGTTCGTCGATGAACGCTTCCTGGAGCATCGCCGCTGCTCCAGCAGCATCGCCGGCTTCGCCACAGTTTTCGTCGCCCTCGGCCTCTGGGAGTACCGCCTTCTGGTTGAAAACATTTGGGATTGGGAACTGCTTGTTGTGATCGCCACCTTTGCTGTGGTCAAGACCTCTTTGTTCTTCTGGTACCGCTTCCACGACTGATCGAACCTCAATCCATTCAAGGAGAATTCGCTATGTGTTTCAGCTACCGCCAACTCGATCCCAAGACCAGCCGCCTGATGCGCATTGCCAACCTCTCGCTGATCCTCGGCATTCTGCTGTGTAACGCCGAGCGGTGGAATTGGGTTCACGCCTCCAGCCCGTTTGAGCGGAACTGGCTCGACGCCTTCACAGGCTTTTTCTTCAGTTTGTATATTGGCATCATGCTCTTTGGGTTGCGGAGCGCTCGCGGTTGCCGTGCAACTGAACCCGAAAACCTATAGAAACCGCGCGCTCTCTTCGGCTGTCGGCAGCGGGCAACTCTCCAGTCGTCCCCAGATGCGATAGCGCCAGCGTGCAATGAGCCGATAGCCCAGGTCGCGGACTGGCCGTGGAATCCAGCGCAGCACGGCGGCAACCCATGGCCAGGGTCGTGGTAGCTCGCGCAGCATTGCCAGCACCGCCTCCGAGCGCACCAGAATTTCTTCCCCCGCGCCGTCGAAATCCCGCACAACCACAATCGAGCTTGGCCCGCCTTCCAACTCGCAGTCGCCTATCTTGTGCCGCGCCAGCACCTCAGCCACCCTTGGCGACTCCGAAGCCGCAAAGCGCAGCCGGGCACGAGAGTCGCGCCGCAAAAACCACCGCACCGCGCGGTTGCACAATCCGCAGTGGCCGTCGAAGACAACCAGCAACCGGCCGTCGAGTCCCGAAAAACTGCTCACAGTCAACAGGATGCGGGATCAAAGCCGTCCGATTCAATTGCGCGGTTGCGCAGCCAGCTCACCCTCTATACTGTACCCACGATGAGTTTGCAAACCCTCAACCGAACACGGTCTCACGCCCTTCAACAGCGCGCCGAGCGATTCTTTCCCGGCGGCGTCAACTCGCCCGTGCGGGCCTTTCGCGCGGTGGGCGGCGCGCCGCCGTTTGTCGAGCGCGCCGAAGGCGCCTGGCTCATCGACGCCGACGGCAACCGCTATATCGACTACTTCGTCTCCTGGGGGCCGATGATCCTGGGCCATGCCTTTCCGCCGGTGGTCGAAGCCATCCAGCGAGCTGCCCGCAACTCGGCCAGCTTTGGCGCATCCACCGCCGCCGAGGCCGATCTCGCCGAGCGCGTCGTCGCCTGCTACCCAGCTATTGAAAAGCTGCGCTTCGTCAGTTCCGGCACCGAGGCCACCATGTCGGCCATTCGCCTCGCACGCGCCGCCACCGGCCGCAAGATCATCGTCAAGTTCGAGGGCTGCTACCACGGACACTCCGACGGCTTGCTGGTCAAGGCCGGCTCGGGCGTTGCGACCTTCGGAATCCCCGGCTCGGCCGGCGTACCCGAAGAGATCGCCCAACTCACCTACGCCCTGCCCTACAACGACATCGCCGCAGTCGAAGCCGCATTCGACGCGCATCCCGATGCCATCGCCGCGGTGATCCTGGAGCCGGTGGTGGGCAACGCCGGCTGCATCCTGCCCGCCCCCGGCTACCTGGCCGGCCTGCGCGCCCTCACCCGACGCGAAGGAGCGCTGCTGATCGCCGACGAAGTCATGACCGGCTTCCGCGTGGCTCTCGGCGGCGCCTGCGAGCTCTACTCGCTCGACCCCGACCTTGTCACATTAGGCAAGATCGTCGGCGGAGGCATGCCCGTTGGCGTCTTTGGCGGGAAACTCCGTTTCATGAATCTCCTCGCGCCTCTCGGGCCGGTCTATCAGGCCGGAACCCTCAGCGGCAATCCGCTGGCCATGGCCGCCGGCATCGCCACTTTGAGTTATTTGCAGGCCCACGCCGCTGAGGTCTACCCGCAACTCGAGGCCACCGCGAAGGCAGTCGCCGAGGGCGTGGCCGCCGAAGCCGCCCGTGCCGGCGTTCCGCTCACCCTCAACCGCGTCGGCTCGATGTGGACATGGTTCTTTACCGCGAATCCGGTCACCGATTACGCCCAGGCCGCCCAGACCGACACCGCCGCCTTCGGCCGCTTCCACAATGCGATGCTGGATCGGGGCATCTGGCTACCGCCCTCGCAATTTGAAGCTGCATTCCTGAGCACAGCCCACGGCGAGGCGGAGGTTGAGGCCACCATTGCCGCCGCCCGCGAGACATTCAAGGCAGCCGGGACTGCCTGATCGCACCCCCGTAGTAATGTGGCGGCTCAAAGCGTATCTCAAGGGGCCTCAGTCTTCGGGCGCGCCCTGGTCTACTTTCCGAGTCTTGCGTGCAGGGTGCCGAATCCAGTATGCGTGAGTGTGCAAGCTGCATTGCTATCGCAGCGGTAATGGACACTTACCGGGTAGTCCTGCCATCCGGAGTCGGCGACCGCCGCGCTAACATGTCCGACGAGAAAGGTCTTTCTCCCGCGGGTTTGGACGATTCCGCTGGAAGCGTCAAAATCGACGATTGCATCGTCCCCTTCGACGGAGAACGCCGGCAGCTTGGGCGGGACTTTCACGACGATCTTCTTGCGCGGAGCCGGGACAGGGGCAGTAGGGCTTACTGCTCCGGCCTGCATATCGAGTACGCGTTTCAGCCATTCATCCTGTTCGGCCACAGATGGAAAGTTGGGCGTAAAATTCCAACCCGTCGCCTTCTCATAGGCTCCCTTCAAGCAGCCAATCTCTCCTTGAGCGTTGATGGCTTCAATCTGTCCGTCCGGCCCAGTCTGATTCTGGAAAATGTCTGCGCCTCGCTCCCGCGCGGCCTCCTGAGCGGCCAATCCCGCCAAGTCGTTTTCCTGCGCCGTCGAGCCGTTGGACACATTCCCCGCCGCGGAGCCGGGAGCGAATGTGGCGGCATTTGCCGCATTTCCAGGATCGAATACCAAAACGATCTGCCGGGAGCACAACACAAAGCCTTCGGCATCCTGCACGTTGAGGGCGATGGAGAGCGGACGCGGCGAACTGGCAACCGCCAGCGCAAACCCCGCCTGCCTCTCTGGACTGCTTGGCTTGATTGCCAGCCGGTATTTGAGCTTTTTGTCCCATTGGATAAACAAATGGCCCGTGAGGCCGGCCGAGCTTGAGCTGGCCGAGCCCATGTCGTACCGCCCCACCGGGCCGCTCGTATAGACGGAGACGGCCGCGATCACGACTCCCAGCAGAATTCCCAGAGCCACGCCGATCGCGGCATAGACCCTGGTTGGGCTCTCGGCGAATCTCCGAATCCCCGCAATGTCGAACCCATGGAAAGAAGGCGGGGGAGTTGGAGGCGCTTCGGCTGGTTGTGGTTCTTCAACGGCCTCGCTCGGGGCAACGGGAGTCTGCGGTTCCGCCACCGGGAGACACGGCTCGGGGCTCACGCGGTCCGATCCGACGACCTTATAGCTGCTGAGCGGGAGCGGCGCCGCTTCCGCCTTCTCGCCGTTAGGGTCTTGTGGATTCGTCTCGCCGGACTGGCTGCGGATGGTGAGCGGCTCTCGATCTATTCTCTTGCGGTTGGGAAATCTCGGATCCTCGTCCATCCTCCCCCTTTCCGAACGTCCGCAACTCCATTTTTGGAATCAATAGCATTGGACCACACATTGGCTCCCTGAACATACTAAAATCTTAGGCTGCTCGTCCCGCGTCTCTGGCGATTGCGAGGCGTTGCGCCGGGATGCGGGCCTGGCTGGGGGGCTGAACACGTGGCTGGAACTCGCCTACCGCGGCGTAGCAAACCGGGGGTGTGACGGCGCAAATGGCGCGCCTTCGCTGTTCGCTGAAAACTGACCACTGACCACTGTCGGAACTATAATCGCCCCATGTCGTTCCTTGGCGATCGTCGGCGGCGGGCTGTTGCGTTGTATGCGGGCGGGGCGCTGCTGATCGCTGTCGTGCTCGGCGCTATGCAGGCGTTCAACACCTCGAACGTGGGTTTTCTCAATCCAGAGACCTCGGGGGAGACGCTGATCTCCGCCGGCCTGATCGTGCTGCTGTTTCTGTTGCTGCTGCTGTTGCTGCTGCTGCTGCTGAGGAACGTCCTCAAGGTCTACGCCGGGCAAGGCAGCAGCGGCCTGGGCGCGCGGCTGCGCTCGCGGCTGGTGCTGGGCGCGGTGCTGATAGCGCTCGTGCCCGCAGTCTTCATGTTTCTGTTCAGCTATTCGTTAATGAACCGGTCGCTGGACCGCTGGTTTTCGCCGAATATCTCGGAGTTGCGCGATGACTCGACCCGGGTGGTGGTGGAACTGGCTCAGTACGTCGCCAGCAATGCTCGTGGAGAGGCGGAGTCGATTGCGGCCTCCGGCGCCGTGGATGGCAGCTTGCCGGTGCTGCAGGAGTTATTGGTCGCCCACCGTACGACGCTGGACAGGGGTTTTGCTATCGTCTACGGCAAGGACTCGCGCATACTGGCCAGCATACAGGCGCCGCCGGAGACCAGTCCGGCCACACTGCAGCAGTGGCTGGACAAAGGCGAGCGCGGAGCAGCCATTCCCCTGCATGGGCCGTTCTCTCGAAGCCTGCTGGCCTCGGCGCGGCGCAACGATGAGCCGGTGATCAATGTGGCAGGCCGGGATTACGCGCTAGGCATATCGACCACAGATTCGGGAAAGGTGGTGGTAACTGCGCTGCCCATGCCGCAGGGACTCAGCCAAACCACGGCACGCATTCGCTCCGGAGCCGCTATTTATGGGGATCTCTACCGCTCACGCAAACGCCTGCGCACAATTTTTTCCCTGCTGCTTCTGCTTATCACAGTCATCGTGTTGTTCGGCAGCGTGTGGGTGGCGCGGTTTCTCTCCAACCAGATCACGCGCCCGGTGGAAGGTTTGGGCGTGGCCATGGCCGAGATCGCTACGGGCAAATACGACCATCGCGTGGAGCTAGCCGCAACCGGGGAGATGGGCGAACTGGTGCGGGCCTTCAACCACATGGCGGCCGATTTGGACACCAGCCGGCAGTTGGCCGAAACCTCAACCGCGCAACTCTCCGCCGCAAACCTGGCCATCGAAGAGCGCCGCCGCGAGCTGGAGACCATCGTCGAGACGATCCCCTCGGGCGTGGTGACGCTGGACGGCGCAGGCACGATTCTTCAGTCCAACCGCGCCTTTGCCGCGCTATTGGGCAGGCGCGTGGACGTTGGCCTGGGCGGCGAGAAGATCGCGACGCTCTTCCCCGCCGAGTGCGCGGGCGATCTGGCCGGCGTGATTCGCCGCGGCCAACGCATGGGCGCGGCCTTCACGGAGATGGAGTTTCATGCCAGTGGCCGAACCATGCACCTGGCCATCACCAGCGCCCGGTTTGAGCTGACCCATCACCAGCCCGGCATCGTGCTGGTGGTCGAAGACACCACCGATCTGCTGCGCGCGCAGCGGCAGTTGGCGTGGAAGGAAGTGGCGCAGCGCGTGGCCCACGAGATCAAGAATCCTCTGACGCCGATCGCGCTCTCCGCCGAGCGCATCGGCCGGCACTTGGACCGCAACCAGCCGGACTCGCCCGCCGTCATTCGCAAGTGCAGCGAAGTCATTCTGGGCTGCGTGGGTACGCTGCGCACGCTGGTTGACCAGTTCTCCGCGCTGGCTGAGTTTCCCGCGCCGCAGCCGCGCGCCTGCGACCTGAATCAGGTGGCCGAGGAGGCGCTGGCCCTGTTTGCAGGGCGGCTCGATGGCATCACCGTGCAGCGCAGCCTCGAGCCGGGCCTGCCGCCGGTTCTGGCCGATCCGGAAGCCATCCGCCGCGCCCTGGCCAACCTCATCGACAACGCCGCCGAGGCGATGCAGGGCGGCCTGCTGCGTGTGCTCGGCCTTCAAAGCTCGCTGAGCGAAGACGGCGCGGCGGTCGAGGTCGTGGTCTCCGACACCGGCCATGGCCTCACCGATGAAATCCGCGAGCGGCTCTTTCTGCCTTTCTACTCGACCAAGCAACGCGGCACCGGCCTGGGGCTTTCGATCGCGGCCAAGATCGTCCAGGAACATGGCGGCAGCCTGAGCGCCGAGTCCAACAGCCCCAAAGGCGCGCGCTTTCTGCTGCGGCTGCCGCTGATGGAACCGCTGCCGGAGCCGGTGCCCGACGCCGCCCAGCCCATCCAAACCACCGGCATGGCCGACTCTGCAAGGGGGGCGCTCTGATGAATCACATTCTGGTGGTGGACGACGAAGCGGAGATTCGCGCCTCGCTCGAAGAGATCCTTCGAGAAGAGGGTTATGGCGTGGCCACCGCGGCCACTGCGGCCGAGGCGGTGGTGCAGCTTGAGGACGCGCCCTACGACGTGGTCCTGCTCGACATCTGGCTGCCCGACCGCGACGGCCTAGATGTGCTGGCCGACATGCGCTCGCTGGCCGCCGAAAGGCGTCCCGAAGTCGTGATCGTCAGCGGCCACGGCACCATCGAGACCGCCGTCAAAGCCACCAAGCTCGGCGCTTACGATTTCCTGGAAAAGCCTCTCTCGCTCGAACGCACGCTCATCGTCCTGAAAAACGCGGTCGAGGCCCATCGCATGAGGGCCGAGAACCTGGAATTCAAACGCCAATTCAGCGTGGGCTCGGTGCTCACCGGCGAAAGCGTCCCCGTCAAAGCCCTGCGCCAGCAGATTCGCCTCATGGCGCCCACCAACGGCCGTGTGCTCATCTACGGCGAGTCGGGCACTGGCAAAGAGCTGATCGCCCGCGCCATTCACGCCGAGAGCCTGCGGCGCGATCGTGTTTTTGTCGAGTTGAACTGCGCCGCCATCCCCGAGGCGCACATCGAGGCCGAACTCTTCGGCTACCGCTATGGAGCGTCCGGCCAGGGCATCAGCCCAGGCGCTCAAGGAGGCCCCACCGAGCAGCGCGGCACGCTCGAACGCGCCGACGGCGGAACGCTCTTCCTCGACGAAGTCGGCGACATGAGCCTCAAAACGCAATCCAAGGTGCTCAGCGCGCTCGACGATCAGCAATTCACTCCGGTCGGCGGCACACAGCCCATCCGCGTCGATGTCCGCCTCATCGCCTCCACCAACAAAGATCTCGAAGAGGAGATCGCCAAGGGCAACTTCCGCGAAGACCTCTTCTACCGGCTCAACGTCGTTCCGTTCCTTGTGCCGCCGCTCAGAGAGCGCAAGAAGGATATTCCGCCGCTGACGCGCGAGTTTCTCGCCGAGTTCGGCCGCCAGTACGGCCGTCCGCGCATGGAGATCGCCGAAGAAGCGCTCGAGGCGCTGGCCCAATACCACTGGCCGGGCAACGTGCGCGAGTTGAAGAATGTGGTCGAGCGTGTGCTCATCCTCAATCCCCGCGCCCTGCGTATCGAACGCAAGCACCTGCCTCCCTTGACCCACAAGGCCGGCACGCGTTCGACGGAAGAATTCTCCACACTGCAACAGGCCCGCGACGCCTACGAACGCGAGTTCATCCTCAAAAAAATCGAAGAAGCCCGCAACAACGTAAGCCGCGCCGCCGAGTTGCTGGGCCTTGAGCGCAGCCACCTCTACCGCAAGATGAAGGCGCTGGGCATTAGCGTGCGGGAGTAGTCAGCGAATTAGCAAGTCGGCCGGGAGTCGAACGACGCGAGTATCACCCCTCGCGGGCCGGCGAAACAGGGGCGCGACGGATACAAGGCCAGCTTCGAATGAGTCTTTCCGGACACGACGCCGGAGAGGCGGATGCGCTCGGCAAAGGTGGATGCGACGGACTGCAAGACAATATCCCACGTGGCGCCACCGGGTATCGTTCACATTGTTCATACGGGTGATGGATTGGATGCGGTGGTTGATTTTCTCGCCGTTCAAGCTCAAACTCCACTAGACTCAAGAGGATGGCCGCAAGTTTATACATTGTCGTGGAGGGCGAGGATCCGGGGTTTGACATTTTTGTGAACGGGCACGCCCTGGCCCGCAACGAAGATGCCCTGGAACGGCTGGCCGAGCGGCTGGATGTGCATCCGCTGCTGGAGTTCTTTTCGGCGGACGAGAATTCGATGGCGCTGTTGCTGGAGCAAGGCGCGGAAAGCCCCCTGTGGGCGCGGCCACTGCCACAGCCGCAATGGTTCGATGCCGCCGAGGGGTTGCTCACGGTTCGCGCGCTGATCGAGTTTTTGGACGCGAATCCGACGGCGCAAGGCTCGGAGACGCAGCCGGTGCTGATCGAGCTGCGCAGCTACGAGCGGGTGTTGCTGAAGACCGCTCAGCATGGTCTTCGCTGGCATTTGGCCGTGAGCTGGCGGTAGCTGCGTATTCGTGAACGGGGCGGGTTTGTGGTGCCCCACATCTGCCGCAAAGGACACTGCCGATATGGGACACTGCGGCTACAACGCTTCAACCGGTGTGTTTGAAGACCTGATGAAGGCCGGCGTCATCGACCCCGCCAAGGTGACGCGCACGGCGCTGCGGAACCCCGCCTCGATTGCCGGTCTCCTGCTCACCACCGAATCTCTGGTGGTCGAGATTCCGGAGCCGAAGTCCGCTCCGGCAGGCGGCGGCCATGGCTGCGGCATGGCCGGCATGTACTAACGTTAGCCGTCTTGGCGCAAAAGCAGGCACAACGGCCTCCAGTTTCGGCTGGGGGCCTTTTGACGTGTGGACGCCAGGAGTTTGCCTGCTCCGCTGCCCGCGCACAGACATGCATCCTCGTCCGGCTGTGCCGGTTGGCCGCCGCGAGGCTGCAAAAATTACGCCCTACGAAGCCAGGGCGATTCTGTGCGAGGGCGCGATTTCCGCCTTATTCGGGCCCGCATGTGGGCCTTGCAGACGCAGCCATCCAGCGGAAAGCCAGGAATGCGGAACGGAAAACTCCGACCAGCCGCAATCCAGGCAAACCCGGATATCTGGGGAAGGCGTCATGGGTGGATGGCTGAGAATTCGCGAGGTACTGCGATAGAGGCGAATTTCCGCGGGGATGACTGACAATGATTCAGATTGGCACTTCGGGCAAACCATGAGGGCACCTCGGAAGCTGAGCAGCTCAGGAATCGCCAAGGGCATTGAAACAGATAATCAAAAAAATCACTCAACCCTAATGGGGTTGCGGTTGCCATTTTAACTTGAATTGCACCAACAGCGTACCCTTGTAGCCGGATGCATCAAAAAATCCGCTCTGGCGGCTTTTTTTGAATTTGAACTAGATTGTATCACCCTGCCTGTGAGCCGGATCACTTCTTGTCATGCCATCCACTAGGCGGGTCAAATGGCTGGATAGAAACTCGCAATCCAGCCTTGCAACAACGCAGGGAAACAACTCGATACTATCACGACCGCCAAATCTCCGCAAGCACGGCATCGTGACGGGATGCGCCTTGACGGGCGTATCGTCAATGCCTGGCATCACATAAGCCAGTTTTAGCACCTGCAAATAATAGTAAAGCGAGACCGCGCTGAGGGCAACTGCCAGCGCCACCAGAGCAAAAGGAACCGGCCCGGCCGAAACACCCAGTACCGCGGCAAAGAAATTGAACTTGGCCCAAAAGCCCACCAGCGGCGGGTGGACCAGGTCCGGATTTTCAGAACTGGGAGACCATCGAACTCAATCGGCGAAACTCAATCGCCGTTTGTTTCATCTGATTTGGGCGCGAAGACATTGCCCATGCGGCGAATCTGCGCGCCCACGCCGCGCAGCTTTTCTTCGATGCGCTCATAGCCGCGATCCATGTGATAGACGCGGTCGAGGATGGACTCGCCGTCGGCCACCAGCGCGGCCAGCACCAGCGAGGCCGAGGCGCGCAGGTCGGAGCACATGACGGCAGCGGCGGAGAGCTTTGCCGGCCCCTGCACGGTGGCGGTGCGGCCGTCGACTTTGATGCTGGCGCCCATCCGCACCATCTCCTGCACGTGCATGAAGCGGTTTTCGAAGATGTTTTCCTTGACGGCGCTGACGCCTTCGGCCTGGGTGGCCAGGGCCATGTATTGCGCCTGCATGTCGGTGGGGAAGCCGGGATACTCCTCGGTGGAGATGCCGGCCCCGCGCAGCTTGGCATCGGCGCGGACGCGCAGCGTGTCTGGGCCGAGGAAATCGACGCGGACTCCGGCCTCTTCGAGCTTGGCAATGACGGCGCTCAAGTGAGCCGGATTGCAGTTGGCCACAATCAGGTCTCCGCCGGTGATGGCGCCGGCCACCAGAAACGTGCCCGCCTCGATGCGGTCGGGCTGGATGCGATGGCGCGCGCCATGCAGCCGGCTGACGCCTTGCACGCGCAGGGTGGACGTGCCCGCGCCCTTAATCTTCGCGCCCATGGCGGTGAGCAGCGCGGCCAGGTCGGCGACTTCGGGCTCGCGGGCGCAGTTTTCCATCAGCGTTTCGCCTTCGGCCAGGACGGCAGCCATCAACAGATCTTCCGTGCCAGTGACGGTGATCTTGTCGAAGACCAGATGCGCGCCGATCAGCCGCTCCGCCCGCGCCTCGAGGTAGCCGTGGGCCTGGGTGATGGTTGCGCCCATCTTTTCCAGGCCTTTGATGTGCAGATCGATGGGCCGGTCGCCGATGGCGCATCCACCGGGCAAGGCGACGCGGGCGATGCCGGCGCGGGCCACGAGCGGGCCGAGAACGAGAGAGCTGGCGCGCATGGTTTTGACGATCTCGTACTTGGCCACTGGATCGGTGAGGTTGCGGCAACAGATGGTGGTGCGATGCTGTGCGCGGCCATAGCCGAGTTCGACCTCCGCGCCCATCGACGCCAGCAGACGCCGCTCGGTTTCGATGTCGCGCACCTGGGGAATGTTTTCGAGCGTGACCTCGTCCTCGGTGAGAATCGCCGCAGCCATGCAGGGCAGGGCCGAGTTCTTCGCGCCGGAGATGCGAACGGTGCCCACCAGCGGATTGCCGCCGCGAATGACGAATTTATCCATGAAGGCTGCGTTGCCCCTAATCTTCAAGTGTAAATCGGGGCGCTGGATGGGGATGCGATCTTCTTGACACGGCCGCTAGTCGTGCTAGGCTTCGATTGAGGTTGCAACTATGGAGACAATCGTCAAGCAAGGCCTGTACTTGTTCGCCATTGCGATAGCTGCTTTCGGCATCGAGAACCTGATCTGCGCCCGCTGCACCGACCCGTTTTTGCCGGTCATTCCCTGGGTTCCAAGTTATGCCGTGCTGGCGTACCTGACGGGCATTGCGCTGGTTGCGGCAAGCGTGTGCATTGTGGCTAACATCCGCGCGCGGATCGCGGCGCTCTTGCTGGGAGTGTTGTTTCTTCTGTGCGATCTGCTTCTGCAAGTATTGAGAGTCGCCGCAAGCCCAATGGACGTGGGCGTCCGCACCTGCGCCTTTGAAACTTTGGCCATGGGCGCGTCGGCTCTGATGTTGGCGGGAACGCTTCCCTCGGAGGGCGGGAGCCTTGGGCGATGGGAGGGCGCGGTGAAGGCGCTGATCGGCTCCGGGCGCTATCTATTTGCTGTTTCAGCGATTGTATTTGGGATCGACCATTACCTTGTCTTCGGATTCATTGTGAGTCTGGTGCCGGGGTGGATTCCGGGCGGGGGCTGGTTCTGGGCCAATGTCACGGCCATCGGTTTCATTGCGGCGGGAGTGAGCATTGCAGCGAGACGGATGGATCGCTGGGCGAGCTTCATGCTTGGGCTGATGTTTTTGCTGTGGTTTTTGATGCTTCATGCGCCACGAGTTGCGAGCTACCCAAAGGTGCTCGATCCCGATGAGTGGTCGAGCGCGTTCATTGCTTTGGGGATTGGCGGAGGGGCGTGGATATTGGCGTGGTCGCTGTCGGCGAAAGCACCTCAAAAAGAAAAAAGCTGAGTCGCGCCAGTCTTACAGCTCCAGCACATTGTCTTCGATGGCGAGGCGGACGTTGCCGTCGCTCTTTGCGAGGCGGCGGACGGCTTCGGGCTTGTCGACGCGGGCTTTGAGCATGACTACGGCCACGGGGACGCTGCGGCCGGCGCATTTGATGGTCTCGACGGCGGTGGAGCGGTCGATCTTGCAGGCGCACATGAGGATGCGGATGCCGCGCTCGGTCAGCTTGGAGTTCTGCATGTGGACGTTGACCATGAGGTTGTCGTAGACATAGCCGCGGCGGGTCATGGCGCCGGTCGTGATCATGTTCAGGACCATCTTCTGGGCGGTGCCGGCCTTCATGCGGGTGGAGCCGGAGATCACTTCGGGGCCTACGTCGGTGATGATGGCGATATCGGCGGCGGCGGCCAGGGGCGTGTCGAGGTTGCAGGTGACGGCGGCGGTGTGCGCGCCGCGGGCACGGGCATAGGCCACGGCGGCCACCACGTAAGGCGTGCGGCCCGAGGCGGAGACGCCGACGACAACATCCTTGCGCGTGGGGCGGCGGCGGGCGATGTCGCGCTGGCCGAGTTCTTCGGAATCTTCGTTGACCTCGACGGCCGAGGCCAGCGCCTTGGGTCCGCCGGCCATGATGTACTGCACCTGTCCGGGGGGCGTGGAGTAGGTGGGCGGACACTCGGAGGCATCGAGCGCCGCGATCCGTCCGCTGGAGCCGGCGCCGACGTAGATCAGCCGGCCGCCATCGCGCAGGCTGCG
>JBEKPI010000062.1:0-16993 GCA_049520855.1 Occallatibacter sp.
CCTTTCTCAACACTCTCGGCTGAAGTCTTCGACACCACAGCCAATAAGAAAAGTACCAGCGCGAGGGTGATGCCTTCCATCTCCGCGAAAGCCCGGTCCGTGCCGATCACCTCATGAATTGCGCGTCCGCCCACCCAGAATGAAAGCCCCCCGGCCACGCCAAATACCCATGCCATCCCACTCAACAGGTATTGCAGCAAAGATCGGGCCGTAGATAAGGATCTGTTGTCCATTGAAATTCACCCCGATCCGATGATACGCCCAGGGTGCTGTCATAGCACTCCAGGGTGGTCCTGGCGTTGACCTGAAGTGAGCGCTCTGGCCATGTCGTCACCATTTGGAAGCTGCACAACCACCAATTAATGTCAATCCTTGACAGTGTATTCGGCCGGAGATAAGCTCTTGACAAGGGATAGACTTCCCGGCAAGAGGAGATTTTATGGATCAGATGAATGTTTCGATCACCGACCATCTCGCGGGATACGTGCGGGCCAGGGTCAAGAGCGGACGCTACAACAATGCCAGCGAGGTGGTGCGCGAGGCTCTGCGCCGCATGGAGGAGGCGGACGAGCGCGCCCTGCGCATCGCCACCCCTACCGTCGAGGACGTTCTGACCGATTTTACGGCCCTGCAGACCGATCGCATTCGTCAGCGGGTCCTGGAAGGCATCGGTGAAATCGAGCGGGGCGAGTACACCGTTTACGAAGGCCGCGCAGGGCTTGCCAAGCTCTCGGCCGGAGTGAAGGCCCGTGGACGCAAGTTGCTCGCGGAAGCCGAAGCAAAATAATGCAATTTTATGTCACCAAACAGACTGAACGTGAGCTGGATCAGATTTTCGTTTACTGGGCTCGACGCGCAAGCGTCGATGTTGCGGAAAAGATCGTTGACTCTATCGAGGAGCGTTTTTCCTTGTTGGGCGACTATCCATTCGTGGGCCGGAAGTGCGACGAGCTTGCGCCTGGCGTCTTTCGGTTTCCGGTGGGCGACTATCTGATCTACTACCGCAAGAAGCGGAGCGTCCTACATATTTTGCACGTCTTGCACGGAGCGCGTGACCAGGCCAGCGCGTTCGGGAACAATTGACGGCGAATGTGCAGCCGTGGATGTGCCAGGGATGGGGGCTCCTCCAATTCGGAATGGAACTATCCATAGGATGGTTGTCCTGCAGGTGCCCACGCCCCCGCATCTTGACACAATCGCCTCCAGCCATGAAACTTCCATCAAGGTTGATGTCGAGCGCCAGCGGGCCTGCGGCCCATCTTCGCGCCGGGAGAGGCGGGGTCCAGTTCACGTGAGCGGAGCCAAGGCGGGGCGGCTGAGTCTGGCGCTGAAATCGACCATGGAGAGTGTCGCCGAGGTGGAAGCGGCTGCCGAGAAGCTGGCCGCCGAGGCCGGCCTGGACGAGGACGAGCGCTTCCATGTGGCCATGGCAACCCGCGAGGCCGCCGTCAACGCCGTTTTGCACGGCAACGAATACGACCCCGCCAAGACCATCTCCGCCACCTTTGAAAACACCGGCGCGGCGCTCGTGATTACCATCGCCGACCAGGGCAAGGGACTGGACCCGGACACGCTTCCCGACCCCCTGGCCCCGGAAAACCTCATGCGCGGCACCGGCCGCGGCATCTTCCTTCTCCGATCCTTCATGGATGAGGTACACTTTCGACAACTGCATCCCGGAACCGAGTTGACCCTGGTCAAGCATCTGGCGCCGGCTGGCGAAAAAACATAAAGCTCCCGCGCGCGGGGGCAACGGCGAATGAGAGTCAATTCTCGCCGCCGCAGCGCCCGGCTCGCAGGGTTTTCCACCACCCCAACTGCAACAATGTTATTCTCGAACTGAGAACAAGGAGGAATTTCCGTGGCATTGACAATTGCTTCCCGTGAAGTGGACGGAGTCACCGTTCTGGACCTTAGCGGGCGAATCACATTGGGCGAGGGCAGTGTGCAGTTGCGCGATGCCATTCGCGGCCTGATCAGCAAGGGAACCAAAAATATCCTGCTGAACCTGGGGGACGTTAACTACATCGATAGCTCAGGGTTGGGCGAGCTGGTCAGCGCCTTCACAACAGCCAAGAATCAGCAGGCCGACGTCAAGCTGCTCAATCTGACCAAAAAGGTTCACGATCTGCTGCAGTTGACCAAACTCTACACCGTCTTCGACATCAGCGACGACGAGGCCGGCGCCATCACCTCCTTCAAATAGACCGGGCCGGAGCAACGCCCCAGCCGCAACCCATCGGAAAAAGGCCATCCCGCAACGCGGGATGGCCTTTTTCATGGGTTGCCGACCTCATGCCAGCGCGCCAACCGGCTCCGCAAAGGCTGCTGGCGGGGCGGCAACCGGCACTGTGTGCGGAACAGAAACCGCCGCCATCGTCTGCGGGTGGGCATGATTGCCGTGAGTGAGCCGGAGGACGAAATGGTAGGGCGGCCAAGGGCCGGACAACTGCATCTGACATTCGCGCATCGCGGCGCTGGTGGTTGCGAATTTGTTCAGGTAGCGATCCACGCCTTTGCGGTCGATCAGGTGCGCGATATCGAGCATCATTTTCCCGCTATCGGTCAAACGGCAGCTCACCTCTTCGTCCAGCGGCATGAAGAGCCGATGCATCTGGAAGCTGACAGCCCGCGCCCGCGTCTGGCGCTCGCGCTGCCGCGCGGCGTTCTCGCGCAGGTTGGTGAAATACTCCCGGCTCACTCCATCCGCCGGCATGTGCTTGTCGAGGGGGTGGCCGCAACGGTCGTCCACAAAAACCTTCAGATGCATCTCGGTCTTGCCGCGCAATTTGTCGATGTTTGAGAGGAACTGGCGCTGGTTCGAGCGAATCGACCGGCGCAGGCTCTCATCGTCGTTGAAAACGGTTCCGAAGCGGAAGGGCAGCACTGTGGATTGCCTGAAGCAGTCGGCGATTACCCGCGCATGATCCACGCCAGATTTCTGGTTGAGGGCTTCGCAGGGGTTGTGTTCGCTGACAATAACGGCAAGGTCGCCGGCAGGGTAAAGAAAAACCTGGTTGCCGCTGACTCCGAGCACCGATTCCATGGGAATAGGTTTGCGATGATGGGCCAATTCAGGAAATGCTTGTTTTTCACCGAGGCAGTATGCATACCATGCCATAACGAGAAACTCCCTCTGGGCGCCTTGGAAAGCGCCACTCGTTGGCGAAGCTCTGTGAATGTAGGAATGACTGCATAGCGGGCAACAGGCCGGGTATTTTAGAGCTTACCCGGATCAACTAGGGCGAATCTTAGCCCTGCGCAAATACGAATGGCAATATGCAACGTCACTGACATGGATAAAGTAAGCAAAACTTCTCAAAGTTCTATTTACATGATTGAAATTAATGTTTATGGTGCGAATATTTATCCATTTCTGAGCAGCCTAGAACCTCTTAACCGTAAAATGCAAAGCTCCAAAAAATGCTTTCAAGCGGTTAGATCCGAGCGGATTGGCGGGCATATTTAAGGTAGAACGTGGCGGAAGTGCAGTAGCAGGAGTACGTTGACCGCAATGGAGACGGCCAGCAGGCCCACGACAATCAGCGCGAAGAGTTTGGCCTTGTTGACCAGGGCGTTCATCTCGATGACTCGATCGCCAACCGCCTTCAGTTCATCCGTGAATTCCTGTTGCGCAAGGGTATTGTGGCCGGTAGCCTGGCTTACCAGCTCCAACTGCGCCTCGAGAAGACTGAGGCCGTGCTTGAGCGATTCATTCTGTTCCAGCACCCGGCTGTGCAGATCGCGATGCTGCGCATGAAGCGCGGCAAGGCCATCTTCGATGGGTGCAAGGTTGACCGGCGGCGGGGGCGGGGGCGCTGGCGAATGTACGTTGAGGAGGTTGGAGACCGCCGAGCCGACATTGCCATCCAGCAAGGGCAGAAGCCGCTGCACAATCGGAAGAGCCATCCGCATTGCGTCCGCCGCACGCTGCAATCCCGTGACTGGACGAACGTGAGCGGCCGGCGCCGATGAGCTGACCAGCGCGCTCCCCGGCGCCAACGAATGTCCGGAGATTGGACTGGATGAGTCCTTCATGGCCTTCCCTTCTTCCTCAATATATAGGGAGCGACTCTCCTTCGGGAGGTTTATGCCGCGCGTCACACCCCCGCCTGCTCCGAACGAGCGAATCGGCGCCGGCGGCATTTTCTCTTTTCGCACAGACCGGCGCGGCCCCTCTGGGGTATCCTCTTCGACAGGAGTAACGCGTGAAACCTGTTTATGCCCGCGCCCTACGCAGCCTGCAGCGCAACATCCTGGCCGGCATCATCACCATCGGACCGCTCTTCGTCACCTACCTGATCTTCAGCTTCCTGCTTGACCAACTGGCCAAGGCCGGCATGCCGGCGATCAAGTTGTTTGCTGTGATCTTCCCCGAGGGTTGGCTCAACCACCCATGGCTGCAATCGGTTCTGGCCATCGTGCTGACGCTGGTGGTGCTCTACGTGGTGGGCCGGGTCACCTCGCAGGTGGTCGGCCGCCAGGCCTTTGAACTCTTCGAGTCCACGCTGGAGCGGCTGCCGGTTGTCGCCAAAATCTACTCTTCGGTGCGGCAACTGATCGACAGCATGATGGCCAAGAAAGAATCCAGCCAGCGCGTGGTGCTGGTGGACTTTCTCAGCCCCGGCCACAAGAGCATTGGATTCCTGACGCGCACCATGACCGACTCGACCACCGGCGACTTGCTGGCCGCGGTCCTGGTGCCTTGCGCCATCAATCCGACCTCGGCCTACCTGCAGATTCTGCCCATCGCCCAGGTCACCGAGACCAACCTGAACATGGAGCAGGCGATGAGCATGTTGATGACCGGCGGCGCCGTGGGGCCGGATACGATCCGGTTTTCGCAGACCGAGGTGGTTACGGCGCTGGATATTACGCCGCCTGCGCCCATGGCTTGACCTTGGCCAGGGACTTGTTCTTGACGGCGAGCCGCAGGTCGTGGTCCATCTGCAATCCAAGCCAGAACTCGATGGAGTCGCCGAAGTAAGCGCTGAGGCGCATCGCGGTGTCGGCCGTGATCCCTCGCTTGCCGAGGACAATATCGTTCACCCGCGGCGCCGAGACGTGCAGGTCCTTTGCCAGCCGATAGCTGGAAAGCCCCAGCGGCTCCATGAACTCCGTCTTGAGAATCTCGCCGGGATCAATCGAGTAAGCAACAGGAATCTTCTTCATGGCGTCTCCTGGCCTGCCGGTTCTGCGGCAATCAGTGTCTCTTTGGCGTGTTTGCTTTCCTTGGCTACCTTGCGCAGGCTGACATGCTCGAACTGCGCCCAGACGAGGCCCACGGGCGCGATGCCCAGGAAGCCAACCGCGAGAAGTGTGGCGGCACAGGCGGTTGCCGCCTCTGGCGCCACGCCAAAGAAGTTTCTCATTGCCTCTTCCACCACGCCTATCTGCGTGAACCAACCGATCACCGGCAACTGAAATCCGCTGACCGCCAGGCTCGAAGCCATCAACACCATGCATTTGGCCGGTGTCATCTCCGCCAGTTGCGGATTGGCAACAAACGCTGTGGTGATTTCCAGATAAGCCACCGTGATCAATCCCCACATGGACAGTGAGACAGCCATCGCGATCGCAAAATCCGCGGGGGTGCGCAGCGTGTTCAGGCCAGAGCGGAAGGCGCGAATCTTTTCGCCAATCGCGCGTCCCAGGCCTGTGGAAACGACGCTGAAGCCTCTTTCAAAAAACGATGCCATCACTCCGCCCGCCAGGCGCACGGCAACCAGGAAAATCGCGCCCGCTATAGTGGTGGTCAGCGCGCCGTAGCTGACCTTCTTCATCACCTCAACGTGGGGCAGCGCACCCGCTTGACCGAACCAGGCAGTCAGCAGGATGACGAATGAAAAGATCAGCGCCATGGAGCCGGCATCTAACAGCCGCTCGACCAGGTAGACGGCTACCTGGCTGCTAAACGTCAGGCTTGTTTTCTTGGAAACCAGGTAAGGCCGCACCGGCTCCGCGACGCGGCCGAAAAGCGCAATCGCGGCAAAGCCAATGACCTGCGTGCCCAGCAGCGAGAAGAGCGGCACCTTTTTGATGTGGCGGAGCAGCAGCGCCCAGCGCACCGCGCGGATCGCGTAGCAGACGTAGATGCAGCCCAGTGCAATAGCGATCTTGCCCCACTCCGCCTGTTGGAATTGGTGCAAAAACTTCTGCCAGCTATCCACAAACTTCGGCCAAGTAACTTGATATTTATGCAGCGCATAGACTATCAAAGCCACAAGCGCCGTCAGCATTGCCAAACCCGCGATCAGTTGATTTTTCTTCAAGGATTCTCCGTTCCCGTGGCTCGATAATATCTCTGGATTCTAGTTTCTCACCCTGGAACGCGAAGTGAGCCTCGGAACCTCCCCGGAAAGAGTCGCTCTCACGCGCGATGTGCGACCCGGCCCCATGGCGGCTATCCAACTGGCTGACGAAGAGAGCGAAGGCGGAGCCTTTTGAGCAGGCTCGCTGGGAGTACGAGTTCGGTGCAGGGAAAATGGCAGGGGTATCGCGGCAGTTGGGAACACACGGGCGGGTAGAGCGGGAGGCGCTGCGCAGTGCGGATTCGGGTGTGAGCAAGCTTGGCGCTGGAGTCTTTGGCAAGCTTGGCATCGATCAGGCCGGGATGACACGCGGCATGGCGATTCTTAACGAGAGAGGGCGGAAAAATGCGTAAAAAGCGGGCTTTTGGGCGGGAAAATGAGGCTTTTTCGGGGTCGAAAAGCCCCGAAAGTATCACATGATGGTATTTTTACGGGTGGATTGTTTTGTAAAGTATTGATTCCAAGCAATATAAATTATCTGCAAGGTTCTGAAAATAAATAGAGGGGGGTGGGGGGTAAAAGCAGGGAATAGGGATCAGGGAACAGGGAACAGGGATCAGGAAAGGCCCGCGGCTCTGGTCGGTGATCATTCTTCTATTCTGCGCCGGGAGACGGTAATTATATGCAAACGCCTGCGGCGTGGGCCAGCGCACGCCCGACCATCCTCAACTCGCACCTTGCGCGTGGCCGCCAAACACCGCCCGCGCAAAAATGCTTTCCAGGAAATCGCAAACGCCTCTATTGAGACACAATGCAAGCCCGGCCAAGCAATGGGCCGTGATTCCGAACCTCGGATGGATTCGCGCGACATTCCTGAATCCGAATTGTCCACATGCAGGAGCATAAAAAGTTCGGAAGCAAATTCCTCCGCAAAGTAGAATAGAGGCATGGGCAAGGTTCTTCGGTTGTTTCCGGAGTTAGAAGACGAGTTTCAGCCTGATTGCGCCCAGAATCCTCGCAATCTGTGCGAGGTTCTCGTGGGCGACGCGAGCCGTATTCTAACTGGCTTTCCTGACGGCTTGTTTCAAACAGTAGTCACCTCTCCGCCTTATTGGGGCCTCCGGGATTACGGAGTGCAGGGCCAGATCGGCGCAGAAATGGATGTGAACGAATACATTGCCAACCTGGTTGTGGTTTTCAGGGAAGTGCGCCGGACGCTCGCCGCTGACGGTACGTTCTGGCTGAACATTGGCGATAGTTATACAAGCGGCGGAAGAACCTGGCGAGATGACGATGCAAAAAACAAGGGCCGCGGAATGTCCTACCGCGCGCCAACGCCCATAGGACTGAAGCCCAAGGATTTGATTGGGGTACCATGGCGAATTGCATTTGCTTTACAGGCTGATGGATGGTACCTGCGGTCAGATATGGTCTGGAACAAACCCAACTGTCAGCCGGAGTCTGTAAAGGACCGTCCGACGCGCTCGCACGAATATGTTTTTCTCTTCTCGAAGTCAGAGAAATACTTTTATGATCACGAATCCGTTCAGGAGCCCGCGCTAGACCATGGTCAGAGGCGAAAGAACAGGCGTAGTGTATGGAATATCAACACTGAGCCGTACGCAGGCGCGCATTTTGCTGTTTTTCCAAGGTCTTTGGCGCGGCTCTGTGTGGCAGCTGGGTCACGAGCCGGCGACAGAGTACTTGATCCATTTTTTGGCTCTGGCACGACCGGCGTGGTATGCAATGAACTTGAACGTCAGTGCACAGGCATCGAGATAAGTGAGGAATATGCGAACCTAGCCAGAAATAGACTGCTCAAGGGGCGCTGACTCGAACCGCCAGGTCGCGTGAATCGTGCATAATTCCTTCCTGATCGCCTTGATCTGCAATTTGCGCTCTGTCCCACCGTCGAAATAGAGTGCAAACTTCAATTTTCTTTCCGCGTCATAAACATATCCGTAGCCCGGCTTGGGAGTTTGTCGGCTGCTTGCTTGGGCAACCAGTTCCGCATTCGCGCCTTCCAACAGCAGATTCTTCGGAATCTCCACAAGCTCATAGAGATAAGCAACTGGCCCCGGCATGAGACATCGGAATTGCAGAATTCGCTCGTAGCTGCTCATGTGTTCAAGGAACATGTGACGAAGAAGGGGCAACTCCCACGGCCCCTTCCCAAGTTCCATGAACTTGCTGATGTGCAGCGAATCGGCGCGAATGCCAGCGTCGGCTTGCGTCTTGAGGCTCACGGGAACTCCAAGAATTGTGATATCGTGGCCTCGATTTGTCCTGTTTGTGACAAGTTCCGCTTGAATTCCTGCACGGGTCAGTGATCTCTCCAAAGCGAACTCAAAACGGTCCTTGCTCAATGCCTGTCGGCTGAACGCATGGTGTATGCGCAGCGCATCTCCCAACATTTCGAGAACGGCAGGCGTGACGAGATCCGAATCTTCTTTCCGGCTAAACTCATGAGGAAGATGAAACTGCAGGATTACCGCGCCAACCCAATCGAGCTGCGATGGCGTGAGTTCCACAAGAGCCTGCGCGAGCGACCTGATCAGATTCAAGTGAGCCGTCATTGGAGCCAATTGTATTGGCTCGAAATAGGAGAGTAACCGCTAATCTGAGACCTTGAACCGCAAAAGGCAACCCCTCAGGGATGACAGGAGCGTAAGAAATCGCTCTATCTCCCCGACCCGATGCGGCGTTAGGCATCCATCAGGTTGGACAGAATATCGTTGATGCGGGTCAGGTGGCCTTCGCCTTTGGAACGCAGCCAATTGAGGACTTGCGGGGCGAGACGGACGCTCACTGGCTGCTTGCGCTGCGCAGGTTCTCGAGCCTTACTCGCTCAGGAACGCCACCGACTGGAGCGAATTGATCTCGAAGGGCTTGCGGCAGCGGATGTTGGAGCAGCCTAGCTTTTCGTCGCGCCGCACCATGTAAGACTGGGCCTTGGCGAACTTGGCCCGGTCGCGCTCGTCGGCGCCGCGAGGCAACTGCGCACGCTTGCGCCGGACCACCCAGGTGACCTTGTATTCGCCCGCCTGCCCGCACTTGGGGCAGGTCAGCGTGTGGGTGCGCTGTTCGGTGGTTTCGTTGAAAAAATCGCGCTCTTCCATGGTTTGCCGGCTCTCTGCCGCGGCGACAAGGGCTTGTCGCCGGGCCATCTCTTTCAGTGTAAGACATGCGCGAGGCGAGCGTAAGACAAACCCGCGCCGGCTGTAAGACAGACCCGTCAGCGCTCGATTCCAGCAGCGAAACGGGCGCCGGAGACTGGCAAAGACGGCGATTCTGTTGCATACTCGGGTTTGCGATGAGCAAACGCAAGCCAGGTAAGTTTTCGGCCGCCAAGGCGGTGAAGGCCAACGCCCGAGAGCGCGTGGGCCAGCCCAAACCGGCGCGCGTGATCGACACCGAGCCGCGCACCGGCCGCGACACCAAGCACAAACCCAAGCTCGAAGAGATCATCCGCCAGGAGGAATAGCAATGGCCAAAGTTGTTGGCGTAGGAGGCGTCTTTTTGAAGGCGCAGGATCCCAAGGCCCTCTCCGCCTGGTATGCCGCCCATCTCGGCATCAGGCCGGCAGAAGGGGGTTCGATGGTTTTTGAAGGTCCGGAGTCGGCCGGAACGACCGTCTTTGCCCATTTCCCGCAAAACACTGGCTACTTTGGCGACGGACCGCAGTCTTTCATGGTCAACTTCCGCGTCGACGATCTCGACCCGTTGCTGGCCGATCTGGCTGCCGCCGGGGTGCGCGTCGATCCCCACCGCGAAGATCATTCCTACGGGCGCTTTGCCTGGATATGGGATCTGGAAGGCAACCGAGTTGAGCTCTGGCAGCCTTTGCCTTGAACAGAACGCCGACAGCGCGTGTCCTCCCGCAACCGCAGTGCCAAATCTAAGCCGTAAGACGGCCCGTAAGACGCTTCTTGCGGAAAATCGGCCTGTCCTACGCTGCCCTACCGTCTGTCAGACCGCTGTCTTACGGATGCGGCACGCTGTAGGGGCCGGGTAGCGCCGGCTCAGCCGGCTTGTCTACCGGCTCAGCTTGGCTGGCCACCGCCGTTCGCTTCGAGAAGATGCGAAACTGCACCACCAGGTCCAGCAGAACCGGGACGGGCTTGCCGTCTTTGACCGCCGGCTGGAAGCTCGCCTTGCGAATGGCGGCGACGGCGTTCTCGTCCAGCCCGAAGCCGATGGGCCGGCCCACGGCAATCTCCCCCGCCTTGCCGTCGGCGCCGATGACCGTGTGGTAGAGCGCCATGCCGGCCACCCCGTTGGCCTGCGCGAATTCATTCGACTCCGGCTCGAAGGTGCCCAGCAGGCGCGCCTTCTGGTCCACCGTATTCTGGCGCAGGATGGCCGGGTCTTTGGGACGGTAGTCGGCCTTTTCCGCCACCGCCTGGTAGTAGAGCTTCCAGAAGTCGGGCATGGCGGCCATCATGCGATCGTCCAGCCCTTGGGCGAAGATTTTGTCGAGAGCATCCTTGAGTACCCGCGCGGCGTGCGCCGGCGAGATAGTGGTGGTCACGCTGTCGGGGTCGGCCGGGCGGTCACCCTCGGGCGCGGCGGCGAGGTCGGCCTTCAACTGGTCGGCAGGGCTCATTTCGGCTGGCTCGGCGACGGGCGCTGTTGCAGTTGCCGACGGCACAGACGCAGTGGCTGTAGGGGCGGTCGCGGCAGCCGCCGGAGCAGCAGCCTTGGTCTCCTTATCCTTCTTGCCCTGTTCCTTGGCCTCTTTCGGTTCTTTTTTCTTCTTCGGCGTCACCACCATCTCCCGGTCGATGGTGATCTTGACCACTTTCTTTTGAGGAGTGATTCTGACCCGGTCGACGGCCTTGGACGGGTCTTCATAGGCAAGCTGGCCGACGAAGTGGAGGCCGTAGCGGATGCCTTCCATCTCCAGCTTGTGCTTTTTCAGGCGCACGCGGTCGATCTCGATGGCGCTGAGCGTATAGGAGCCTTGCGGGGAGCGATCGATGATGCGGCCGTTCTCGTCGAAGGTGAGCGAGTTGTCCAGGTAGCCGCCGCGCAGGTAGAGCGCCTTTCCGACCACGAGCTGCCTCAGCTCTTCTTCGCTGATGCCGCCGGACTGGGCATCGTCGGCGGCATTTGCCGCTGGGACGGCGGCTGGCGGCGGGGTGGGAGGCGGAACAGCAGGCGCGGCCGGAGTTGGGGCGGCCGGAACTGCCTCCGCAGGAGCGCCCGGAGGCGGAGCAGTCGGCGCTTCCGCTGGCGCAGTCGTAGGCGTGGCTGGTTGCGGAGCAGCAGGCGTTGCCGGCGCTGCCCCCGCCGGGGTGACCGGAGTCTGCGGCTGTGCGCCATCGGGTTGCGCCGTCGTGGCCGCAGGTTGCTGCGGTGCACCGGCCGGGTCGGGCGTCGCGGCCTGCTGCGCCTGTGCGGAAAGAATCAGCGCCAGCGCGGCGCAGCAGGCCAGCGCGGCGCGGCGCGCGAATTCGCCAAGCCGCATCGGAGCCGCCGGAAGACGCAGGTGAGACCGAGGGGGAGCCACGCGCATAGAGAAAGCCCTTGAGCGAACTCTATCAGGATTTTGCTTGCGCGGTCGAAAGGAATTGCGCGAACGTACTCAATCGCCCTGCTCGCCGCGGCCAGGGGAGCGCCTCAGCGGAACCAGAATTGGTGTCTCTCGAAACCACAGCACTCAAGTTGACGCGACCAACAGGGAGCGGCAACCCTCCACGAAACTCAATAGGGCATAGTCATTCTGGTTTCGCTCTAAGCCGCCAGAGCATACGGCGAAAGAGGCCGAGAATGCGGCGCGTGTCCGGCTCCGATAGGCTGAGCCGTCGCAGCAGCAGCCGCAGGTCGTGCCGGTTGGCCGCCTGCATGGATTCGGGCGAATAGCCAGCCGCCCGCATCGCCTCCTCGACCACCTCGGCCAGCAACTCTAGACTCCCGGAGGCGGAAAAACTCAATTCGGAGGGAGGCGGGGGTTTCAACCCCCGCATAAAGCCGACAGAATCGATGGGGGCTTCAGCCCCGGTCAAACTCTCCTGCATGGAAGCCCGCGCGCCCAACTCATACAGGCAAACGGCCACCGCCTGGCCCAGGTTCATCGAAGGCTGCTCGGGATCGGTCGGAATCTCCACGAGAACATGGCACCAGGAAAGATCCTCCCGCGTAAGCCCATGTTTTTCCGAGCCGAAAACCAGGGCCACGCGCCCGCCTCCGTCCAACTCCCGCCTCACCAGGGGCGCCAGCAGCGGCAGAGCAACCACCGGCTGCTCCGGCTTGCGATAGGTCAGCGTTCCAGTGCCGACGACCAGCGTGCAATCCGCCACAGCCTCGGCCAAAGTAGCCGATTCCGCGGCAGTCGCCAGCACTTTCGGCGCTCCAACAGCCGACCGCGCCTCGCGCCACGTAGGCTCAAAAGGCGCGACCACCGCCAGCCTTCGAAAGCCGAAGTTGACCATCGCCCGCGCCGCCGCTCCTATATTAAGCGGATTGCGCGGCGACACCAGCACCACGTCAAAGCGGTCGCGTTGGGCTTCAGGAAGCAAGCACATATTGTAGATCGGCGAGTAGCCGCGCGTGCCGGCCGGCACATCGGCAAGCTCAGGGAGCGGCCGCTGAGATTTCCTGTTTCACCCCGCCCGCGCCCATCAGCACCAGCGAGCGCTGAGCAAAGGGGGAATAGACGAGCAGCGTCATGCAGGCCAGCGCCAGACCGACATTGATATGGTGCAAGAGCAGGAAGGGCGCAAGCGCCCAGAGCACATCGAGCGGCAACAAGAACGGCCAAAGCCGGAGAAATTTCCCACGCACTCCGGGCGCATGGAAGAGCGTGGCGGAGAGCACGAACGCGCGCACAGGAATCAGGATCGCCGCCGTCACAATCAGCAGATTCAGCGCCAGCGATGCCTTCGGCAGGGCCGAGAAGAGATCTTCGATCTCCGCCAGATTTGCCAGCGCCCCGACATAGAAGCCCAGGTACATGAACTGCATCAGGACGAAAAACGTCTGCACAACGGGATAGGACGCCTTCGGAAGCTCCTGCGGAGACGCCAAAATCGGTCTGCGATGTTTGCTGCACGACTCTGCCGGAGCTGCCGCTTGGTCTCTCGCTATCGGGGACGGAGGCTCGGGCACCGCGGGCAACGGATTCTCGCCGAGGGCGATTCGTTCAACGGGAGCTACAAAGCGATAGCCGCGCCGGGCCAGGGTCTCGACAAATCTCGGATGGCCGGCCTTGTCTCCGAGGGCGATGCGGATGCGATTGACCGCCGAGTTCACGCCGTGCTCATAATCGACAAAAATGCCGTCGGGCCACAGTTCACGCGAAATCTCCTCCCGCGTCAGCAGTTCGTCCGGACGCTCCAACAGCATCAAGAGCACCTGAAAGGGCTGTGCGTTCAACTTGATGCGCACCCCCTGCCGGCGAAGCTCTCCCGTGGTGGCGTCTGCCTCAAAGGCTCCGAAGCGATAGCGCCGGGCTGGCTGTGGGTCGGTCATCGTCTTTGGTTCAGTGTATCCGATGACAAATCCGATACGAGGCTGTTCGGCAAAGTACAACTTCTCCAAAGTCCAATTGCTGCAATCGGTTGCCGAGCGAGAAACATTCTCCGGCAGATGAGGTTCCATGCATTGCCTCGCCTGGAGGGGTCGAGTAAGGTCGAGTTCATGATGCAACGCCGATCCTCAAAACCGCGAAGATTCTTCCAGCTACGATGGCTCCTTATCCTGTTGCCCTTGGCGGCCACACCCGGCTGCTTTGCAGCGGAACCCGCTCCCGCGGCAGTTGCAGCCTTCAATAGGTATACCGCTGAAGTTGAGACGCGCCTCACCCGTCAGCACTCATCGCTAGATACGTTTCTTATTCCGGCGGATTCGGCTGCCCAAACCGAGACCCGCCTGCGGCGAGGGGAGCTGATCGTCGAACAGCTCACGCCTTCCAGCGGCGCGGATTTGCCCGGAGCCATGCTGCACCACTGGCGCGGGACCGCGTTTGCCCCCGGAGCCACAGCCTCGGACTTTGAGCGGCTGATGAAGGACTTCAACGCGTATCCTCAGCACTTTTCCCCACAGGTTCTCCAGGCCCGAGTCCTCGCGCAGCAGGGCGATCGTCTTCAGGCCATGATGCGGGTGCGCCAGCAGCACGTTATCACGGTGGTGATGGATACGACTTACGAGATCGCGTTTGGGCGGCTCGACGCGCGGCACGGAACCAGCATCTCGCGCAGTACGCGAATTTCCGAGATCGACGCGCCCGGCACACCCCAGGAACGCGCGCTGACCTCACGCGAGGACCACGGCTTTCTATGGCGTCAGAACACCTACTGGAGTTACGAGGAGCGCGACGGCGGGCTGTATATGCAGATCGAGTCGGTTTCGCTCACGCGTTCCGTTCCAACCGGACTCGGCTGGGCGATTGGGCCGTTTGTTCAGAGCGTTCCCCGCGAATCGCTCGAGTTCACCTTGCGGGCGACGTGCCGCGCACTGCGGAGATAGGAGGGTCATTCAGGCCGCACCGCGCGGAAGATGGCCAAAATGTGCCAACCAACTGTGCCGAAGACCGCGATCAGGAACAACACCACGACTGCTGGAGAGAGAGTGCCGTGGGCTTGGCGGGCACACCGGACGATAAACCACTGAATCCAGGCGAATAGGCAGACCAACTCAACCTTGAGCCAGGCCAGCATCCGGATGGTCAGAGCCTCCAGGCGCGCGCGGTTCTCTTCAGTTACTCTCACCGGGTAATTGAAGAGTGCGGGAAACCGGGCGATTACCGAAATCAACGAATAGATCACCACGGCCACCAGCGGCAGAAACAGCAGTGAAAAGGCCGGGCCCCACCCGTTGGGGTTGCCGGCTGCGTCGAAGTGGGTTGGGATGCGATCCGGCAGCCGGGCTGGCCCGTAGAGCGCCTGCCCAGTGATCCAGACCATCAGAGTCAGGCCCGCAAGGCCGATTGCCTCCAATTGTTTGCGCATGGGGTTCTCTTCTGAGAATTGTAGCAAACGAGGCAGTCTGTACTGAACCGCTACAGTTTGGGGTCATTCCAATGCTGAAAGCCACTACGAACCCCGCAACAAGAAAGGACACAATCATGGCTACGCAATCGGCAACAACGAACAAAGCACCGGCATTTTCCCCCGCCCGCCGCGTCAACCAGGCGCTGACCGCTTCCATCGAGAAGCGCGCTTTGCAATGGATGGCCGCACGCGCGCCGATGTGGCTCACCTCCGACCAGCTCACCCTCCTCGGCCTGGCCGCGCAGGTTGGCGCTGGCGTCTGCTATGCGCTCTCGCGCTATGATCGCCGCGCTCTGGTTCTGGTCATTCTCTGCCTGGCTCTCAACTGGCTCGGAGACAGCCTCGATGGAACCCTGGCCCGTGTGCGCCATCACGAGCGTCCGCGCTACGGCTTCTACGTGGATCACATGGTAGACATCTTTGGATCCGTCGCGTTGATGTGCGGCCTCGGCTGCTCCGGATTGCTGCACTGGGCAACGGCCATCGCAATGCTGGTGGCGTTTCTCGTGCTGTCGAGCGAGAGTTATCTTGCCACCTACACCCTGTCTCGCTTTCAACTTTCGCAAGGCATCTTCGGCCCCACAGAGATTCGCCTTCTGCTGATCGCCGGCAACCTGGCGCTGCTGCGCAATCCGTATGCGACGCTGTTCGGGCACAAAATACTGCTCTTCGATTTCGGAGGAGCGACCGCCGCCGTCGGCATGTTCGCAATGGCGGTCGGCGTCACCCTGCGCCATACCGCTGAACTCTATCGCGAAGAGCCTTTGCCGTGAAGACCTTCATCCGTTGGGGCAAATTCAATCTGGTGGGAGCCATGGGAATGGTTGTGCAGCTTGCCTCGCTCGCTCTCTTCAACCATTGGGCGCCGGTGCATTATATGATTGCATCGGCCGCGGCCGTCGAGATTACGCTGCTGCACAACTTTGTTTGGCACCTGCGCTACACCTGGCGCGACCGCAGGGACGGCTCCGCGCTCCCGGCTCCCGCGCTGCTCGTTCCGTTGATGCGGTTTCATCTTTCCAATGGCTTGGTTTCGATGCTGGGCAATCTCGCGCTGATGCGTATTCTGGTCGTTGAGGCGCGCCTGCCGGTCCTCGCATCGAACGCAATCGCGATTCTATGCTGCTCCATGGTCAACTTCGGCCTGGGCGATCACTGGGCCTTTGCGACAAGGGCGCAGGCAGTTCAAGGCTAGCGCCCGGATGGCCGCAGAGGGCTTGCTGATAATCACCTTCTGTATCCCCACCCCCTGGCGGCCCGAGGGGGAATTGTACTAGCCTCAAGAGATGATCTGGACCAGCCCAGCCGAGATGGCGCTGAACGAGTTGAGTAGCGCGCCCCTGGTGCGCTTCTCGGTGCTGGCGCTCAGCTCGATCTTCTTTCTGGTCGATCCGTTCGCGGCGATTCCATCGTTTCTGGCGATTACCGAAAGCGCGGACGCGGTGCGGCGCAAGCGCATGGCCCGCAAGGGCGCGCTGACCTGCTTCATTGTGCTGACCAGCTTTGCTGTGGCTGGCCAACTGATCTTCCGTCTCTTCGGCATCACGCTGCCAGCGTTCGAGATAGCCGGCGGGATGATTCTGCTGCTGATTGGCCTCGATATGCTGCAAGCCAAGCGCTCACCAACCCAGGAGACTCACGGCGACGCCGAAGAGGCCACCGCCAAAGACGACGCCGGCATTGTGCCGCTGGGAATACCGATGCTGGCCGGGCCGGGGGCGATTTCGTCGGTGATGGTGCTGGTCGGCC
>JBEKPI010000063.1:0-16647 GCA_049520855.1 Occallatibacter sp.
GCGGTTGCCATCAACATTTTCTTTTACTGAGTTGGAGGGGTTGACGATGATTCTCGATCTGCGCATTCCGATGGGATTGATGTTCACGCTGGTGGGCATGATCCTCACCCTCTTTGGCCTCAAGACCGACGGCAACCAAGCCCTCTACGCCCGCTGCCTCGGCATCAACGCGAATCTCTGGTGGGGATTGGTTCTGCTAGCCTTCGGCCTGACCATGCTCATCCTCGGCCAGCGTGGCCAAAAGCGCGTGGAGCAACAGCCGCCCGAGCCGCTGGAAAAGGGGCACGAGCGGAGTGGACACTGAGTGAGGCTATAAGAGAAGTTGCCCCGCCTATCTCGCTTACGGTATCCGCTCGTACGGCTGATAAACCGGCTCCCACACATAAGCCCGCAGCCGCTCTCTCAGCGTGGCATCGTCCACCGCTTCGGCATTCCCGTCGGCGATGGCTTGCTTGGCGACGGCCTCAGCCACCACCAGGCTCACCTTGCGGCAATCGGCTATCGGCGGCAGCAGCGGAGCCTCCGGGTCCGAGAGCGTGGGCGACAGGCCGGCCAGCGCCTTGGCCGAGGCCATGATCATCGCGTCCGAAACTCGCGTAGACCGCGAGACCAGTATCCCCAGCGCCAGCCCCGGAAAAATGAACGAGTTGTTGATCTGCGAGATGCGCGTCAGCTTGCCGTTCACCTCGACCGGCGGAAACGGGCTTCCCGTCCCCACCAGCGCGCGTCCATCGGTCCAGCGCAGCAGGTCTGCGGGTGTGGCCTCGGATTTCGAGGTCGGGTTCGACAGCGGAAAGATCACTGGCCGCTCGGTATGCCGGGCCATCTCGCGCACAATCTCCTCGGTAAACGCGCCGGTCTGCGCCGAGACTCCCACCAGCACGGTGACCCCGGCATTCTGCACCACATCCAGCAACGAAATCGCGCACACTCCGGAAGACGAGCCACCCAGCTTCCATCCCTCGACGTCGGCCCTCTTGCGCAGCAGCGCCTCCTGCCCAGGCCGTATGCCCTCGCATCCCGCGACCAGCAGGCCATAGCGGTTGAAGCAATACATCCGCTTGCGGGCCTCCTCTTCGGTCAGCCCCTCCTCTTTCATCCGTGCAATCAGTAGATCGCCGATGCCGATGCCCGCCGAGCCCGACCCGAACATGGCGATGGTCTGCTCCTTGAGCGGACGCCCGGTGGCGCCGACAGCGGCCAGCAGCGTTCCGGTGGTGACGGCGGCCGTTCCCTGAATGTCGTCGTTGAAGGTGCATAGCCGGTCGCGGTAGCGCTTCAGCAAAATGGCTGCGTTGGTCCCGGCAAAATCCTCCCATTGCAAGAGGATGTTGGGCCAGCGGCGCTCGACGGCGGTCACAAACTCCTCGATGAATTCGTCGTACTCGGCCCCGCGCACGCGCTTGTGCTGCCAGCCAATGTAGATCGGATCGTTGAGGCGCTCTTCGTTGTCGGTGCCCACGTCGAGCAGAATCGGCAGGCAGTGCTCCGGGGGAATGCCGCCCAGGGCCGTGTAGAGCGCCATCTTGCCGATCGGAATCCCCATGCCCCCAGCGCCCTGATCGCCCAGCCCCAGAATGCGTTCGCCGTCCGAGACGACTATGCAGCGCACCTCGTCGAAGCGCGGGTCGGCGAGGATCTGCTCGATGCGGTGGCTCTGGGTGTAGCTGAGGAAGAGACCCCGCGGCCGGCGCCAGATCTCGCTGAAGCGCTGGCAGCCCTCGCCCACCGTCGGCGTGTAGACAATGGGCAGCAGCTCTTCGGTGTAGTGTTCGATCAGCGAATAGAAGAGCGTTTCGCAATTGTCCTGCAAGTCGCGCATGTTGCTGTACTTCAGAAAGCCGCTGTCGCGGCCGTCCAGAACCCGTTTGCGGCGTTCCCGCTGGTCTTCGAGGGTTCCGATGTGAGGCGGCAGCAGGCCATGCAGGCCAAAGGCGTCGCGTTCCTCTTCGGTAAAGGCAGTGCCCTTGTTGAGCCGGGAATTCAGCAACAGCTCGATTCCATGAAGACGGGTGCGGAGCACACCGTCTTTTCCCTGATTTACCTCGAATTCCTCGCTCATTAATGTTTTCTCCCGAATGTCGATTGGATGAAGATATTCATGCCCCAATCAAGGGCAAACCTCATGCTAACCCGCGAGGGCGGCAATCTCCTGTTGCGCGCGTCACACACGTATTCTTGGGATTCCCAGTCGCAGTGCGGGCGATTGTCCATTTAGCGCGACAATTGGCGAAGAGAATTTGGGCGATGAGATAGCGCCTGGTCAGTGCTCTAACGCCTCAGGAAGCGCAACGCAAACATAGATTCGGAATCCAGCAGGCGCATCACGACAAGTCAGCCGGTTCGCATAACTCATTGCCCAGGCGAGGCGGATCGAATTCGACGAGATCGGCGTCCGGCATTGCCAATAGGTCGAGAATGTTCTCCCGATTGCCGGCAATCTTCCGGTACTCCTCCATTGTAAGCAGAACGTAGGCGTGGCAACCGCGATCCGTGATGAAGACAGGCCCATCTTTGGCCGCTATCGTAGCGCGGCTTGGATCCCGATCGAATTCCTCGCTGGATAAGGCTGTGATGGCGAAGGCGAACCTCCCACAGAAGCGTACCTCTATTATCGTACGAAACCACGCTTACACAAACGTCAGCAGCACCACCTCAGGCCGCGTTCCCACCCGCATCGGCGGTCCCCAGGTTCCCACGCCGCTCGATGTGTACACCTGCAAGCCGCCAAAGCGCTGCAACCCGTAGGTGAACTTGCCGAAGGCGCGGCGCGTGAACCACGTAAACGGGAAGAGCTGTCCGCCGTGCGTATGGCCGGAGAGTTGCAGGCTGATGCCGGCCTGCTCGACAATGGGCAGCCGGCTTGGCACGTGATTCAGCAGAATGTTGGCCCTGCCGGGGACCAGATGCAGGCTTGCCAGAAAGGCGCGCAGCCGGATGGGGCCGGTGTCGCCGTAAGAGACACCCACGATGTCGAGGCCATCGACGGTAACCTTTTCATTGGTCAGAACGCGAATGTTGACACGGGCAAGCGCCTCGCCATAGTGTGCGGCGTTGCCAAACTCGTCATGGTTGCCGGTCGAGAAGTAGCTGCCCAGCGGCGGGGCAAGATCTCTCAAAGGCTCGGCCAGGGCGTCGGCGTCCACTTTGCCGCCGTCGAAGAGGTCGCCGGGGTAGAAGACGATCTCCGGGTTGAGGCGGTTCGCCATCGACACAATGCGGCGGCTGAATCCAGGGCCGTTGACGTGTCCCAGGTGCAGGTCGCTCAATACCAATGCGGTGCGGCCACGCCACGGCGCGGGCAGGCCGGGAAGCTGGATGGGGATGCGCCGGACGCGAATCAAGCGGGCATTCACCATGCCGTAGATCCCCGTCGCGGCCGCCAAACTGAACAGCGCTGCGGCGATCAGCGGCTTGTCCGCGCGCAACCCCACGAGCGCCAGCGCCAGCCGGGCCAGCCAGCAGAGACAAGCCGCCCAAAAGAAGAAGTTGAGAAACCCCAGCCAAACCGAGGCAAGCCGGTAGAGCGCCGTGACCAGCCGGCTCGTATAGTTGAACCCGAGCAGCGCGGCGGCGATGAAACTGAAGGCCAGCAGAGTCAGCGCCGTCCCCAGCGCCAGCGTCGCCGAGGGGCTCAGTGGCCGCCAGAAGACGACGCAGGTGCGATAGATAAACCAATGGGCAAGGCACAGGAAGCCTTGCATCAAGGCAATGCCCACCACAGGCCAGGCTTTCAAACCGCGTTCCCCCTTGTATCAATTCTTGCACGGACAGGGAACAGGGAACAGAGATCAGGAAGTGCGCTAGCGTCGGCCGTGCCCACGCCCATGAAACAATCTCATTATGGTTGCTCCAGCCGGCGACGCCCTCGGTCTTTACATCTCGATCCCGTTCTGCCGGTCAAAGTGTACGTACTGCAACTTTGCCTCCGGCGTCTATCCGGCCAGCGAACATGCGCGCTACGTGAACCGGCTCATCGAGGATCTCGCGGCGGCCCGTGCCTGGGCCGCGCGCATGAGCCTGGCCCTGCCGCGCCGCGTGGATACGGTCTACTTCGGCGGCGGAACGCCCACCTTGCTGGCTCCAGAGCTGATCGCGCGCCTCTTCGCCGCCATGCGGGCGGAGTTCGACTTCCAGCCGGACGCGGAAATCACCGTCGAATGTGCGCCCGGCCAGCTTGCGGACGAGGTCTTGAGAGCGCTTGTCGCGGCAGGCGTGACGCGCATCAGCCTGGGCGTCCAGTCGTTCATTGACCGCGAAGCAGCCGCGAGCGGCCGGCTGCACAGTCGTGCTGTGGTCCTCAACGACCTGCGTCGCCTCCGCGCCGCCGGCATCGAAAACCTCAACATCGACCTGATTGCCGGCCTTGCCGGCCAGACCTTCGCGTCGTGGCGGGAGTCGCTCGATGTGCTCATCGACACGGGCGTTCCCCACGCCAGCATTTACATGCTCGAGGTGGACGAAGATTCGCGCCTGGGCCGCGAAGTGCTTGCCCGGGGCCTCCGCTACCATGCGGAGTCGGTCCCGGCGGACGATGCAATTGCCCAAATGTACTCCCAGGCAATCGATACGCTGGCCCAAGCCGGCCTGCAGCAATACGAGATCTCAAACTTCTGCCGGCCAGAAATGGAATCGCGGCACAACCTGCGCTATTGGCGGCGGAGGCCCTATCTCGGCCTGGGTCTCGATGCCTCGTCCATGCTCGCATCGGATGCGACGGACCCCATGGAGACACGCGTACTGCGCTCGACCACCACCGACGACCTCAAGGCCTATCTCGCAGGCTCGGAGCCAATCGAGACCGCGTGGCTCACGCCGGCCCAACAGCACGAAGAAGCCTGGTTCCTCGGTCTGCGGCTGAATCAGGGCGTAGATGTAGCTGCCGTGGAGCGGGAGTTTGGCCCGGCAATGGTCGCCCCAGCGCTCCAGGCCGTCGCGCAACTCGCCGGGGACGGGCTGGTAGCCTTCAACGGCAAGACAGTCCGGCTGACCGCGCAGGGGCAGCTCCTCTCGAACGATGTCTTTCAGGCGTTTCTGGGGTAGTCTCACCCATCTCAGGATCGAGATGTGGACCACCGGCCGTTTCCTGATCCCAAGAGCGGAATTCAAGCCAATGTGAGCAGGTTGGCCGCGTAGGCCTCGCCGGCCAGGGCCTGGATGGCGCGGTCGAGGGTAACCAGGATAGCTCCGCTGCGAATAGCCAGGCCAAGCAGGAGCGCGTCGGTGACCTGGCGGTAGCCGTGCAGGCGGGGAGTGAGGGGCTGAATGAGCGATATCCAAGAATCCACTAGTGGCAGGTTTTCGCAGTTGGGAAGGGCGGCGATCATCCGCAGCCGTGTGAGCGCTTCGCTCATTTGCCGCCCGCCGACCGCGGGCATTGTGGTGAGGCGGACAAACCCGGCTTCGGTGAAGGGACAGAGCAGCAGACGAGCGTCTCCAATCTGGCGGTGCCAGGCGATGGCGCTCGAGTGGCCGGAATGTTCCGGATCGGTAAGTGCGATCAGGATATTGACGTCCGGCAAGTAGCTGCGCTTAGTCAATCTGGTCGAGCTCGGCATGGCGGACCATTTCCGTGGTGAGGATGCGGCCCTTGGGCGGGAAGACGGGGAAGCCGGAGGGACCGGTGAGAAATTCGGTGGGCTCAGGAGCAGCGGTAGCGGCGCGCTGGCCTTTGCGGATGAGGTCTGTAATGGCTTCGCCCAGGGTGATACCGCGGGCGTAAGCGTAAAGCGCCGCGAACTGGCGGGCGTCGTCGGCGAGATTGACGTTGGTTCTCATATTGATAGTATGCACCGATTCGATAAAACGTGCAAGATTTCACTATACGTGCCAAAGAATATATCTGCACGTAAGACTGCCGGGTGCTACAGGTCTCATCCCTAAAACCTGGGAGGTCACAAAATCAGGAGTTGCGGAGAACGGAAACTCGCAGGCTCATCGTCTCCCGCATCTCGGAATCAAGATGTAGGCCACCCGCGTATACTCTAACGGTGAGTAAAACGTCCATCTTTGAGAAGATTGTCCAGAAGGAAGACTCGCATTCTCAGCTTCTGTGTAATCTCCTGAATCGGTCAAGGCCGTTCCGGGGCCTGATATACCGCCTTCTCACAGGAAGGAAACAAGGCGAAGACGACTTTACTGCACAACCCCAAGTCGATCTCAATGAAGGAGGTCGCCCCGACGTCAAGATTCACTTCCCTGAGGATCCTTCAGAGGATTTCTATGTTGAGGTTAAGACGGAAAGAGCCTGCGAGCCGACTTGGTATCAATCGGGCGGGTATGGCGCCCCGGACAAGCTTAGATTTATCGTTCCGGTGGGTTGGAGGCCTACTCGCCCTGTTCCACAAGCGTCAAGAATCAGCTTCTGGAATGAACTTGTCTCACTCATCGAGCACAATGAGGAACTGAGGGATGACCCCCTGTTTCGGGAATACCGGCTATTGATCGATCGCAGGTTCCCCTCAATTCATATCAGGCCTGAGGAAATGCAAATGATTGAGCGATCCGACAAGGATGTTATTGTCTCGTTGGCCCGGAAAATGCACCGCACAGTCGATGCACTTATCGAGCAATTCAACGGATTTGTGATCAACGCGAAGAGACTCAAAACGGAGTTTGACGAATCTGAAGATGAGTATGGCTTCGAAATCAGATTCGGGGAGCGAAGGCTGCTGTGGGTCGGGATGTTGAGCACGGAGGGTCAATTACTCTGTGCCGCGTATGATCTTCGTTGGCCCCAATCACGACACCATGACGGCTTTTTGGTAGCTGAATCAAGGGACGTGGCAGGATGGGAAGTATTGAGCCTGAACGATCTTGTCTCGGATGAACAACTCGACGTAGTATCTGCGGCTGTAAGACGCATCCAGTCCGCTCTCAATGAGATGCTTGCTGGATAGTCTCAACCGTGCTGCTTTTTGGAGCCAGCTGTTCGCGCTGATTTGCGGATTGTTCTGTTCCCTGTCCTCCTATCCCCTATTCCCTGCTTTTTCCCACTCGCCGTCGGTCAGGTAGTTATGAATCGACACAGCGGCTTTGCGTCCGGCGCCCATGGCCAGGATGACCGTAGCTCCCCCGGTGACGATGTCGCCGCCGGCGAAGACGCCGGGCTTGCTGGTGCGCATGGTTTCGGGATCGGCGACGATGTAGTTGCGCTTGTTGGTGGCGAGATCGGGCGTGGTGCTCTGGATCAGGGGATTGGCGGTGGTGCCAACGCCGATGATGGCGACATGCGCGGGCAAATCAAATTCAGACCCTTTGATTTCGACGGGCCGCCGGCGGCCGCTCTCGTCCGGCTCGCTCAGTTCCATGCGCACACAGCGCGCGCCGGTGAGCCAGCCTTTTTCGTCGCCTGTAAACTCAACCGGAGCGGTCAACATGCGGAACTCGACGCCCTCTTCGCGCGCATGCTTGACCTCTTCGGCGCGGGCGGGCATCTCAGTCTCCGACCGGCGATAGACGAGCGTGGCCGTGCGCGCGCCCAGCCGCCGCGCCGTGCGCACCGCGTCCATGGCGGTGTTGCCGCCGCCGACTACGATTACGTCGCGGTCGCGGCAGTCGTAGACGGGCTGGTCGTATTCTTCATGCTGGTAGGCCCGCATCAGGTTGATGCGCGTGAGGAATTCGTTGGCCGAGTAGACGCCGTTAAGATGCTCGCCGGGTACGCCGAGGAAGACCGGAAGCCCCGCGCCGGTGGCCACGAAGACCGCGTCGTAATGCTCGTGCCGCATCAGCTCGTCGATGGTGACGCTCTTGCCGACGACCACGTTGGTCTCGAACTCGACGCCACGGCGGCGCAGGTTGTCCACTTCTTCTTTCACAATGGATTTGGGCAGGCGAAACTCGGGGATGCCGTAGACCAGCACGCCGCCCAGTTCGTGCAGAGCCTCGAAGACGCGCACGCGATGGCCCTTCTGGACGAGGTCTCCGGCAGCCGAAAGCCCTGCCGGGCCGCTGCCGACGATGGCTACATTCTTTCCCGTAGCCGGTGCGTTGGCGGGCAGGCCGAGCTGGCCGCTCGTGCGCTCGAAGTCGGCGACGAAGCGCTCCAGATTGCCGATGGCGACAGGCGCGCCCTTCTTGCCCAGGACGCATCCGCCTTCGCACTGATTCTCTTGCGGGCAGACGCGGCCGGTGATGGCGGGCAGCGCGTTGTCCTCGCGCAGCTTGGCCGCCGCGGCCAGATAGTCGCCCGCATGGATCAGGGCCACGATCCGCTTGATCTGCACGCCGACCGGGCACTCGACGACGCAACCGGGATTGGCGCACTCGATGCAGCGCGAGGCCTCGGTGACGGCATCGAGCACATTGAGGCCGAGATTCACTTCCTCGAAGTTGCGGCAGCGTACACGGGCGTCCAGCTCCGGCATGAGGCGGCGCGCGATCTTCATGCGCTCCTTGACCGGAAGCACATTCATCGCGGAGCGGGGCAGCGGGCGCGTCTCAGTCACGATTCGCCTCCACGGCAGCGAGTTCTTCACGTAGCTCGGCAACTGCGTCTTCCTTGTTCCGCTCGAAGCGCTTGAGCGACTCGCACTCCTTGTTGCGGTACATGGCGTTGCGCTGCATGAGGACCTCGAAGTTGACCAGCGAGGCGTCGAACTCCGGCCCGTCTACGCAGGCGAACTTGCTGGTGTTGCCCAGCAGCACGCGGCAGCCGCCGCACATGCCGGTGCCGTCCACCATGATGGAGTTGAGGCTGACCATGGTCTTGATGCCCAGAGGCGCGGTGATCAGAGCCACGGCGCGCATCATGGGTACCGGACCGACGGCGAGTACGAAGTCGATCTTGCGCCCGGCGGCGAGAAGCTCGTCGAGCTTTTTGGTCACCAGGCCTTGTTCGCCGTAGCTGCCGTCGTCGGTCATCATGTAGGCCTCGCTGCTGGCCTGGCGCACCTCGTCTTCAAAGACCACCATCTCCCGGTTGCGCGCGCCTTCAATGAAGACGACATGATTGCCGGCCTGCTTGAGGGCGATGGCTGTAGGCAGCGCCATGGCCGTGCCCACGCTGCCGGCCAGAATCACCGCAGTGCCGTAGTTCTCAATCTCAGAGGGCCGGCCGAGCGGGCCGACGATGTCGAGGATGAAGTCGCCCGCTTCCAGGCAGTTGAGCAGCGAGGTGGTCTTGCCGACGCCCTGCACCACGATGGTGACCGTGCCTGCTTCAGAGTCGGAGGACTTGATGGTGAGCGGAATGCGTTCGCCCTTGTCGTGCAGGCGGAGAATAAGGAATTGCCCCGGCCTCTGCTTGCGCGCAATGCGCGGCGCCTCAATGACAAATTGCTTGATATTGAGGCCGACGCTGCGGGCTTCGACAATTCTGTACATGCAGGCACGACTCCGATAGGGCCAAGGAAATCGGCAATTTGTCCTGGCGCGACCTGGGGTGACGGGACGCGAAAACGGGTTGCACGCCAAGGCACGGGGACACCGATGGCCATCTTTCACGATTATCGAGCAGTTGGGAAGGGTAGCCGTGTGATGCGGGTCACGCGGGGGTGCTTCGATCAGGCGGTGGCCGCGGCGGCTCTTGCTGGCCTTCCGCCCTTGGCGCCGTTGGCCTTCGCCGCACGGCGTTTTGCCTCGGTTTTGGCGCTGCCGCCCTTCTTGCCCAACTGCGCCATCCAGCGGCGGTTTCCGTAGACGCCTTCGATCAGGGCGGGAACGTAGAGGTCCACGTCGAGGTCTGGAAAGCTGATGCCGGTTCCGCGTCCGAGCAATTCGTAGTTTTGAATTTGCTTGTGCGTGGCGTCGCCCAGCCCTTGGACGTCCTCGACGGGAAGGGCGAGTCGGCGGCCGTTGCTGAGTCCTACGATGAGCAATTTGAGCGCGGGAATGTGCTCGACGGTCTGGGCGCGCGGGTCGCTGTCGTGGAGCTTTGCCTGTCGCAGAGCAGCCTCGATTTCGGCGTCGGTTGTGACGACTCTATGCTCAGCCATGATGCTTCTCCCAAAAAGATACCAGTTCGTTGAAATACTTTGCTGCTGTTGTCAGGACATGTCGAACGTCCGACTTGCTTGCGTTGCCTGGCCGGATGGAGTCCGTTCTGTTCGCGAGCGACACCTTGCCGTCCAGGCGGAGATCTACGATCACCTCCGCGTCAGCATAGAATCCATGCACGTGACGAGGCTCGTGGTCCATCGTGTAGGCTGCAAATCTCACGCCGCTGAACCGGATCGAGCCCATTTATTCCTATTGTAACCCAAGCTGATTAGGTTATTCAACCTTCCGGCTGCGGATTTTGCGCCGCTTCGGCTTCCATGGCGGCGAGGATTCCCCGCATCTGCTCGAACTCGGCGCGCCCTTGAAGGGGTTGCAGCCGCGGGTCGGCCAGCATCTGGAAGAACCAAGGGCAGCCCGCCGCTTCGGCAACGCGCAGTTCGGCGAGGGCTGCATCGAGGTCGCCGAGCGCGACATAAACCGCCGGAAGGAACGTATTCAGGAGATATCGCTCGCGGCTGAGCCATTGCATCCGCTCGAGGATGGCGCGCGCCTCTTCCTGACGGCCCCGGCAGGCCAGCGCGTATGCGTGGGCGGCGATGGCAATGTCGAAGTCCGGCATGCGCTGCGCTTGCTCCTGGGCAAGTTCGACGGCGAGCTCAGCCTCTCCGTTGAAAGCAAGAATTAGCGAACCATAGAGGCCGGTTCCTTCATGGTGAGGAAAGATCGCAATACTCTTGCGGACCTGCTCCACGCTTTCGGCCCGTTGACTACCCAGGTGGAGCGCCCAGGCCAGCCGGTTCCGCAGCCAGGGCGAATAGGGATCGAGCTGGATAGCCGCGCGCAGCAGGGCGGCTGCCTCGGCAAAGCGGTGGCGGCTGAGAGCGAACATGGCGCGGGCGCGGGTGATCCAGGGATCGTGGGGCAGATGCGCGCTGGAAGTGAAAGCCGCGAGGGCCGCCGGCAGGTTGCGGTCGAAGTGGAAGTTGACCCAGCCGAGCGCGGGCAGCAGAGCCGGCGCGCGATGGGGAAGATCGTCAATCGAATCCGCGACACGGTGCACATGGTCGGCGGAGACGGCCGGCGGCATGAAGCCGTAGATGGCCTGAGTGACGCACAGGTGCGCCAGATCGACCTTGGCGGCGATCGCCGAGGGGTCCAGTTCAATGGCCCGCAACAGGTGTTGCAGCCCGTCTTGCATGCGATGGCGATGCAGCGTCTGCCACTCATGGTGTCCGCGCTGGAATAGGTCGCTGGCTTCCCTTTGCTGCGTGTAAAGTTCGTCCTGGGCCTCGCTTGCCGCGACTGCGGAGATTTCAATGCCGGCCTTCTGCTGCCCCGGCGGCGAAGACCGCGCGTCAGCCATTACGGTGGACAGGCGATAGGCGAGCCGCTGCATCAGTTCCCGTTCGAGACCGCCGGTCTGACTCTGTGGCGTCAGCATATCCTCGACCCAGATTTCCACGCCGTCTTCGACCCGGATCATCTCCGCCCGCAGCCGGTAATGCGAGGAGAATGCCTGCACGGTTCCGGTCAGCGCCAGATCGGCTTTGAGCTGCTTGCCAATCTCCTGGGCCGTAAGCCCGCGCAGAGCCAGGTTAAAAACCGAATCCCGGGCCATCACGGCAATCGCGGAGGGGTGTGCGCCGGCGAGGCTGGCAATGGTCTCTTCGGCAATGGCCGGCCCCAAATACTCCGGAACCGAGAATCTGGTGGCGAAGGGCAGGATGGCCAGCCGCAAGAGCGTCTCGGCCGGTGCGGCGCCGGTTTTTTTGATCTCGGCCGAAAAGCGGTAGCCGCGCTTGTAGACCGTCTGGATGCACTCATCCGGCTCAAGCCGCTCGCGCAACGAGGACATGCACTTGGGCACGCTGTCGGCCGTCACATGCACATCTCCCCAGAGAGCCTGCTTCAGTTGCACAAGCGAGACAACCTGGCCGGGATGCGCCAGCAGCAGACGCAGCGCCGCCAGTTCCTTGGGAGGCAGGTGAACCACCGCCTCGCCGCGCCGGAGCGTCCCATCGGCCTCCAGCCGGAGTCCCGCAAAGGCGTAGGCCTGAGGCATCGATTCAGCCGGACTGCGTTCATCGGAGCGGGACACCTTCGTGGCAGACAACGCAATTCCTCGAATCCTGGGCGATGGCCGCCGTCCTCCTGGGCTATGCGCCGCAAGAGGCGGGGCGACCAATGAGAGAGGTCGCGTGGAACTGCGTGGTAAACAACCCAGTGGGGGGAAAAAAGTACAACAGTTCCAGCGAATATCTGTGCTTCGATGAGCCCAGTAGTTTCTTGTAACACTCCGATTATCCGCTTGATTGAGTCAGACGGGAAAGGCCTGAATGAGAGATTGCCTATTCACTAAGTAATCCAAGGGCAATCAAATAGTAACCATTAAACTGTCCTAATCCTATCGAATGGCGCATCATTTGCGAGCCAGCGTGACTCCCAGGCCAGTGGTCAGAACGAGATCGTTGCTGAGAGTTCCCGCGGGCGGAAAAGATGTGTAGCTATCGTTGAAGGTGGTTACCCAATTGAGCATCTTGCCGATCTTGGTAGAAAAAGAGGAGTTGAGGGTGAACTGGTATTGGCTGAGGCTGTTCAGGTCCGGATAGATGTAGGCCTGTTCGGTAAACAAGCTGGAAGCGCCGATCTTGCGCGTGTACTGCTGGCCGAGATCGAGGGCGGCGAAGCTGTTTACGACGCTTGGAGTGGCGGGCGCGGTGGCTGTGGCTACTGTGCCTGAATAGCTTTCGTGGGTCCACACCAGGCCGCCGAGAACGTCGAAGCTCTGCCTGGGCGACTTGGCCGCGTGCCAGCCGAAGCCGCCGCCCGCGATGGAGCGGAGGTCGAGATCCTGAAGGGCGTTGGCGGAGAAATCGCCGGTCCCGAAGGCGAAGAAGCGGGGATTGACGTTGTGGTCGTAGCGCAGGCCGCCTCCGATGGAATTGGCGCTTGTCGAGGGGATGGCGTTTCCGTTCTTGCCATAGAGGGTGTTCACGTAGAGCGCGGTCTTGTCGGTGCGGGTGGTGCGCGCCGCCGTGGCTCCCGCGCCGAAGGTGGTTGTATCGGAGTTTCCCCTGGAGAGGGCGAGGCTGACGTTGGCTGCTCCAGCCCAGGCGTGCCCCCAGCCGGGGTGCAGCGTGGCCTCATAGGCCGACTGATCGGCGGGCGTGCGCAGCACGGTTACGGCGGCCGGGTCCATGGTTGATGGGCCGGAAACGGTGGTAACAATAAGGCCCGCGGCCGTGCGCTCCACCGAGGTGATGCTCAGGTTTCCCTTGGGCGTGGGAAGAATGAAGGGCTGGCTGGTGGTCAGGCTTGTCACCTGCTCCCAGGCAATCACGATTGCATCCGCGTACGCCGTCTTGAAGGTGAGCTTGCCGCCCTCCAGCTTGACCGCCGTGCCGGTCAGCTTGTCGCCATTGGCCATCACCACGGTGTCGGCGTGGAGGGCCGGGGCCGCGAGCATGGCGGCGAGCCCGCATGCAAGGATCGATTGCAACAGACGCATGGGGGATTGCTGTTTCATGGGGAAACCTCGTACTTGAAATATCCGGATAGTGCCGGGCGGAGGCGGTCGAGCCTGATTCCGTTCCCTCGTTAGATGAACCAATCCCCGGCGGGATACCGAAAATAAGGAGAAAACTTCAAGGAAATTTCAGGGTTTGGTCAGGGATTGGAGGGCCGGAAGGTGTCAGGATGGTGCTGGGCCTCTTCGCGCCTGCCATCGGGCCAGCGAATCGGTAACAACCGAAAGGGAGTTTGTCATGACCAAGACTGTTACTTATGCGCAGTGGTCGCTTGAACCCTACTGCATCGGAACGAAGCTGCGCGCGCTGCGCACGCGGAAGCGGCTCACGCTTTCGCGCCTGGCGGCCGAAACGAAGCTTTCGACGGCGCTGCTCTCCAAGCTGGAGACGGACCGCATGATTCCCACGCTGCCCACGCTGGCCACCATCAGCCGCGTCTACGGCGTGGGCATGAGCCACTTTTTCTCCGAACCCGCCAAGCACACGCTCTCGATTACGCGCAAGGCTCAACTCCAGAGCAAAAGCCGCGGGCAGGAGGCGGCCAGGATCACGCCGCTGAACGCGCCGGCCGAAGGCGCCCGGCTGGTGGCGCAGATGATCGAGTTTTCCGCCGGCGGAGCCTCCTCCTCCATGGATGTGAAACACGAGACCAACGGCCTGGTGTACGTGCTGGAAGGGAAGTTGCAGTTGGATGCGGGCGGAATGAGCGAGGTGCTCGAAGCCGGCGATTGCGCGTATATGGAGAGCGAGATGCCCCTGGCCTGGAGCGCGGCGGGCAAGCACCGCTGCCGGATTCTGGCGGTGCTGCCGGCCAGTTGAGGCTACCAGGAGTTGCATGAGCTGGAAGGTTTGCTCACGGGCAGGGCTCCGCCAGCGCGCGCCCCAGAGCCAGCGTGTTCTCCACCAGCGCATCGATCTCCGCGCGGCCGGTGCGGTGGTTGACGATGGCGGCGCGAATGGCCGTGCGTCCTCCGATGCGGGTGGTGGACGGAGCGACAATGCCCGACTCCTGCAAGCGGATGACAATCTCGTCGTTGATCCGGTCCAGTCTTTCTTCGCCGGCATCCTCCGGACGATAGCGGAAGCAAACGATATTCAGCTCGACCGGAGCCATCAGTTCAAGCTCCGGCGTCGCGGCGATGCGGCCTTCGAGATACCGCGCCAGCGCGCAACTGCGGGAGATCGCCGCTCCCAGCGCGTCAATGCCGTAGACCTTCAGCGTGAACCAGACCTTCAGAGCGCGAAAGCCCCGCGAGAGATCCGGCCCGTAATCGCAAGGCCAGGGCGAACCGGCGGCCAGGCCCCGCTCGGCCCGCTGCAGGTACGCCGACGGGGCGACAAAGGCGCTCTTGTGCGCTGCCGCGTCGCGCACCAGAATGAAGCCGGCATCGTAAGGCGCCTGTCCCCATTTGTGAAAGTCGAAGGCCACGGAATCGGCGCGTTCGATGCCGTCGAGTCGCGGAGCCAGATCGGGGGCTAGCCGGGCCAGCGCGCCAAAGGCCCCATCGACATGGAACCAGAGCTTTTCGCGCTGGCAAACCTCAGCCACGCCGGCCAGATCGTCGATAGCTCCGGTGTTCACCGTTCCCGCGGTTCCCACGACCAGAAACGGCGTGAAGCCAGCCGCGCGATCCCGTTCGATGGCCTCGGCCAGCGCACCGAGATCAATCCGGCAGCGGTTGTCTGTGGGAATCAGGCGCAGCGCATCGCTGCCCAGGCCGGCGATGTCCATGGCCTTGGGCACGCAGCTATGAACCGCGCGCGATGTGTACGCGGTCAGCCGGCGGGGGTCCGCTGCCACTCCGCTGCCGCGCACATCGAATCCCAGCGCGGCGTCGCGCGCAATGAGCACGGCAATCAGATTTGCCATCGAGGTTCCGGTGACGAACAGGCCGCTCGCGCCCTCGGGGAAGCCGAAGATCTCGGCCACCCAGCGCGTCACCTGCCGCTCGACCTCGACCGGAATATGGTCGCGGCCGCCGAGATTCGCGTTCAGGCCAGCCGCGAGCATCTCCGCTGCCATGCCCACCGGCGTGCCGCCGCCGTTGACCCAGCCCATGAAGCCCGGATGCACGTTGCCCTGGGCAAAGGGCAGCACCTCGCGCATGAACTCCGCATGGACAGCCGCTAGATCTTCCGGTTTGCGCGGCGCGGGCGACTGAAAGCGCGCGCGCAACTCGGCGGGAATCGGCTGCCAGACGGGCCGTTCGCGGATCTCTTCGATGTAGCCGAGCATATCGTCGAGCATGGCGTGTGCCTGTGCGCGAAAACTCGCCCAATCTGTGGGATCGAGGGTTTCGTTGGCTTCCGGCGCCGTTTCAGCGACGGAATCGACGGCTGTCTTGCCGTCCGGGTCAATCTTTGAGGGCGCCTGCGACATTCGTTCTCCCTGTAGGCTATTTTACGTGGTGGCGGGCGGCCTACATTCGGTGTGCTCTTTAGGTGGCGAGGAATTGAGAATGTCCAGATTGGCGACGATTTAGGCTCTACCCGGTTCCCAGGTTCTACGGCGTTTGTGTTAAGCCGCTGGCGCCTAGCGGAAGGTCATCTTCGGGGAACTGGGCGTCGGCGTCGGCGTCGGCACCGCATGCGAAACAAGCCTCGTTAGGCGCGTTCCGCATCAATGAACGCAGGCAGTTTCAACGCGAGAAGTATCCCAAGTTTCTGAACCCAATTGTGTGCGATGCCGATCATGATTGGGTCTGGAGTCCAGACTGGCGCGTTCGGAGTTTCACCCAGCACCCATACTCCGCAGCCGCTAAATCCATTTGGCTTGTATTCCTCTGTGTCCCCGTTGTACGTGAACGCAAAGTCCTTTTCCCGTGAAAACTTTGATCCAATCCTTGCCCAGATCTCCGCGTTGAGTTCGGCGGAGTAGTTGCTCAGATGCTCAGCGCAGCCCATAAACATGAATTTTCGGTTCCCCTCTGTGATGACCTCGCGAGAGTTGTCAATCGGGAAGCCAAACATGAGAAGGGTTAGTTCATCCAGTTCCTGCTCGTCCCACTTCATGAATGGCAGCGACCTGCGCATGTCGTAGAACTCGGGACCGTCAGTGAGTGTGTAGTTCGGATCAAGACGCAGCGCTGCAACATCGCGGACTTCATCCAACTGTGCGTCAACAATCGGCAACCTCTCTCCGATTGTGAATCCTCCGACTTCTTCATTCGTCGTATCC
>JBEKPI010000064.1:0-16604 GCA_049520855.1 Occallatibacter sp.
GTGAAGCTCTGCGCGACCGACGTGGCCGCAACATAAACAATGTTGCCCGCCTGCTTAGCCAGAATGGTGCAGGCGCCGTTGGCCAGCAGAGATGCGGAGCTGGCAGAGACGGTACAGACCGTGGGTGTGACGGAGACATAAGTGACCGCCAAGCCGGAGCTGGACGTGGCCTTGAGCGTCACGCTGCCGAGTGCGGTCTGCGCAGGAATGGCCGGGAAGGTGATCGTCTGGGACGTGTGGCTGACCCAGAAGCTATGGTAGACCGAAGTAGCCGCAGTGTAGACCACATTCCCGGGCTGCTTGGCCAGAATGGTGCATGTTCCGCTGGTGAGCAGCGATGCGCTGCTGCCGGAGACGGCGCAGACGGTAGGCGTGGTGGAAGAAAAGCTGACCGTCAGGCCGGAACTGGCCGTGGCCGAGAGGGGCATGGTGGTGAGCGCAACCTCGGCGGTGGTGATGGCGGGAAAGGTGATGGTCTGGGACGTATGGCTGACCCAGAAGCCATGGTAGACCGAAGTAGCCGCGATGTAGACGATATTGCCCGGCTGCGTGGCAAGAATGGTGCAGGTGCCGCTGGTGAGCAGCGATGCATTGCTGCCGGAGACGGTGCAGACGGTGGGCGTGGTGGAAGAAAAGCTGACCGTCAGCCCGGAACTGGCTGTTGCCGAGAGGGGCATGTTGGTCAGCGCCACTTCTGCGGCGGTGATGGCCGGGAAGGTGATGGTTTGCGCTATATGGCTGACCCAGAAGCTATGATCGACCGCAGGCGCCGGAAGATAATCGCTGTTGCCCGCTTGCGTGGCCTGAAGAGTGCAAGTCCCGCTTTCGATCAACGATGCGGAGCTGGCCGAGACCGCGCAGACCGCTGGGGTAAGCGAGGTATAACTCACTGCCAGGCCGGAAGAGGCAGTTGCTGTCAGAGTTACGCTGGTCAGCGCGTCCTGGGGCGTGGCAATGGCCGGGAAAGTAATGGTTTGCGAGAGCACTGGGGGAGGCTTGAGCGCGAGCGTGATGATTTCGGGAATTCCGGCCCCGCCGCCGGTGCCACATTCACCGTAGTAACTGCCCGCCGAGGCGGTTGGAGCATCTTCGATCAGGGTCGCGTAACCGGTGGTCTGGCTCGGCAATTCGGTCCAGGTTACAGGCGCCGTTCCGGCGGTGAGCGTGTATCCTCCAGGGGCCAGGCAATAGCTCCAAAGCGTGTCCAGAGCGTCTGTGGTGGTGAAAGCCGGCGAGGAGAAACTCGTCGGCTGCCAGATCGCGGAAACCGCGAAAGCGGTCCCATCCAGCGGAGAAGCCGCCGTCTTGGAGTATTCGAAGACATTGAGCCACATATCCATGCTGGCGCCGATGCTGACGGTGATCGTGATGCTTCCAGCCGTGGTATCGGGCAGAATGTACGCGGACAATGTGCTGCCATCCTTCACCGCGAGGATCGGCGTTCCGGACGACGATGCGACGGTGGCCGATTGAATCACGCCGGAACCGGCAATTCCAATCACCAGCGTGTGCCCCGCGCCGACGCCGGTCAGCGTGCAGCTGATCGATTCAACGAAATTCTCCGCCTGGCTGCACTGCTGCACCATGGTTGGCCCAGGAAACGGCAGATTGACGATGTAAGCCGCCGAGCCTACCGCGCTGTTGTTATATCCGGCAGCTTCGGCGATGGCATTCAGCGTCTCCGAAACTGAGACAGCGATCGCGCCTCCGTAGAGCTTCGTCGTCCCCGTGATCGGATAGGTCGGTGTGCTTCCGTCAGTTGTGTAGTAAATTGCCGGAGACCCGGTGGTCGTCGTCGTGCCGATCGTCACCATCTGCGCTGAACCATAAGTGCCCGCCGGAGGATTAAAAGTGGGCGTAGCCGCTGTCGGCAGATCGATGGTATAAGCCGCCGAGCCAACCGCGCTGTTGCTGAATCCCGTCGCCACGGCAATGGCGTTCACCGTCTCCGAAACCGAGACAGTGATCGCGCCTCCGTAGAGCTTCGTAGTGCCCGTGATCGGATAGGTCGGCGTGCTTCCGTCGGTGGTGTAGTAAATTGCCGGAGACCCGCTTGTTGTCGTCGTGGCGATCGTTACCGACTGCACGGACGTATAGACGCCGCCCGCCGGGGTGAAGGTGGGCGTTGCCGCCGCCGGTGTTCCAATCACGTAGGCGGCGGAACTGACCCCGCTCGACGCCGCGTAGCCGGTCGCCCTGGCGATGGCCTTCACGGTCTCGGTGGCCGAGACAGTGATTGAATTCACGTTGCCCTGGCTGTTCGGCGGAGTCGGCGTGACCGGATATGCCTGCGTCGTACCGGTGATTGGATAAGTCGGCGTCGATCCGTCGGTGGTGTAGTAGATCGCCGCATACGGAGAAGTGGCTGTGGAGAGGGTCACTGTTTGCGCCGCGGCGTAAGAGCCGGCCGGCGGGGTGAAGACCGGCGGAGCCACCACCGAACCCGGCACCGTCACGGTAATCGGCGAACTCGCGGTCTGCCCATAAGCGTTCGTCGAATAGAGCGTATAGGTCTGGGTGGCCGTGGGGTGGATGATGATGCTTGCGCCGCCAGCCGCAATCGGGCCGATCATGTCGATGTAATCGTAGGAGTCGCCCGTTGCGGTGTAAGTGAACGTCACCGGAGAACCCGAAGTGACGCTCGACGCCGATGCGGTGAAGCTGTTAATGACCGGCAAAGCTCCCGTGGGAGCCATCGCCGAATCCCAGCCGGGAAACTCCGGAGTCATCTGCACGACATCGAAGTTTTCCGATCCAATCGAGTCCAGATTAGTCAAATCGTCATCGTCCCAGCGCGGATCGGGCGCGCCCTGAAAGTAGAAGTAGCCTCCGTTGTCAGCCAGGATCATCCCGTAGTCTTTCATCGCGGTCAAGATGACCTGATTGGCCGCGGAGTAGCTGGAGATGTCGAAGCTCGCCTTCAGGCGTATGCGCATCCCCTCCACATTCGACACGCCCCAGAGGGTGCCCGCGGCATGAGATGCCGGGGGCACGAAATACCCATCGTTGGCATCGTCCTTGGTGTTTTGCATGGTAAAGCGGATGGCGTGATGGATGGCTCCGGCGGCCACTTCGTCGTAGCGCACCAGTCCGGTGAAGATTGACAACCCGGCGGCATCGGCCGAAGTCCATCCCCAGGGGCGCGACTCATAGTTTGCCATGTCCCATATCGTCTCGCTCGAAGCGTTGTATTGCCCATTGCAGCGATTGGTGTTGAAGGTCTCGTAGAGAAAGCATTTCGCGCGGTCCAGCACCAACACATGCGCGTCGCCCTGGTAGGTATCGGGCCAGCCGGTGCAGTCGGCGGGAGCGCCTTCGATGGGGGCGTTGGCGGGATAGGGCGCGACCGCGACATCGCTCTCGCTCGCATAGTCGATCACATTGATAGGCACGGCGGGGGTCGTCGTGGAGTCTACGACAACGTAGGGAATCCCATATCCGGTAGCCGTGGACCCAAAATCGTGATGCAGGTGCAATCCGGCAAAACCTGATGCAGCCACGATTGCCGCCGAATTCGGATCAACGGCAGCCGATGCAATGTTAGTGTTCCAGGCATTGGCCGAGGGATACGGGACGAATCCATTCAGGCTTGCGTTGGCTCCAAGCGACATGCCGGAGCAGGTCTGTGCGTGAGCCGAGCAGGTTGCGCCGAGCATCAAAAGAGCGGCTATCCCTTTGAGGCAAAATCTCATCGCAATACTCCTTGAACTGTCCAGATCTGAATCGAAAAGCAAAGGCGCGCGGACTCAATGCATTCATCCGGTTGAGAAACTTCATCGTTGGGGGACGGAACCTTGTGACTTGCATGGTTCTCAGCGGGGTCCGGGCAGCGTCAGGCATTACTGGGAAACGCCTGATCTGAATTGGTTGGCGTGCTCTGAGTGTGACACGTTGAGGCAATTGGTCTGCGTCCTCGAAAGCAACTTAGGGCGATTGCATCCGCGTCAGTATATGTCAAGCAGATTTCAAATGCCAAGGTAAGAATCGGCAAGCTCGATTACTAATGTCTAGAGCGGAACCAGAATCACTGTGCGTTATTGAGTTTCGTGGAGGGTTGCCGCTCCCTCCACCCCACGGACGAAGACCTGTCCGCGGGGCCCCCGGACTGTTGGTCGCGTCAACTTGAGTGCTGTGGCTTCGGGGAACACCAATTCTGGTTCCGCTATAACGAGACGATTGGTTTCCGGTCAGGCGCCGGCCTGGACGCGCACCGAATCGATGGAGTGGGTCAGGTATTCGGCGAGGGTTTGCTGGGCCTCTTCCGTGAGCTTGGCGGCTTGGCTGGTGAGGTAAAAGACGTCGATGGCGGTTTCGCCTTCGGTGTCGATGAGGGCTACCGCGATGTTGCACTGGTGGAGGCTGAGGGTAATGGCGATCTGGCGCAGCAAGCCGGGGAGATCCTGCGCTACGACTTGCAGAATCGTAGAGTGGGTCGAGGATTCGGAGTCGAACTCCAGGCGGGTGGCTACCTCGGTCTTGAGGTTGGCCGGGCGGTAGCTATGGCGGCGAGCTTCGAGCAGTTGCTCGACCGGAACCTTCAACGAAACCACATCGTGGAGATAGGCGAGGAAGCGGTCCTTCTCGGTGGGATTCAGCTCGAGGGTGCGAAACAGGTCGGTGAAATGAAAGCTGTCAACCACCACGCCGCTGTCGTTGGAGAAGGCGCCGGCCTTGACGATGTTCATGCCCCAGGCGGCCAGCGCGCCGGCCACGTCGGCAAAGAGGCGGCTGCGGTCGCGGGTGATTACCGTGAGGTCGTAGAGCTGGCGGTGGGGGCGCAGGTCCAGTTGGACGGGATTCTGGTCGAGCTGAGCGGCCATCTGGAAGTGGTTGCGGATCTGTTCGGGAAGACGGGTTTGCAGATAGCGCTGCGGCAGGCCTTCGAGGAAGACCTTCAAGTCTTCGTGCTGCGCGGCGGGCACCATCGAGCGGAGGCGGTTGAGCAAGGTGGGGTCGATGGCGGCATGATAGCGGATCTCGTCGACCGAACGGTCCATGAAGTTGGCGGTGGCCATGTAAAGCTGCCAGAGGTTCTCGGCCTTCCATGGCGTCAGGGCATCGGGATTGACCGCCTTGATGTCGGCAAAGGTCAGCAAGGTGAGCATCTTGAGCATCTGCGGATTGCCGGCCTTCTCGGCGAATCCACGGATGTTTTCGTGATCGAAGATGTCGCGGCGCAGCGCGTTCGACATTTCGATATGCAGGCGGATGAGATTGAGGACGGCCTCGCGCTCTTCGCCGTCGAACTCCAGGCGCGCCAGGAAGGCGTCCGCCAGCTCGATGCTGGGAGCGACATGCTCGACGCCGCGGCGCGCCTTGCCGGTATCGTGCAGCAGCAGGGTGAGCAGAAAGAGGTCGAGGCGGTCGATCTCCGGCAGCAGTTGGGCTAGGCGCTGCTCGTAGTCGTGGGCAGGCTGGCGCAGGCTATGAACGTTGTCGATGGCCAGGAAGGTGTGCTCGTCGACGGTGTAACGGTGATAGGAATCCCGAATCACGAGCGCGTCAATGCCGTGAAATTCGGGAATCAGCATCTCCAGGATGCCGAGGGCGTGCATGGTGCGCAGAGCCTGCGCGGCGTGGGGGCCGAGGAGCACTTCGCGCAATGCATTCCATAGGTAAGGGCCTTCGGGGATGTGGATGGCCAGGGCAGGCAGCGCGTCGGTGATGCGGTCTTCGGCGGCTTGCGACAGGGTGTAGCCGTGGGTGGCCATGAGCGAGAAGATGCGCAGGATGGCGCTGGTGTCGTTGAACTGCGCGCCGGGCACGATATCGATGCGCCCCTGGTCGAGAAAGAAGTCGGTGCCGGCGATGGGGGTGCGGCGGCGGCGGAACTGGCGATAGAAGCTGACCGGGGCGGGCAGGTGTTCCATCAACAGAGCCGCGCGGCGATAGATCACCCTGGCATGGCGATAGTAGGTACGCATCCAATAGGCCGGATCGGCGGTGCCACGGGTCTCTAGGCCGATGGAGTTGGCGGCGGCCTCGTCCTGCGATTGCCAGTCGAGGGCGTTGTCGTCGCGGCCATGGCGGAAGTGCAGAAAACATCGCGCGGCGGCGAGAAAGTCGAAGGCCGCCTCGGCGTCGCCGCGAGCGCTCTGGAAGACGCCGCCGCGGTGGCGGGGCCACTCCTTGGTCTCCTTGAGGTGGAAGAGCAGTGCGAACCAGACCGCCAGGCTGAAGTCGCGCAGGCCGCCGGGACAGTCCTTGAGGTTGGGTTCGAGGTGAAAGATGGTGTTGCCAAACTTTTCGTGGCGCGCGCGGGCGATTTCGCCCAGTTTTTGCGCGATGGTGTTCCACTCGCTCAGCACCAGGCCGGGCAAAACCGTCTGATGAAGCTGCTGGTAGAGAGGAAACTGGCCGGCCAGGAAGCGGCGGTCAAGCGTGGCCAGAGTGAATTCGAGGTTGTCGGGGTCGAAGCGGCCGGCTTCCTTGAGCGTGCGGGAGCTGGGGCTGGCGCGCAAGCCGATGTCCCACATGCCCTGGATGATGGCGCGCACCGCCTCCTTGCACTGCGCCTCGGCCTTGTCGTCGGCGAAGGCGAAGAGAACGTCGATGTCCGAGTAAGGGAACAGATCCTTGCGCCCATAGCCGCCCATCGCGACCAGGCAGGCGCTCGGCGCGCGCAGGCCCGCGAAGGCGCGGCGCCACATTTCAATCAGGATGCGGTCCACCACGGCGGAGCGGCGCCGAATCGCGGCCGTGCCGTCGCCGGTGCGCTCGCAGGTCTGGCGCACGAGCGCCATCTCCCGCATATACTGCTCCCGAAGATCGTCAACCTCAATGGCGACTGGATTCATAGTGAGTTGTGCGTGGCTTGCCGAAGCAAGAAAGGATTGTTAACAGCATAAGCGAATTTGGCGCGGAAGGGGGAAGTTTTGCTTGGCGGCTTCCGGAGAACGCGCCGGACGGGAGGGGAGGGAGGCTTTTTGAGGCGGTGGATGGGGGCCGCGGCTCTCGGACACCCGCTATCATCGAGGAATATGCGCTTCGAGATTGTCACCATCTTTCCGGACTTCTTTGCCGGCATCTTCGAGAACGGGATTCTGCGGCGGGCGCTGGCCGAGGGGCTGGTGACGGTTGGGGTGCACGATCTGCGCGCCTTTACTCACGACCGGCACCGCACAGTGGACGACCGCCCCTTTGGCGGGGGCGAGGGGATGGTGCTGAAACCCGAGCCGCTGGCCGAGGCGCTGGCTTCGCTGGGGATTCAGCCGAAGGCTGAACGGCTGGGCGGGGGAGAGTTTCCTGAAGAGCCTACCTCATGGGCTAAAGCCCGCGCCGATATTAAGGGATTGAATGTCGGGGCTGAAGCCCCGACCTGCCAGCCGCGCACCCGCGTGATCCTGCTCTCGGCGCAGGGGCGGCGCTTCACCCAGGCCATCGCGCGAGAGCTGGCCACGGTGGACCGCGTGGTGCTGCTCTGCGGCCGGTATGAGGGCGTGGACGAGCGCATCAACCAGCTTTATTGCGACCTGGAACTGTCGATCGGCGACTACGTGCTGAGCGGGGGCGAACTGGCCGCCGCCGTGGTGGTGGATGCGACCATGCGCCTCATCCCCGGAGTGCTGGGCAACGAGGCATCCAGCGAGTTTGAGAGCTTTGGAGTGGCCGACGCCGAGATCGCGACTGCGGAGGACGGCGTCCCGCGCTCACAGCACGGCGCAGGGGGCCTGCTCGACTACCCGCACTACACCCGCCCGGCGGAGTTTGGCGGCCTGCGTGTGCCGGAGACGCTGCTCAATGGCGACCACGCCGGGATTCGCCGCTGGCGTCGCGAGCAGCAGTTGCGCAAAACCCTCGCCAACCGGCCGGATCTGCTGGAGGGCGCGGCTCTCAGCAGCGAAGACGAGAAACTGCTGGAGGCGATCCGGAACGAAACCTCCTCGGATGGCACCGAATTGCAAAATCACTCGGCGGATGCTTAGATTCCCAGCTTTTTGAAGAGGTCGTGAGCGTCCTTGGCCTGATGGACTTCTGCATCCCGCGCGGTCTCGCGCATGGTCGCCTCCGTGAGGTGATTGGGTTTCAGTTCGGAGGGCGCGTTAAGTCCCACCAGCCCTTCAGGCAGCGCCATTTCGACGCGCTTGGCTGTGAGGTCGATGCCGCGCAAATAGCTCTTGGCGAAGGGGATCAGCACCTCACCCGCCGCGCCGCGCACCACCAGAAGCGCCACCGGCCCCGCCGTCCGGTCCACTGCCTCGATCTCGCCGACAGTTGCCGGCTTGGCTCCGGCCACATCGACCAGCGAGCAGCCGATCAGGTCGCCGACGTAGACCTCGTCCTCGCCCAACGCCGCCCGCTCGGCGCGCGGAATGGCCACGATCAGCCCCTTGAGGGTCTCGGCCGCCGAGATCGAGTCCACCCCGGCAAAGTGCAGCACGATTCCGCCCTTGTGTGGCCAATGGGCAATGAGTTCCACTTCACGCGGAGCGGGGCCGGTCGCGGAGGATCCCGCAGGGGCTAAAGCCCTGGTCGAATTTGCGGCGTATACGGCACGACTGAAGTCGTGCCCTGACACTTTTGCGTCTGTTCCGGGGGTTGTGGTTTGGCGCGATTGCGTTCCGGGCGAAGGCGCCACGGAGGGCCGCTCGTTCAGCAGCCAGAGCCTTCTTCGTTCGGCAAATTTTTCTGGGAAATCGGTAAGAACGTCGGCGAAGACCTCGCCTTTGCGCCCCTGCGGGCGGCGAATCCGCCCGAGCCAGGTCCAGTCTTGAGACACGGAGGGCGCGGTCACTGCTGCCTCGCCAAGGGGGCCGGATGCATCCTCGCCGGCCATCTCAGGCTTCGTCTTCTTCCAGGATGTCGAGCGTGTAACGGTGATGGAGCTTCATGCTGACTGCGCCCAGAATGGTGCGCATCGAGCGGGCGGTGCGCCCCTGCTTGCCGATCACCTTGCCCACGTCGGTTGGCGCAACGCGCAGCTTGAGCACCGTGTTTTCCTCGCGGCCCACGCTCTCCACTTCAACGGCTGCCGGCTCATCCACCAGCGCCCGCGCAATCTCGCGGACCAGTTCTTCCACTTCGAACCTAGCGTTTTGGGTCATGCTCTTACCCCTGACCGGATGCGTCTGGAAATTGGCGACAGCAAATTCGAGACTTTCCCCGGTGCGCGCATCCTATCAGCACACACCCGTCGCCGTCAGCAATTGTATGCGCGGCGCCTCACTCTGGTAGCGGACACCGTCAAGGGAGGAGTGGGAAAGTCAGGCTGCGACGGCCTCAGCCACCGGCGCCGGGTTCTTGGTCACCAGCTTCTCGACGATCGGCGACAACTGCGCGCCGACGCCGCGCCAGTAGGCGACGCGCTCGTGCTTCAGATCGACCGTGGCCGGGTTGGTGCGGGGGTTATAGGTGCCGACGACCTCAATCGAACGGCCATTGCGGGCGCGGTCCTTTTCAATGACCACGATGCGGTAGAAGGGCTGCTTGCGGGCGCCAAAGCGCGCCAAACGAATCATCACCACGGCGATACGGTTCCTTTCAAATTCCAGTGCTCTGTTGCGGTCTCTCGGGGATCTTTCCGACCGGCGGCAGCTTGACGCAAGCGCGCCCTGCCGCCCTATCCCGGATTTGCGGCCAGACAAGAAAGCCCAGCCGTGCAAGACACAACACCTAAGTATCGCCGATGTTGGCCGATTGAGGCAAATCCAGCCTCTTGCATACCGGGGTTCGCTTCTCCCGCGCAAGGCTAAGGATACAGCCGGCGGAACGACTGCATTGCGACCATCAACGCAACGATCAACACGAAAGTATCAAAGTATCCGCTGAGAACTACGGCAAAATTGCCCAATCCACCATAGCCATTGGGTTCGAGCCAGTTGAGTGCTTGCAGCCCCGGCCAGTGGATCACCAGCCACTGTATGCCGATAAACTTTTGCAGCCAGCTCGCGTTATCTGGAATTCCGACGCCGAGCGGGTAGGGGAAGACGAAGTAATTCACCGCCTCGATGGGGGCAGCAAGAAAAAACGCAAATCGCATCGGGTGCTTCATACATTCCATTCTACTCCTGCCGTGGTTTCTGCCCGCGGCGCTAACATGGAAACAGGGCCGACACAAACATCCGCCCCGGAGGCGCGCATACCATGGTTCGCGAGTATCACAAGGCCTATTCCGCCCGCCTGGGCCGGGAGATGGAACTGCTCATCTTCGGGCATGCGGGGCTGCCCGTGGCCGTCTTTCCCACCTCCTGCGGACGCTTCTACGAATTTGAAGACCGCGGCATGGTCGCCGCTCTCGCCCCCAAGATCGAGGCCGGCCAGCTGCAGCTCTTCTGCGTCGACTCGGTGGACATGGAGAGCTGGTATAACCGCACCGCCGCGCCACGCGCTCGCATCGCCCGCCACATGCGCTACGAGGAGTCCCTGATCCATGAAGTGCTTCCGCTGATCCGCCAGAAGAACCCGGACCCGAGCCTGGTCGCGCTGGGTTGCAGCTTCGGCGGCTACCATGCCGCGAATATCGCCCTGCGCCATCCCGACCTCTTCACCGGCTTCGTTTCGCTCTCCGGCGCCTTCGACCTCACCAACTTCCTCTACGGGTACTACGACCAGGACTGCTACTACAACCTGCCCACGCACTACCTGCCTAACCTCAGCGATCCCTGGTATCTCGACCGTTTCCGCCGCGCGCGCTACGTGCTGGCTACCGGCTGGGACGACCAGTGCCTTGCCCAGAACCAGAAACTCGACGCCATCCTCAACGGGCAGCAGATTCCCCACCAGTTCCACGTCTGGAACGCGCAGAACTCCCACGACTGGCCCACCTGGCAGCGTATGGCGCGCGAGTACCTGTAAGGCAGGGAATAGGGAATAGGGAATAGGTTGCCGATGCAACAGAACTCAGTTGAGGCTCAATAAACATCCGGAGGTCAATTCGATGAGCGAACTCAACCTCTACGCCCGCTTTCTGGACGGCCGGCCGCTGGAGGCCATTCTGTCCTCAACGGCCGCGCAGATCGCAACGCTTCTTAATGCCATCGGCAGAGAGAAGGCTTCAACCACACCCGCGCCCGGCAAATGGAGTCCGGCGGAGATCGTCTGCCACCTGGCCGACTGCGAGCTGGTCTTCGGCTTTCGCCTGCGCCAGACGCTGGCTGAGGATGCGCCCACCATCCAGCCCTTCGACCAGGAGAAGTGGGCCGCATCCTATCCCGTCATCGCCGCCGTCGAGGCACTGGCCGCGTTTTCAGCATTCCGGGCGTGGAATCTTCGCCTGATCGGCGCCGCTCTGCCTACCGCAGCGGACCGGCCAGTCACCCACCCCGAGCGGGGCACAATGACCTTCCTGACCATTGTCGAAACCATGGCCGGCCACGACCTCAACCACCTGGCCCAATTGCAGAGAATTGCGGCCTCCGCCGCTTGCTGAACACCGCGAGCCGCAGACGTTGCGCATCGCTTCTGAGCAGATGCAAGGGCGCTTGCGTCCATTGCAGGAAGAACTTGTCTGCCGGAGGAGCGATGGGAAGAGTGTCACTTTGGGTGCGGAGCGGTTTGGCGGTTGGGTGCGTGCTGGCGCTGGGCTACTGCCTGGGAGCAAAAGGCACGGTAAAAGCGTCGAGCAACTCCGCCAATGAGAGCAACGTGGCGTTTCAACTTACCGGCGTGAACGAGACCAGCTCGCTTCTGATCTACCAGCCGGGCACCAGGACGATCTATGTCTACCGTGGAGCCACCACGGGAAACTCGTATGTGCAATGCAGCTTCAAGTTTCAGTTGAGCCTACCGGGCGATACAATTCAACGTGTCCCCTGCGATGTGCAAAAGCTGTTGCCGTAGCAACCGCTATCGATGCCGGGATTGCCGCATGGGATTCAACTCGCGATTCCGGAGCGATTTCTCTGTGCGCGGGAACCATTTTGCTTCCGCCGGGGTCTAAGTCAGCAGAGTTTCTTGTTGGTTGAACCGAGGAGGCTTTGTGCGCCGTTCTTCCGCAGTTTCGTGTCTTCTTCTTGCCCTCGCAGTTCCATTCGCCTTCACCGTGACCCTGGCGGCGCAATCGCCGGTCGCTAACCAGTCCAAAGCAAAGTTGGCCCCACCGCAGGTGGCGCAGGCGCTTCCATCGCCGATCAAGGACCTGCCCGTCCGCAAGGTCGTTCTCTACAAAAACGGCGTGGGCTACTTCGAGCACGCCGGCTCGGTCACCGGCAACCAGAGGGTCGGCATCGACTTTACCTCGCCGCAACTGAATGACGTCTTGCAGTCGCTCACCGTGCTCGACGAGGGCGGCGGGCGCATCGCCGGGGTCAATTACAACTCCACCACTCCGCTGGCCGAGCAGCTCAAATCGCTCTCGCTGGGCATGAGCGACGACCCCAACTCGACCGAACTCTTCCAAGCTCTGCGCGGGCAGCGGGTCGAGGTAACCGGAGGGCCGGGCGGCGGCCTTACCGGCAGGCTGATGTCCATCGAGACGCGCTCCGAGAAGGCTCCCGGCAGCGACAGCGACACCACGGTCGACAAGTTCTATCTCACGCTCATCGCCTCCTCCGGCGCGGTGCGGGTCATCGAACTGACCCCGGCGCTGAGCGTGCGCCCGCTCGATGCAAATCTTCAGGGCCAGCTTGACCGCTATCTTGAGCTGCTCTCGACCACGCACTCCACCGGCCTGCGCCATCTCACCCTCGACGCGCTCGGCCAGGGCCAGCGTGAGCTGCGCGTCAGCTACATCAGCGAGGTCCCGGTCTGGAAGTCCACCTACCGCATCGTCTTCCCGCGCACGCCCAATGGAAGCGCGACGATGCAGGGTTGGGCGGTGGTCGATAACACCGTCGGCGCGGACTGGGACAACGTGCAACTGTCGCTGGTGGCCGGTGCGCCGCAGAGCTTCATCCAGCCGCTCTCGCAGCCGCTCTACATGCGGCGGCCTGAGATTCCGATTGCTACCGAAGCGGAGTTGACGCCACAGACGCATGAGGCGGGGGAGGACAAGAAGACAGAGGTAGAGACTACATCGGCGGCGGCGGGGGAAGTCATCACTGGGGCGCAAGTGCGGGAGTTGCCGCTTAAAGGCAGAAACTTTGCTGGTTTGAGTGCGCTTGCTCCAGGTGCGGCGTCGGAGAGAGTCACTGTCCAAGCGGATGCGGTTCAGGTTGAGCCTTCTTCAGCCGCATTTGGCGTGGCCGGCAATATCGGCGGCGTCTACCACGCCTCCAATGCCTACCAGGAGGGCGACGTCTCCACCAACGCCTTCGACGATTTCTTCGAGTACGCGTTGACCCAGCCGGTCACCATCCACAAGAACGAATCGGCCATGGTGCCCATCCTGCAGCAGGAGCTTCCTGCCGAGCACGTCACTCTGTGGAGCGAGAAAGAGCCGACGCCGCTGCGCGCGGTCTGGCTGGAAAACAAGTCCAAGCTCACGCTCGACTCGGGCAGCTTCTCCATCTTCGAGTCTGGCGAGTTTGCCGGCGAGGGCCTGCTCGACCCAATTCATCCCGGCGAAAAGCGCCTGCTCTCCTACGCAGCCGACCAGGCTGTCCGCGTGAAAGTCACCGACCAGGAAAGCCAGCGCACCCTGCATCACGTGAAGATCGGCAAAGGCGTGATCACTGAGACCTACATGGACGTGCAATCAGTGACCTATTCGGCTACCAACCACGCGGAGATGGACCGGATGGTTCTGCTGGAACACCCGCGGCGCACCAACGGCTGGTCTCTGGACGAAGGGCTGAAGGCGGATGAAACCGCGCCGGACCTCTATCGCTTCAAGCTGCCGGTGGCCGCTCATTCGACCGCCAAGCTGGAGGTGCGCGAGCGCGGCCCGGAACACAGCAGAGTTACGCTGGACGCCAACTATGACCAGTCGGTCTATCTGCTCGATCTTGTCAAGCGCGTCCCCGATGCCCTCGAAAAGCTGAAGCCGGTGATCGACGCCCAGAGCGCGCTGGCCGACCTCGACCGCCGCATCAAGGAATCCAAGAAGGCCGAAGAGACCGCCTCTGCCGACGAAGCCCGCGACCGCGACAACCTTACCGCCCTCAAGGGCAACGATGCCGCCAAGCGATTTGTCGATGAGTTGAACAACGCCGAAGATCAGTTGCAGGCCACCCGCAAACTGATCGCCGGCCTCGAAGAGCAGAAGAAGGCCGCCGTAGAAAAGCTCAATGAATCGATCTCTCAGATCAGCTTCGATTGGGATGCAAAAGCAGGGAACAGGGAATAGGGAATAAGGAACAGGGAAGAGCCGCTGGCTTCTAGCCGGACCCACGACAATGCTCCGCGCCCCATCCTTTCCGCTTTCTTCCGCGGAAAGGGTGGGCTCAGAGCCGCCAATAAAGACGGAACCGGCCCGGGAGGCCCCGGGGACAGCCTAGGATCGGTGACGGGAAACGCCAATGTCGCCAGCATGAGTTTCTAAGCGTGTTTCAGATTTGCAACCGATTCAGGCATGGGCCGGCTGGCGATGCGCGTGCTGGCGGTATGCTCTTTCGCCCCCGCGCGCAACTTTTCCCCGCCAGCCGGGTTCACACCGATGACGGCTCCCGCGATTCCCCGTCTATACAAGGGAGAGCCGGGAGCAGGACTTCAGGCGCAGGAGATGCAAAGCGATGAACAGGCCTATGCACAAGAGAGTTTTCACGCTGGCCCTGGCGTGGACGGCAATCGCTGTCCTGGCGACAGCAACGGCGATGGCCCAGGATCAGACCTCGGCCCCAGCCTCTGCCACAACCTCAGCCACAAACCCAGACGCCCCCGCAACCACCGCCGCGGCCCCGGCGGCCGCCCAGCGCACGGACGGCCAGATCGAGATGGATGTGGTTCATGCCCTCGACGCCTCGCTGGCGCTGAAGAGCGATCTGATCACCGCAGCCACCATTCAGGGCGAGGTCACGCTGGCGGGAACCGTGTCGAGCGAGGCATCCAGCGAACTTGCGGAGGCCATCGCCGGCCACGTGGCGGGCGTGACCAAGGTGAACAACAACCTGACGGTTGGCAATCCCCAGGCCGCGGCCAGCGCCAACGGCCAGCCAAAGGCCGACAGCCAACCGGACAATTCCGACAACGCGGCGGCCCAGCCGCCTCCGGCGATGAACGATGGACCGCTGCCGCCGGGGAACCCGTCCCAGCCAGTAGCTCCGCAGCCGCCCGCGCGGCCCCAGTATGTGCCCGCGCGGCCTCCGATGCAAGCCAATGACGCGCCCAAGGCCCCGGTGACTATCCCCGAAGGAACCCTGCTCCAGGTCCGCACCAGCGAGCCCGTGAGCAGCAAGAGAGCCACCGAGGGCACGCCGATTCAGTTCACCGTGATTCGCGACGTAACCTTTGGCGGCGCGCTGGCGATTCCGCGCGGTGCCACCGCCCATGGCGTGGTGACCGAAGTCAAGCAGGCCGGCGCGCTTAAGGGCAGCCCCGTGCTGGCCCTCAAGCTCACCTCGCTCGACCTGGGCGGGCAGAACTACCCTCTCGACTCCGACCAATTCAAGGTCAAGGGGCCGGGCAAGGGAGGCCAGACGGCTGGCAATGCGGTTGGCGGCGCCTTGTTGGGCGCCATCATCGGCGGCATTGCCGATCGCGGCATGGGCGCGGCCATCGGCGCAGGAGCCGGCGCAGCCGCGGGCACCGCGGCTTCCGCGGCTTCTTCCGGACCGGGCGTCTGGATTCCCGCCGAGGCACTGGTGGACTTCCACCTGAACAAACCGCTTACCGTTACGCCGGTCAGCGCGCGCGAGGCATCGCGGCTGGCGCAGGGGCTTTATCCCGGCGGCCCGAGCCTCTACCGGCGCGCCTATGCTCCCTACGGTTATCCGTATGGCCGTCCGTATCCCTATGGGTACGCCTATCCGCCGGTTTACTTCCGTCCGTACTACATGGTCGGCGGCGGGTTCTACTACTGGCGCTAACGGTCGGCAATCCACGCAAAACCAGCGGGCGTCCCGGATTCCGGGGCGCCCGCTGCATTTTGGGAACAGGTTATCGTCCAATTCGGATTATGGGCGCGTCCAATCCGGAGTCGGGAGGCGTCAGCCCGCCTTCTCCAGCAGGCACAGCGACAGATCCCGCCGTTCGACCATATCCTTGGTGATCTCGAGGTCGCGGACTCTCTTGTTGTTGGGCAGGTGATACATCAGGTCGAGCATCAACTCTTCCAGGATCATGCGCAACCCGCGCGCGCCCACCTTGCGGGCCAATGCCTCCCTGGCCACGGCGCCGATGGCTTCCTGGGTGAAGTGCAGACGGACATTCTCGAACTCGAATAGCCTCTGATACTGCTTAAGAATCGCATTGCGCGGCTTGCAGAGAATCTCGATCAGCGCCGACTCGTCCAGCTCGTCGAGGACGCCCATCACCGGCAGGCGGCCAACGAACTCAGGAATCAGGCCATACTTGATCAGGTCCTGCGGTTCGGTTCGGCGCAGCAACTCGGTGTCGCGATGCGAACGGGTCGTCGCCGCATCGGCCTCGGCGTCAATCGACTTGAAGCCCAGCGCCTTCTTGCCCACGCGCCGGCCCACCACGCGCTCCAGGCCCACAAACGCCCCTCCGCAAATGAACAGGATGTTGGTGGTATCGACAGCGGTGAACTCCTGGTGCGGGTGCTTGCGTCCGCCCTGCGGCGGCACGTTGGCCACCGTGCCTTCGAGGATCTTGAGCAGCGCCTGCTG
>JBEKPI010000065.1:0-16543 GCA_049520855.1 Occallatibacter sp.
CCGCGCCATCGCCACCTTCATCAGCTCATCGGTGTGCAGGCTGCCCTTCATCATGGCCTGCGCGACTCCGCTGCGGCATAGCCCGACGCTCAACTCCGCCGCCTTCACCTCGGTGTCGGCATGGACGATCGGATACGCGGAGATATCCACGCCGATCTTCGCGGCAAGCGCCTTCATCGCGTCTTCGTCGCCCACCAGCGTAGGCAGGATGAGGCCCTCTTCTTCGGCTTCCACCGTGCCCCGCAGCGCCACGTCCGACAGCGGCCAGCAGACCGCCGTGGTAATCGCCGGCAGCTCCTTGCAGCGCTCCAGGAACTGGTGAAAGACGTGGTAGTCGGCCGGATGCCCGACCAGCGGGTCGACGGTGACGGATTCAGCCAATTGCGCAAGATCGCTCATCGGTGCTCTCTCCCGGCCCACGCAGCCCATGGCTGGCAAGCCTCACAGCTTCATTCTCGCCCGCTCGGCTCCCTTCTCCAGTGTCATGCGTCACACTCCGGCCCATAGTACCGCATAGCGGCACTGACTGCCCTTCCTCTCTACTTAGAGCCTATCCGTATATTAGGTAGCGCCGACCTCCAGGTCGGCTGTTGTGTGGGCCTCCTGGCCCGCACACGGATTCTGGCGGCGTGGACGCCGCCAGTACAGCCGCTCTGGAGAGCGGCGCTACTTAAATGTGCAATTTACGGATAAGTTCTTATTCCCAATCGGAACCTGCGCGTTAGTGAATACCTTAAGTAATTAGTATCAGTGATTAGTGTTTGTAGTTATAATATGCATATAGGAGATGAATCGTGCCCCAAGCCATTGCCAGTTCCAGGGAATCGACATTGAATCTGCGCATTGATGCCTCGCTCAAGAAGGAGTTCGCGGCCGTGGTCGAGGTTGAGAACCGGCCGGCCGCCGATGTCATACGTGCGCTCATGCGCGGCTATGTGGAGGAAGCGCGCATGCGCCGTTTTGCCGCCGAGGCCCGCCGCCAGTCCCAACTCATCGCCGCCTCCGAGGATGAGACCGAAGTCATGCGCTGGATTCAGGACGTGAGCGCGCTCGGAAGCGGACAATGAAACGCGGCGACCTGGTCACCGTGGCCGTCTCGGGCGACTACGGCAAGCCGCGCCCCGCGCTGGTGGTGCAGGCCGATGCATTTGACCTGCATCCTTCCGTGGTTGTTCTGCCTTTGACCAGCGAAATGCACGACGCTCCTCTGTTCCGCGTGACGGTCTCAGCCGATGCGGCGACCGGACTGCACATCCCGTCCCAGATCATGGTCGATAAGGCTACGGCCGTGCCACGCGTGAAACTTGGGGCGCGAATTGGGCAAGTGGACGGGGTCACGATGCGGTCGGTAGACGCGGCGTTGCGCGGTTTTCTCGGCCTTTAGACGGCCACAAGGAAACTTTGCGAGCCGACAGCCTTGTGCTTCTTAAGAAACGACTTGTGACCCTAATCACAGCGCCGGGTGAATGGGGTCACTGCCATTGCCTCCCGCGGCGGCGCAGACTCGGTATCCTATAGGCTGAAAACGGGGCGCCGGCCGGCGTCAGGAGGCACAATGGGCTTTGCAAACGGGTTGAAGACAATCGTAGTTGCTACGGATCTTGACGGGCAGTCCGAGGCAGCTCTGGAATATGCCCGCAAGTTGGCCACAGCGTATGGCGCGCGGATTGTGCTGGCGCACGGCATCGACCCCATGGAATATGCCGCGCTCGATGCGGTTCCCGGCCGGGTGCTGAAAATACTCCCCGAGGAAGCGCGCGCGGTGCTGGATAAATTGTCCGCCGATCTGCTCCGCGAGGGCATACCCAGCCACTCCGAGGTGCGCCAGGGCGCGGTGGCGCAGATGCTTCTAGACGTGGTCCGGCAATACCAGGCCGGGCTGATCGTGATCGGAACCAAGGGCAACGAGGGGGCCGGTCCGGTGATTGTCGGCGCCATCGCCGAGCAGTTGGTGCGGCTGGCGCCGTGTCCAGTGCTGGCGGTGGCCGCCGATTGGAACGCCGGCCCGTTTCGCCCCACTCCCGGCGGGCCGGTGCTGCTGGCCATGGAGCCCAACGAGGCTGCTGCTGCCGCCGCGGCCACGGCCTGGTCGCTGGCCCAGATCTTCGAGCGTCCCCTGCTGGTGCTTCATGCCCGCACGGAGGCCGTCCCGAATCCCTGCGAGACCATCCATCTCGAGGAATTTGACATTCATCCCAGCGAGCGGTTCCCCGTGCGATGCATCGCAAAGGTAGGCAATCCGGCCGATGCCATCGACGAGGGCATCGCCGAGAACCATCCCTGCATTCTGGTGGCTGGCGTCAAGCGCTTGAGCGGCACGCCGGGACCGCACGGCACGGCCTTCGCCCTGCTGGCTCGTTCGCGCGTCCCGGTTTTGTGCGTGCCGCCCGAATGAAACCCCGGGCCGGACGCCCAAGAGAAGCTCCGTGCCCCATCCATTCTGTCATCCTGAGCGAGCGCAGCGAGTCGAAGGACCTGCTTCTTGGGTATCTGGCGAATGGGTGGGAAACCTCGAACCCCAACCGCCCTGTTCTTATACACCGAGTTGCCGCCTATGAACTTCAACTCGACACAAACTCGCAGTGCTGAACCGATTCGTCCGCCAGCGGCCGGCAGCCGGGTTGCCGCTTCCGCCCGCCGAGCCACCGGGCAATGGGCAGAAACAATGGGAGAAAGTGCCATGCAACGTGAGGCAAGATTGAGGCGAATGGAAGCCGTCAGCGCCCATCCCGTGGCGGAGTTGCTCGAGTGCCCTCCGGCTGTCGAGCTTCTGCTCAACGCCTCGGCCCGTTGCATCGGCCTCGATGCCGGGGATGCCGTCTTCCGCCAGTCCAGCGCCTGCCAGGGCCTCTACCTGGTCCTCTCCGGCCAGTTCCTGCGCAGGACCGAGCGGCTGCAAGTCCGGCTCACGCTCGCCCCCGCCCGCGCCGGCGATCTGGTCGAACTGGCCGCCGCCCTTGGCGACGGTCAGCATACCTACACGCTCACCGCCCAGACCGCCGGTTCGGTCCTCATGCTCCCCATCGAGGCGCTCAACCAGGCTTTTCAAGGCTATCCGCCCTTGCGCATGAATTTGTTGCGGGAACTGGCCCGCGAGGTCTCCCGCGCCTATAACTCCTGCTGCCTCAGCCGCGCGGCCAGCCATCGGCACGCCAGCTCCGCGGCCTGACAGTTCTGAGGGCTGCGGTTGTTGCCCTGCAATTTCCTCCCGCAGGGGCCGTCATGTGGCCACACCGGCGCTTCGAGGAAAATCCCTGCCCTTCATCCCGCCCAAATGCGCTATACTCCAATCTGCACAGCAGTGAGCCCATGGCCGGATTTCATCCCCATCACCCGCCGGAAGATTGTATTAATTGTGAGCATCGCCATTTGCGAATGTTCTGCAATCTTACGCCCGAGGCGCTCGCCGATTACGACGGCATCGGAATCATGATGAGCCATGCCCGTGGCGCCAAGCTCTTTTCCGAGGGCGACGCGGCCCGCAACGTCTTTGTCATCTGCTACGGACAGGTAAAAATCTCCTCCACCTCGCGCGACGGCAAGACCATGATCCTCAAAATCGCCGGCCCCGGCGATGTGATGGGCCTGAGCGCGGTGCTGGCCAACGTGCCCCACGAGGTCACCGCCGAGGCCATCGAGCCCTGCCAGGTCAAGACCGTCCGCAAGCAGGAGTTTGTCGATTTCCTCGGCCGCCACGGCATCGCCTCGATGCATGCCGCCAAGTCCCTCTCCGGCGAATACCTGACGGTTTTTCACGACGCCAAGCGCCTCGCGCTCTCCGGCTCGGCGGCGGGACGGCTGGCCCGGCTGCTGCTCGATTGGGGGCGCCAGGCGGCCAATGGAAAGCCGGAGATCCGCTTCACCATGGCCCTCACCCACGAAGAGATCGCCAACATGGCCGGCACTTCGCGCGAGACCGTCACGCGCCTGCTCAACCAGTTCCGCCGCGACCAATGGATCACCATCAAGGGCTCCAGCCTGACCATCACCAAGCCCGACCAGCTCGAGCGCCTCACCGCGTAAACGCTTCCCGAAGCATCTCTTCCGAAAAACCTCACTATACCTGCGGGTGGCGAGGGTTCCACATCTGGCGCAGCCTCATCGCGACAAATGGTGTGCGATTCCTTCATGAATATTCTGGAAAAGTATGGCATTTGGGGCAACCCGATGCTTCCGGTGAATGTGTGGCAAGCAACGATGTGTCTTAGCCAATTTGGGATTGGCATACATTCGCCCGTGTGCAAAGCGTTCTCTTTCAGCTGTCAGGGGATGTGCGCATCTTCAATTTTCTCTATTACGGGAGCGACGGTCCGCATGGCGATTGACCTCTCGCGTTTTCATCGGCAAAGAGAGGCGTTTCCTTCATGGTCATCTGACTATGGTCAGAGAGCGCCTGCGACCTTCCGATCTCTGCCCAGCCTCGCTCCCGCTACAATGAAACTGTGATGGAACTGGTGCAAATCTCCTCGGCCCTCAAAGCTCCGGCCCCCAAGCCCGAGTGGCTCAAGGCGCGCGCCCCGGTGGGCGAGAACTACCACTCTCTCAAGCAACTGGCCCGCTCGCTTGGACTGAACACCGTCTGCGAAAGCGCCCACTGCCCCAACATCGGCGAGTGCTGGCACCATAAAACCGCGACCTTCATGATGCTGGGCAACCTCTGCACCCGCCGCTGCGGCTTCTGCGCCGTGCCCAAGGGCCGCCCGGAGCCTATCGACTTTGACGAGCCTCGGAGGGTTGCGGAGGCAGTGGCTAAGTTAGGGCTGCTCCACGCAGTGGTCACCAGCGTCAACCGCGACGACGATCTCGTGGGCGGCGCGCGCGCCTTCGCCCTGGTCATCGACGAAATCCGCCGCCAGGCTCCCGGATGCCGCGTCGAAGTGCTGATCCCCGACTTTCAGGGCAACCGCGAGGCCATCCGCATCGTTGTCGAGGCTCGCCCCGAGGTGTTCAACCACAACACCGAGTCGGTTCCCCGGCTCTATCGAGTGGTCCGCTCCGGCGCGCGCTACGAGCGGACGCTCGAGCTGTTGCGCTACGCCAAAGAGCTGCGGCCCGAGGGGCTGACGAAGTCGGGCGTCATGGTCGGGCTGGGCGAGGAGACCGCCGAGCTGCTCGAGGTCTTCCGCGATCTCGCCGCAGCCGGTTGCGACATCCTCACCATCGGCCAGTACCTCCGCCCCTCGCGCGATCACCTGCCCATGGCCCGCCTCTACACCCCGCGCGAATTTGCCGAACTGAAAATCGAAGCTCTCAAAATGGGCTTCCGCCACGTAGAGTCCGGCCCGCTGGTCCGCTCCAGCTACCACGCGCATGAACAGGCGGCATCGACCGGAGTGGCTGTCATGGCGTAGTGTCCGCGGCGATCACCCGATACCGCCGCGATTTTAGTAGAATGTTCGTTGGCAATCTGTAACCCGAGGACGAACCCAATGGCAGCTTCGATCATGGCCGGTATTCCGGCGCTCAAAGAACTCAACGCCGACCTCCGCCGCCGCATGGACGGGGCCGTGGCCACCTTCCAGGCCAGCCTGGCCTCCACGCGCACCGGCCGCGCCAGCGTCCACATGCTCGACCAGGTCAAGGTGGACTGCTACGGCACGCACATGCCCCTCAACCAACTCGGGCAGGTCTCTTCGCCGGAGGCGCAACTGATCGTGGTCGCGCCCTGGGATCCGACGGTGCTCAAGGAGGTTGAAAAGGCCATCCGCACCGCCGATCTCGGCTTCAATCCCATCTCCGACGGCAAGGTTCTGCGCATTCCCGTTCCGCCGATGACCGAGGAGCGGCGGCGCGAGGTCTGCAAGCACCTGAACAAGGTTCTCGAAGAGCATAGGACCGCTGTGCGCAACGTCCGCCGCGACGGCAACGACGCCGTCAAGAAACTCGCCAAGGAGAAGAAGATCAGCGAGGACGAGGAAAAGCGCGCTCTCGAAGAAGTCCAGAAGATGACCGACGAAGAGATCCGCCGCATGGAAGAGCTGTCGCGCAAGAAGGAAGCGGAAGTGATGCAGGTGTGAGCGGGTTTGCTGACCGCTATTTTTTACATGAGCCAGCCCAGGATTTCACGGCGTCTGGCCTGCCTGCGGAATGTCGGCTCGATCTTGGCTGCTGTTTCTGGCGCTCTGGGCAGCGACAAGCAGAATGTACGCAGATTGCGCCAAACTGGACCGCATCTGCTGCGCCCCGCAAAATCTTGTCATTCTTGAGGGCGCTCCAAGGCCGGCTCCGATCGCGCCGCTGCACGAATCCTAGATACGGCGCTCACCGATTGCGGCAAATTTCAGTTACGCTTATCTCAACCGAATGAGCTTTGCTCACACCGTCGGAAACACCCGCTACGCTTTTGCCGATCTGCGCGAGCTGCTGGCCAAGGCAACACCCGCGCGCAGCGGCGATGTGCTGGCCGGGCTGGCCGCGGCCTCGGCCGAGGAGCGCGTGGCGGCGCAGTTCGCGCTGGCCGATCTGCCGCTGGGCCACTTTCTCGGCGAGCATGTAGTTCCGTACGAAATCGACGAGGTGACGCGGCTGATCGCGGACACCCACGATGCACAGGCGTTTGCGCCGGTGCGTTCGCTCACCGTAGGCGAGCTGCGCGACTGGCTGCTCTGCGACGACGCTACGCCGGAGCGTTTGGCGGCTCTTGCGCCCGGCCTGACGCCGGAGATGGCAGCGGCTGTGAGCAAGCTGATGCGCGTGCAGGACTTGATCGCCGCGGCGGCAAAGATTCGCGTGGTCACGCGCTTTCGCACGACCGTTGGCCTGGCCGGGCGGCTGAGCGCGCGGCTCCAGCCCAACCACCCGACCGACGATCCGGCTGGCATCGCGGCGGCGATCCTGGACGGGCTTCTGCTCGGCTCGGGCGACGCCGTGATCGGCATCAACCCGGCCGGCGACAGCGTGGCCGCGACCGCAAAGCTGCTGCGGCTGATCGATGCGCTGCGCCTGCGGTTTGAGATTCCCGTGCAGAGCTGCGTGCTGGCCCACATTACCACTCAGTTGGCCGCGCTGGAGGCTGGCGCGCCTGTCGATCTGCTCTTTCAATCCATCGCCGGAACCGAGGCGGCCAATCGCAGCTTTGGCGTCAGCCTGTCGCTGCTTGAGGAGGCGCACCAGGCCGGACAGTCGCTTCGCCGAGGCGCGGTGTGCGCCGATGGCCGCACCGGCGACAACCTCATGTACTTTGAGACCGGCCAGGGTTCGGCGCTCTCGGCCAACGCGCATCATGGCGTTGACCAGCAGACCCTGGAAGCCCGCGCTTACGGGGTTGCGCGGCACTTCCGGCCCATGCTGGTGAATACGGTGGTGGGCTTTATCGGACCGGAGTATTTGTACGACGGCAAGCAGATCATCCGCGCCGGGCTGGAAGACCACTTCTGCGGCAAGCTGCTGGGCCTGCCGATGGGTTGCGATGTCTGCTACACCAACCATGCCGAAGCCGACCAGGACGACATGGACGCGCTGCTCACCCTGCTGGGCGCGGCGGGCGTCAATTACATCATGGGCGTGCCGGGGGCCGACGACGTGATGCTGCATTATCAGAGCACCAGCTTCCACGATGCGCTCTATCTGCGCCGGGTGCTGGGGCTGCGGCCCGCGCCGGAGTTTGAGGCCTGGCTTGGGGGCGACGGCTTCGGCCGCCTGGCGCTCGAAGCGAATCACCCGGAGAGGCTGCTGCCCGCATGAGCGAGAATCTCCAATCCAGCGCCGCACTGGCAACGCGTCTTCGCGCGCTCACGCCGGCGCGCGTCGGGCTGGGCCGCACCGGCGTCAGCATGGAGACCCGCGACCTGCTCGACTTTCAGCGCGCCCACGCCCAGGCTCGCGATGCCGTTCATGCCCGCCTGGAGGCTTCCGCGCTGGCGGCCGCACTCGGCAGCCTCACCGGCGGGCCAGTCTTGCGGCTTCATTCCGCGGCACCGGACCGCACAACCTATTTGCAGCGCCCCGACCTGGGCCGCAAGCTCGACGAGGCAAGCCGCGACCTGCTGCCGCCCGGCTCGTGGGAGCTGGCGCTGATCGTGGCCGATGGTCTCTCGGCCCTGGCCGTCGAACGCCATGCGGCCCCGCTGCTCAAGGAACTGCTGCCGCTTCTCGAGGGCTGGCGGCTGGCCCCGCTGATCGTGGTCGAGCAGGGGCGCGTGGCCATCGGGGACGAGATCGGCGCGGCGCTCGGCGCGCAACTCTCGGTGGTGCTGATTGGCGAACGCCCCGGGCTCAGTTCGCCGGACTCGCTCGGCGCTTATATTACCTGGGAGCCGCGGCCGGGCCGCACCGACGCCGAACGCTGCTGCATCTCGAACATTCGCGTGGAGGGGCTGGGCTACGCCGAGGCCGCCGGGTTGCTGAATTCCTATTTGAACGAGGCGCGCCGGCGCCGGCTGAGCGGCGTAGGCCTCAGCGAAAAACTCCCGTTGCTCGAAAAGGATGAATCCGCATGAAGCGTCTGGTACTGCGTTGGTTGCAACGAGCGGTTGTGGTGCTTGTGGCGGCGTTTGTGGCCGCTTATGGGGGCGATTGGGCCGTCTTCAAGCTGCGCGGCTCTCCGCAATCCAACGTCACCGTGAACCGCTACGTCACCATTCCGCTCAAGGGCAACAAGCAGGAATTCGACTATCTCGGCTCGATCGACGTGCCTTGCTCGGTCTCTTTGTTTGGGCAGGCAGGCCAGGCTCCCTGCTGGCAACTGCGGCGCAATCCGAACCAGGGGGCGACGTTTTAGAGATTGGGCTGTATGATTCGGTGATTGCTCATGGACGTGCGCGGGCGAGGACGCCCGCGCTACAGCCGGCCTGGAGACCGGCGCTACCTTCTGGGAAGATTCATAGCAAGCGCGATTTCGCAGAAAGCCGGGCAAACATAACCCGGTGATGCAGGTCACGTCGAGCAGCGACGATGGCCACTAACATCGTTCCATCTTTCGGAGAATCCCGAGGAACGATGTACAACCGGACACAAAACGAGAACGGAACCTACAACACCCGCTGCCTCTTCTGCTTCATGACTATCGCCTCTTCTGTGGAGACGGACAAGGAGCTGTGTCGTGTGGAGGCGCGGCACATCTGTCCGGAGAGGGCGCTGTCGGAGTTGCTGGAACGGGAAAAGGCCATCGAATCACGGACGCCGCCGCGGGTCAGCGTGCATTGAGGTCAAGCCGGCGCCCGGTCTCCATTCCTGAAGAACATCGGTCTCCGATTCGCAATTGCGTTATGCTTCTGCCGGCTCCGGTGGCAGAGGTACGCCCTGCGTTGGCTTGTCGCCGCGCTTGAGCAGCCGGCTCAGGATCACATAGAGCACTGGGATAAAGAAGAGGTTCAGGACTGTGGAGAGCAACATGCCTCCAACAATGGTCGTGCCCACGGAGCGGCGGCCCAGTGCGCCCGCGCCGGTGGCAAAGACCAGCGGCAGAACTCCAAGAATGAAGGCGAACGAGGTCATCAGAATGGGCCGGAGACGCAACTCGCCGGCCTCGGCGGCCGCATCGGCGATGGAGCGTCCCTTGCGGCGCAACTGCTCGGCGAACTCGACAATCAAGATCGAGTTCTTGGCCGAGAGGCCGATGAGCATGACCAGGCCGATCTGGCAGTAAACATCATTGGCAAGGCCGCGCAAAGCGACCAGGCCGAGCGCGCCCAGCACCGCCATGGGTACGGCCAGAAGAATGATAAAGGGCAGCGCGAAGCTCTCATACAGCGCCGAGAGGGTCAGATAGACGACCAGAAGGCCGAGGCCGAAGATCAGCAGGGCTTTGCCGCCCGACTCGATCTCGTCGAGCGTGAGGCCGGTCCACTCGAACCTCATGCCGGGCATCATTGTCTTTTTGGCAAGCGCCTCCATGGCCGCGAGCCCCTGGCCGGAGCTGAGGCCGGGCGCGGGCGAGCCGTCGATTTCGACCGCGCGGAAGAGGTTGTAATGGCTGATGACCGGCGGGCCGGAGCTCTCGGTCACTTTGACCAGATTGTCGAGCGGAACCATCTGGCCGGTGTCGGAGCGGACGTAATAGCTGTGCAGATCGCGGGCCGCCATGCGGAAGGGCTGGCCGGCCTGAACGAAGACGCGATAGGTGCGGTTGTTGAAGTCGAAGTCGTTGATGTACTGCGAGCCCATAAAGACGCCAAGCGTGGTGGTGATCTGCGAGAGCGGAATGTTCAGCGCCTTGGCCTTTTCGCGGTCGATGGTGACCAGCACCTGAGGATCGTTGGCCGAGAAGGCAGTGTAAAGGCCGGTCAGTTCTTTGCCCGCGTTGCCCGCGCCCATGATCTGGTGTGCAACACGGTCGAGGTCGGTAAGCGTATTGCCGCCCTCGTCCTGGAGCATGAACTGGAAGCCGCCGAAGGCGCCCACGCCGGAGACGGCCGGAGGCTGGACAATCAGCACCATGCCGCCGTTGGGAGCGAACATCAGGCTCATCAGCTTGGGCGAGAGGTCGGCGACGATGTCGGCGGCCGTGTGGCCTTTGCTGCGCCGCTGATCGGCGGGCGTGGTGGCGAGAAACATCATGCCGGCATTGGACGCGTTGCCGGAGAAGCTGAAGCCCATCACGGAGAAGGCTCCGGCGATGTCTTTGTTGGTGGAAATGATGGCCCCGGCGCGATCGGCCAATGAAGTGGTGTACGTCAGCGAAGAGCCTGGCGGCGCCTGCACGATGACCATCAGGTATCCCTGATCTTCCTGCGGGATGAAGCCGGTGGGAACATGCTCGTAGGTCCAGACCGTTGCGCCCAGGCCGGCGAAAAAAAGCACCAGCAAAGCGTAGCGCAGCTTGAGCGCCCCGTGAATCGCTTTGGCGTAGTTGGCGCTCAGCCAACTAATCTGGCGGTCGGTGGAGTGAATGAAAGCGGAGAAGAGCCGCGAGACCGGCGCGATATGCAGAAAGTCGAGCTGCTTGGGGCGGTCCTCTTCGCCGCGCAGGAACATGGCCGAAAGAGCTGGCGAGAGCGTGAGCGCATTGAAGGCCGAGATGGCAATGGCAAAGGCGATGGTCAGCGAGAACTGCCGGTAGAGAATGCCGGTGGTGCCGGGGAAGAACGAAACCGGCACGAAGACGGCGATCAAAACAAGCGATGTCGCGATCACGGCGCTGGTCACTTCGCCCATGGCGCGCGAGGTGGCCTCGTGCGGATCGGAGTGTTCCATGGCGATGTGGCGCTGCACATTTTCGATGACCACGATGGCGTCGTCCACGACAAGCCCTGTAGCCAGCGTGATGCCGAAGAGCGTGAGCGAGTTGATGGAGAAGCCGAAGATCTTGATGAACGCGAAAGTGCCGATCAACGAGACCGGAATGGTGACAGCGGGAATGATGGTGGCGCGCCAGTCCAGCAGGAAGAGAAAGATGACGGTGATAACGATGAAGATGGCCAGCGCGAGAGTCCACAGGACTTCACGGATGGAGTCGCCGACGACCGTGGTCGAGTCGAAGGCGACGGCGTACTCAAGCCCCGGTGGAAAGCTCTTCGAGAGCTCGGCCAGCGCGGCCTTGGCGGCCCGGTCCACCTCAAGGGCGTTGGCGTTGGAAAGTTGTATGACGCCAATTCCCATGGCATCTTGCCCGGAGTACTTGAGCACGTTGCTGTAGTCCTCCGCGCCGACCTCCGAGTTGCCCACATCCTTGAGCAGCACCAGTCCGTTGGTGGAGTTTTTGACAATGATGTTGTCGAATTCGGCGGGACTGCTCAGCCGACCCACAACGCGCACTGGAATCTGGAAGGCTTGCTTCGAGTCCGAAGGAGGCTGGCCAAGCTGGCCGGCGGGAATCTCGACGTTCTGTTCCACCAGGGCATTGACGACGTCGGTGGCCGTGAGCGAGCGTGCGGCCAGCCGCACCGGGTCGAGCCAGACGCGCATGGCATACTTGCGCTCGCCGAAGATAATCACATCCCCCACGCCGGGCACGCGCTTGATGGCGTCTTTCACGTAGACATCGAGATAGTTGGAGATGAACTCGGGCGAGTAGCGGCCGTCGAGCGTGTAGAAGCCCGCGCCGAAGACGAAGTTGAAGTTGGACTTGGTAATGCTGATGCCGGTCGCGTTGACCGCCGCGGGCAGCCGGCCCTGGGTGCTGGCTACGCGATTCTGCACGTCAACGGCGGCGATGTTGAGGTCGTAGCCGGTCTGGAAGGTCACCCCGATCGAACTGCTTCCGCTGTTGGTGCTTGACGAGCTGATGTAGCGCATTCCCTCGACGCCGTTGATGGCCTCTTCGAGCGGAATGGTGACGGCCTTCTCGACAGTGTCGGCGTTGGCGCCCACATAGTTGCAGTCCACCGAGACCTGCGGAGGCGCAAGCGTGGGGTACATGGCGATGGGAAGCGTGGGGATGCACACCGCGCCGGCCAGAATAATCAGCAGCGCGCAGACCGTCGCAAAAACAGGCCGATGAATAAAGAAATCTACAAACAAGAGGCGCCTTCCTCCCTAAACATTTGCTGTCTTCATCTCTAAAGTACTGTCATCCTGAGCGAAGTTTGGCGCGCACTTTGCGCCAAACGAAGTCGAAGAACCTGCGGTTGCTTTTCGCGGGTGCCCCTCGATTCCGAGACCTGGGCAAAACCTGGCCCCGTCTATCCTCCCGGCAGCGGCATCACCGGCATGCCGTTGACCAGGAACTGAGTGCTGGAGACGATGACCTTGTCGCCTGGGTTCAGTCCCGAGGAAACAGAGTAGGTATTGCCCACGGTGTCGCCCAGCGTGACCGCGGTCTGGTTCGCCACAAAGTGGCCTCCCTGGCCTCGCGCGACAAAAACAAAGGTCTGCCCGCCCTGGCGCGTCACCGCCAGCACCGGCACGACGGCCATCGGCGTGGTGCTCCAGATAATGCGCGCCTTGACCATCTGCGCGTTGCGCAGCACTTCGAGCGTGGCGTGGACCGGAGCCTTCACAAGAATTCCCTGCAACGTGCTATCCACCTGCGCCGAGAGGAAATCGATCCTGGTCTTGTCGAGCACCTTGCCGGCATTGTCGATCAAGTCGACGCTCAGCCCCTGGCGCACCTGGCCGGCGCGCTCGGTGGGGACGTAAATGTACGCTTCGAGATCCTTGTTCTCATCGACCGTGGTCAGCACCGTGGCAGGCGAGTTGAGCGGGGAAGCGAAGTCTCCCAGATGCACCGGAATATCACCCACCACGCCGTCAAACGGCGCGCGGATGGTGTAATAGGCCAGTTGCTCTTCCTGCGTCTTGCGCAATTCCACGGCCGACTGGTAGTCCGCCTTGGCGTTGTCGTGCGCCTGCTTGGCCTGGTCGTAGGCGTCGCGGCTGGTGACGCCCGCATCAAACAGCTTGTGCTGCCGCTCGATCTCCACGACGTTGTAATCGTAGACGGCTTTCTTCTGGCGCTCGGTGGCGCGCGCCGACGCGACAGTGGCATTCTGCATGCGCGGATCGATCTCCATGAGCACCTGGCCGGCCTTCACGTGGTCGCCCGAACGGACCTGAATCTGGGTCAGAATTCCGCTCACCTGCGGCAGCAGGGTGGCCGAGCGGCGCGACTTGATCGTGGCTACATACTCGCTCGACAGCGGCACCGGCGCCAGGGTCACCACTGCCGTCTGTACCGGCATGGCCTGCATGGCTGCCGCGGCCGGAGCAGCCGGCTTATCATGGCAGCCGGTAGCCGCCAGACCAACAAGAACAGAAATACCTATCCCAACGATGCGTTTCAATGCGCTCTTCCTCGCTCAACATTCATTCAGTAGTCTTTAGCAACTTCGCTTCCAGAGAGGATACCGGAATGGGCTTGCGCCGCGAACCTGGGGAGGATCGATTCGAGGCCGTCTTCTGTATTGTGACGCCTGGAGGCGGGGCATCGACGCAAAAAATCGCTTTCCGGGCAGCTCGCCCTCGTTCTTTGACATGGCCTCTCCGAGTTGGTAGCCTTCTTATGGGCGCATGGTTTCAATCCAGGCCGTTTGTTCGCCCTTCTCAGCGTCCCCGTCGTCTAGCCCGGCCTAGGACACCGCCCTTTCACGGCGATAACACGGGTTCAAATCCCGTCGGGGACGCCAATCATTTCAGCAACTTACGCGCTTCGATGATTTTTTCGTACGTCCGTATTGTTCCAATAGCAGCGGTGCTCTCGTTGTGATGGTTGTCGTCGAGCAACATGCTCACCAGGCGGCTCTGCGCTTTACGCTTCACATCCGTGATGGCCTGCGCGTAAAGATTCATCGTCACCAAGCTATTTGCATGCCGCAATAATTCCTGCACAGTCTTGACATCTTCTCCATTAGCCTTGAGAAGAGTGGCATACGTGCGCCGGAAAGTATGCCAGCCGATCCGGCCCTGGATTCCGGCGGCCTTCACGGCCGGTTGCAAGTGCCAGCGGTTCAGCGTTCCGGGCCAGTAGGGCTGCGTTCCTTTGACGTGTGGACTGGCAAAGACCCAATCCTCCGGTCGCGGGTAAGCGCAAAGTGTGCGCCAGCGCCACAATGCTTCCGCCAAACGCGCATCCAATGGAACCGGCTTGCGCGATGCTTCCGTCTTGCATTCGCCCACGTGCTGAAGCGAAATGGACCGCGTGACGCTGATCTCGAACTTCTCGAAATCAATGTCCTGCCATTTGAGTGCCAGCAGTTCACCCACCCGCAGCCCGGTCATCACATCGACCAGAACGGCGGTGTGCGTTGGCTCTTCGAGATAGAGAAGCAATTCCTCGACCTCGGCAAGCGTCAACACGGTAGGAATTTCTTTGCGCTTGGCGCTCTGGCGCACATGCGTAATGGGATTCCGGTCGTGCCACTCCCACCGAACTGCGTGATTGAAGACCGCGTGCATGATGTTCCGGATTTTCGCCTTGCTGCCGTTGGAGAGATCGAGCGAACGCAGCCACTCTTCGACGGCAACCGATTTGACATCCTTCAGCCGGTAGTTTCCCCATCGGGGCAGAATCCACTTCCTGAAGTAGCCCTGGTACGTTTCGCAGGTTGCGAAGGTTTTGTTCGAGTCCTTACCCAGTTCCTTTTCCCGGTAGTGCTCGACGAGCGTTTGAACACTGACCGCTTCGAGACTGAAGCGCGGACTCTCAGCGTTGATGTTGACCAAAAGCGATGCAACAGCACGTTTCGCCGCTGCCTCGTTCGGATACTGTTCCACACTTCCGACAACCAGACTGCGGCGTTTGCGGCTGCCGTCGGCAAGGGATTCGTACCAGCGATACTCCCAGGAGCGTGGACCGCGCTTGCGCTCCGCAAGCTTGAGGTTGCCTTGTTGATAGCGTGTCCGTCTCATTTCTTCTCCATTTCAAGAGTGGTGAGGCGGCATGGATAGCTGTTCCGAGTTTACCGCGTAAGGCGGACAGTCGCCGAGATCGAAAGCCCGAAATCGCCACAGCTTGCCTGCTTGCAAACCAGCCACTAGGCCGTTGCGGGCATACCGCGGGAGGGCTTTGCGAGGCACCTTCACGAGTGCCTTAGCCTGTTCGCTATCGAGCAGGGGTTCAAGAAGATGGCGGGAATCGAACATCCTTCGTACGCTCCTATTTACCACGATGCATTGGATCGTCGGGCGTGTCTACATTTAAGCAAAGGGACGATTTGCGCCTCATGCACAATCGCCGAGGCATTGTTGGAAACAGGGAGTGCATCAGGGCGCAGGAGGAAACTGATGGCTCTTTGAGGAACCATTGGCGCAGGGAAGTTTTGATCTGGTGAAATCAAAATATGATCGCCTTTTGGAGAGATTCTCTGGGAAATTCTCCGTATGGCGAGAGCGTAGCCTAAGTATCTACAATAAGGTGATCAATGGCCTATAGTTCATTTGGGCTGTTTAACTTTGTTACGGAATACTCGGCAGCGGAGATATTCTCGGAGTAAGCCATGCGCTTTAGAGCGATCTTTTGCCAAGTTTTCACGCGAGAGATGAACAGTGCGATTTCCCGGTCTCCACACTCGGTCGAGCCGGAAATACTGCCAATGGGTCTGCACGATCTGGGTGCATCAATGCGCAGGCATTTGCAGGCACGGATAGATGCGGCAGACGGGGAAGAGTATGACGGTATCCTTTTGGGGTACGCACTCTGCGGTAGGGGAACCGAAGGCCTGCACGCAGGAAAGACACAGATCGTTCTACCTCGCGCACACGACTGCATCGGCCTGTTGTTGGGCGACCGCCATCTCTATCAGACATATTTTGATACCCATCCCGGCGTCTATTTTCACTCTCCGGGCTGGATCGAGTTTCGAGCGCAGGACCAAACTCTCGAACCAGCCACTGCCTCCACAAGGAAAACGATTGGCGAGCGGAGCGACCGTGAAGAACTGGTTGCCCAATATGGAGAGGAGAATGGAAATTTTCTCTTTGAAGAATTCCGGACGTTACGCCGCAACTATTCCAGACTTACCTATATTTCCACCGGGGTTGAATCCGAGGATTCCTTCCGCGACCTCGCTCGCGTGGAGGCAGAGAAAGAGGGATGGGCCTTTGAAGAGATTCAGGGTTCACTCGTGCTACTTGAGCACCTCGTTAACGGAGAGTGGGATGCGGCGGAGTTTCTAGTTGTGCCTCCCGGCGCGACCGTTCAAGGCACCCTGAGCGAATCCATTGTGGA
>JBEKPI010000066.1:0-16448 GCA_049520855.1 Occallatibacter sp.
GAAGAATCCCGCCAGCCCGATGACCGATGCTTCGCGCCACTTGGTCTTGAAGACGGCGGGATCGAGTTCAGCGCCGGCCAGAAACGTCAGCACGATGGCCCCGGTCCCAGCCAGAAAGGTGATCCACTGCGTGTTGCCCAGCAGGCCGCCTTGCGCGATGAATGTGCCGATGACCAGTTGCGCCACCGTGCCCACCACGATTTCCGAGAGCGCCGTCGAGATCTTGAACCAGATCGCGAGCAGCGTCGCAGCCAACGCAAGACCCACCCAGAGCGCACAAAGAGCCCAAGTATTCGTCATCGATACGAACTCCTAGATTGTCATTCAGGGATCGGGCCGGGACATGACTCCGCGACAGGATTCCCTGTCAGGAGTCATCATCTGTCCGGCCTCTTGCGATGGACAGCGGTTAAGGGTGAACTCCTTCACCACAGATAGGCTGATAGTAGGTGCGAGGCGGTGAATTGTCAAGCGAACGAAGGCCGCCAGAGCAGGCAGACGAGCGCAGCCCCGGCGTCTGCGCGCCTTTATGAGTCCGATCGCATATTTTCTCTATACCGATGCCTCTTCCACAGTCGTTCACCACCACGCCTTTTGAACGCGGCAGTTCAGGGCGGTTTGAAGCCGACTTCTGCAAGCCGGCTTCGGGAGGCCGTCTCCCATCTTCGGTGCAGCATCAAAAGCCTTCGCTTTTGTTCGTGACACGCTGTAAAAAAATCTTGCCCGGCGTCGATGGCTTCCGTATACTGGCACGATTCCCCCGGAAGAGTCTTTCAGGGTTGGTTGAATTCAGTTGCTTGGCGCAGTTCCCACTCAACAGTTTGACAAGGAGGCAGTATGGGGAAAATCAACATCGGGCGTGTCATCCTCGGCGGCATAGTTGCCGGGATCGTTTCGGATCTCTTGGGTTACCTGGTGGACGGCGTATTGCTGGCGCCTCGATGGGAGGAAGGGATGCTGAGGCTCGGCCATTCCGATTTCTCGCCAAATCAGGTGATAGGCTTCAACCTGCTCGGGCTGGTCAGCGGCATTGTGCTGATCTGGATTTATGCGGCTATCCGGCCTCGTCTGGGCCCCGGGGTGAAAACCGCGGTCTGCGCCGGCCTGGCCGTTTGGGTTGTGGGTTCGCTCCTTCCCAATCTCGGCTTCATGTGGATCGGCGGTCTTTTTTCGCGTCATCTAACCGCCTACACAACCGCCGGCGCTCTCGTCGAGACCGTCGCCGGCGCGATTGCCGGCGCTGCTCTCTACAAGGAATAGGCTGCCTGTGCCGAGTGGCCAACTCGACGAGTGATCGAAGAGCGACCTGGCCTGAGCCTGCCATCCCCCAGGCAGACTCCTGACTCCGCCGCGTAGGCCCGGAATTCAATGGGTCCGCGCGATTCCTTCGCCGTTCTCTCGACTTTTCCCGGTACTCGACCTCTTTAACAGGTTTTGCCGGTCTCGTTTGAAGGCGCTTTGTGTTAACTCTGGAGTATCATACGTATCTGAATGGTACGCTGGTGGGAAAATGAAACGGGCCCTTGTTGAAGCCAATCTCCGACTCGCGTTGACGGATCGATTGCCGGTGTTGTCTGTCAGTGACAGCATCGAGACTTTGCTCGGGTTCAAGCCGGACGACTTCCTTTCGGCAAGGGTCTCGCTCAAAGACCGGATTCACCCCCACGATGCCGACATTGCCGCCGTTCTGTTTTCCCCCGAAATCAAAAACAAGGCCAGTACGTTCAACATCCGGCTCAGGCACGCGGACGGCGGGATTCGCTGCATCAAGGCGACTTGCTCAAAAGAGGCTGCCCCCGGCGGCAAGGTGATTCTCGGCCTGTTCCTGCAGGATGCGAAGAGTCTCCGGCAGGCACAGCTTGGCGAGCCCACCATGGCCCTTTTCAAAGCGATGATGGAAAACACCGGCGATTTCATTTATTTCAAGGATCGCAACCATGTTTTCACCTCTGCAAACGACCCCGTTGTGCCTACCGCCGATCCCCGCAAACGCTGGCCCGACTTGGTTGGCCTGACCGATTACGACCTGCTCCCGGAAGAATACGCCGATTACTATTACCAGCTCGAAAAGGAAGTCTTCGCGGGTAAGCCTGTCGCCAGTGAAATTCAAGCGGCTCCATCCAGAGATGGTAAGGGAGGCTGGCTCGACAACCGCAAGTACCCGATCCGGGACGGCAACGGGGAGATCGTCGGTCTTTTCGGCATTGCTCGAGACGTCACCGACCGCCGGCGCGTCGAGGAAGCACTGCGGGAAAGCGAGGAATCTCTGCGAGAGTCGCAGAGTATCGCCGGGCTGGGGAGCTATCTTCTGGATATCCGCACTGGGGTGTGGACAAGTTCGGATGTTCTGGATCGGCTTTTCGGAATCGACAATGGCTGCGGGCGCACTGTGGCGGATTGGATGGCACTGGTTCATCCCGACGACCGCGCCGTCATGGCTGCCTACTACACCGATGAAGTTGTCGGCAAGCGCAACGCTTTCGACAAGGAATACCGCATTGTCCGGCAAAACGACCGCGCGGAGCACTGGGTGCATGGGCTGGGCCGGTTGGAGTTCGACGCCCAGGGCATCCCTATCAAGATGCACGGCACGATTCAAGACATCACCGGGCGCAAGCTGGCGGAGGCAGCGCTGCGGGAGAGCGAGGCATCTCTAAGAGATGCGCAGATGACTGCCGGCCTCGGCGCTTATGTCCTGGATGCCCAGGCGGGGACATGGACAAGTTCGGATATCATGGATCGGCTCTTCGGCATCGACAAGGAATACAACCGCACCGTCGATGCATGGATGGCCCTGATCCATCCCGACGACCGCGCCGCGGTTGCCGACTGTCTGGCAAAGGCAGCGCATGGCCCGGTCGAGCTTCTCAATCAGGAATACCGCATCATTCGGCCGAGCGACCAGGCAGTGCGCTGGATTCATAGCATCTGCAGGCCTGAATTCGATGCGCAAGGCCGGCTGCTGAAAAGGTTCGGCACCGTTCAGGACATCACCGAGCGCAAGCTGGCTCAGGCGGCGCTGCGGGAGAGCAAGGAACTGCTTCAACTGTTCATCGAGCACGCGCCGGCCGCCCTGGCCATGTTCGATCGCGAGATGCGCTATATGGCCGTGAGCCGCCGCTGGCTTGAAAACGCTTCCCTGACTGGCCGGGAAGTTATCGGGCGCTGCCACTATGAGGTTCATGCGGTTCCTCAGCGCTGGAAGGACGCGCACCGCCGCAGCCTGGCGGGCGAAACCGTCCGGGCCGAAGAAGACCGCTACGAGAGAGCGGACGGCTCCGTGCGTTGGCTGCGGTGGGAAGTGAGGCCCTGGCGGACAGGCGATGGCGACCTTGGCGGCATTATTATGTTTTCCGAGGACATCACCCAGCAGAAGCAAGCCGAGGAACGGCTTCGCCTCGCCGCCAGCGTTTTCACCCACTCGCGCGAAGGCATTGTGATTACCGATCTCGACGGCAATATCCTGGATGTGAATGATACCTTCACCCGCATTACCGGATATGACCGGGACGAGGTTCTGGGCCGCAATCCGCGCCTGCTCAGTTCCGGCCTTCACGGCAGGGAGTTTTACGCGGAGATGTGGCGCGCCATCAAGGAGACGGGGCAATGGTCCGGGGAGATCTGGAACCGGCACAAGAGCGGTGAAATCTACCCCGAGATGCTCACCATCAACGCTCTATTCGGTGAAAGCGGAGATGTCTGGCAATATGTGGCGCTGTTCTCGGACATCTCAGCGCTCAAGGAGCATGAGCGCAAGCTCGAACATGTTGCGCACTACGATATTCTGACCGGCTTGCCAAATCGGGTCTTGCTGGCCGACCGCCTTCACCAGGCCATGGCCCAGTCTCGCCGGCGAGATCAACCGCTGGCGGTTGCCTTTCTCGACCTGGACGGTTTCAAAGCGGTCAACGATCGCCATGGGCATGAGGCCGGCGACCAGTTGCTCACTGCCCTGGCCACCCGCTTGAAACAGACGCTGCGGGATGGCGACACGCTGGCCCGGCTGGGCGGAGACGAATTCGTTGTTGTGCTGCTGGACATGGGCGACATTGGCCTGAGATCCCGCGTTCTCAACCGGCTGCTTGAAGCCGTGCGCGAGCCCACGCTCCTCGGCGATCTGGTCCTCCAGGTATCGGCCAGCCTCGGCGTCACGTTTTACCCCCAGGCGCGGGACGTCGATGCGGACCTGCTGCTGCGCCAGGCGGATCACGCCATGTATCAGGCCAAACTGGCAGGCGGGAATTGCTTCCATATCTTCGACGCCGGCAATGACAGCATCGTCCGCGGCCATCACGAAGACGTTGCGATGATCCGCAAGGCCCTGGCGGCGCGCGAGTTCGTTCTGTATTTCCAGCCCATGGTGAACATGCGCACAGGAACGGTGGTCGGCGCCGAAGCCCTCATTCGCTGGCAACTTCCGGAGCGAGGACTGATGCCGCCGGCGGCCTTTTTGCCGATCATCGAGGACGACCCGCTCGCCGTCGAACTCGGCGAATGGGTGATCGACACGGCTTTGACCCAAATGGAAACTTGGCTTGAGGACGGGCTGGACATTCCGGTCAGCGTGAATGTGAGCGCCATGCAGTTGCAGCAGGCGAATTTTCCCGATCGCCTGCGCGCGTTGCTGGCGGCGCATCCGAGCATCGAGCCGTCCCGCCTGGAACTGGAGGTGCTGGAAACCAGCGCGCTGCAGGACATGGCCCAGGCGTCGCAGACGATTCATGCCTGCACAGAGATCGGGGTAACCTTTGCCCTGGACGATTTTGGCACCGGCTACTCTTCGCTCACCTATCTCAAACGCCTGCCCTCCAGGATTCTCAAGATCGATCAGAGTTTCGTGCGCGGAATCCTGGACGACGCCGAGGACCTGACCATTATCGAGGGTGTGTTGCTGCTGGCCCTCGCCTTCCGCCGCATGGTGATCGCCGAGGGTGTCGAAAGCGTGGAACATGGTATGACGCTGCTGCAAATGGGTTGCGAATTAGCCCAGGGTTACTGCATCGCGCGGCCCATGCCGGCCAAAGATCTGCCCAGCTGGGTTGCTTCCTGGCGCCCGGACCATCGATGGGCAACAGCTTATCGGGAGAGGCCTGCCAAGGACGGCTCAAATGGGATTCAGTGAAACAGATATCAGCGCCGTGGATTCGATCTTCGCGGACCGCCATCGATAGGCCGCATTGGCAACCGTGCTATTCTTGACCCGCACGGCAGCGGCCCTCGCGGCTTCATGGGCTGACTCGCCGTTCCATGGCCGCACCTATGAAAGACATCTACATTGCCGATCTCGCAAACTTCGACGAAGGCAAGCTCTTCGACGGCTTCTTCCTCGTCCTCGCCAAGCAGCAGCGCACCACCAAATCCAACAAGCCCTACCTCAATCTCATCCTCGGCGACAAGACCGGCCAGCTCGAAGGCCGCGTCTGGGAGCCCGGCGACCCGCGCATCGCCAAAGCCTTCGAGCGTGGCGACATCGTCAAGGCGCGCGGTTCGGCCTCCCGCTTCGACGACCGCCTGCAGATGAAGATCGACCAGCTCCGCGTGGCGCTGCCCAACGAGGTGGACAAGGCGGACCTGCTGCCCTCGACCACCTGCGATGTGGCCGAACTTTGGCGTCAGCTTCTCGGCTTCGTCGACAGCCTCGCCAATCCCGACCTGAAGCGCCTGCTCACCACGCTGCTCGACGACCCGGCGCTGGCTCAGGCCTACCGCGAAGCGCCCGCCGCCAAGCAGCTTCACCACGCCTGGCTGGGCGGCCTGCTGGAGCATGTCGTCAGCCTGCTCACCCTGGCCGGCCGCGTCGCGCCCCACTACCCCATCCTCGATCGCGACCTGCTGCTCACCGGCGTGATCTTGCACGACATCGGCAAGGTGCGCGAATTGAGTTGGGAGATCGGCTTCGAGTACACGGTCGAAGGCAGTTTATTGGGCCACATCCAGATCGGGACGGCTCTGGCCGAAAAAACGATGGACAGCCTGCCCAACTTCCCGCCGAAGCTGAAGATGCTTGTCCTGCACATGATTCTGAGCCATCACGGCAAGCTGGAGTTCGGCTCGCCCAAGCTGCCCATGATCCCCGAGGCGCTGGCGCTGAGCTTCATCGACGACCTCGACGCCAAGATGCAAGCCGTCCAGGGCGAATTCGACAAATGCATCCGCGAAGGCAAAGGGCCAGACGAGATGACGGGCAAAGTCTGGGCGCTCGACCAGCGGCAGTTGCTCAACACCAAGCGGTGGCTGGGGGAAGGCAGGGAATAGGGGCTCGGCAAACTGATGGCCAATATTCTCTTGGTCATAGGGGTCACCATTGATGTATGCTTCTGAGCATGAAACTACATCTGTTGAGCGCTTTAGGTCTACTTGTCTTTTCGGTGCCGCCCTGCGGGGCGAGAAACTTAAGCGCGGTGGATGGCAACGTACTCCTGGCAAATGCCATGCAGCGGAGAAGATGGCTGAAGTCTCGCCTAAGCTCAGCAGTGAAGAATGGGAAGCTGGTTTCTATTGCCTAGGATTTCTTCAGGGGGTCATGGATGCCGACGGCATCTGGCAGGCTGGAGTGAGCAAGGGCCTCGGCTCGAAGGCGGCAGTGATATTGCCGTATTGTGTTCCGAATGATGTGTCCTGGCCACAGATCATCAGAGTGTTGGTGAAATGGCTCGAAGAGAACCCTGACAAGCTGAACTCGTCTGGATACGATGTCATAAATTGGGCAATGTCGAGGAACTTTGCTTGCGGCAAGTCCGCACCTTAGTTTGAACTATCTCATTTCGGGCACACGGTAGGTTTACTATAGGAGCGAGAAATGCTTATTCCGATCCCAGTATGGCTCGGCGCAGGTGTCGGGGTTGTTATTCCGCTGGTCTTTTTCGTATTTGAGTACCGACTCGAACGAGATGCCCCTTGGGTGACTTTGACACCATCCAAAATGTCGCGTGATCCGGTGACCGGCGAGACTAGTCGATCCTCCGAAGGTGGGGTAGTTGATTTCGATCCACGTCACGGCCACTATATGAAACTGGGTGAGGTGCTTATTACTCTCGCTTCAGCGTCATTGGTATTTATTCCTTCTCTGCATTTCTCGTCAATGCTTCCTCGGCTAGGTTTTCCAATGGTTCTTTTGGGATTTACAGTGGTATATGCACTTGGATTCATGGCCACTTTGACGTACTTCTACGAGATGTTTCTGTTTGATCCAAGAACCTTCACCGCCTTTAGGTCATCGCTTATATTCACCCTCGGGTTTGGCGCCTTCACCTGTTTCGCGTTGGCATACATTACTCTAGCGATCATAGTAGGGAACGCTATAGCTAGCGGGACACTACTCATTTCGGTCCATTGAATCAGCCGTGTGCCTAATATCGCGCTATTGAATCCGTTAAATTTAGCTGGACCTGCGGTCCCTCAGGCTAGCATCTTCAATCCATGTTTCTCGACGATATCCAATAACTTCAGCGCCATGCCGCTGGGGCGCTTTGCGCCGGTCTCCCACTTCTCCACCGTGGATTCGCTGGTGTTCAGATAGCGGGCAAAGACCGGCTGGCTGACATGCTGGCTCTCGCGAATCTGCTTGATCCTGCGAGGTTCCTTCGGAGCGGGAACCGCAAGGCAGGACTCGTCAAACTCTCGCATTGTCTCCTTGTCGATAGCTCCCACGCGATTCATGCCCTTAACGCTGCTATGGATCGCTTCAAAGGCTTCACTCTTGCATTTGCTATTTCTGGCTACGGCAACTCACCACCCGCTCTCGAATAGCACCAGGTGCTACTCGCTCCCAGATTCTTGGCGCTGCCGATAGGCTTCAGGCGTCTCAATGACAAACTCCGTCTGTCCGGCCAGCGCCAGCAGGTCTCCGTCGCCCGTCACCAGCACATCCGCTTTGCCGCTTTGCGCCAGATCGAGAAAAATCTGATCCTTCGTGTCGCGGCAAAGAACCGGACAGGAATGCGCGATCTCGACCGCTTCGCAAGAAGGGATATAGTTGGCCAGGGCTTCCAACTGTTCATCGGCGGCGAGGCGAAACTTCGGGTACGCGAGAATTCTCGCCAACTCGGCTGCCGTTGCAGGCGAGACAAGCGGCACGCAGTCTTCGCCTTGCCAATGGCCAACCAGCCAGCTCAACCGGCCATGAAACAGAAGCGCGGAAAGAACGACATTCGTGTCGAAGACAACTCTCGCTTTGGCGGCGGCGCTCACTAGTCTTGGCGAGCCCAGGCAATTGCGTCGGTTACATCCTGTTCCGTGATGCCAAGCCGGGCCAGTTTGTCGCGCACCTCATCCAGACGGCTAGGCCGCAGCGGCTTGAGCGTGATCGCGGAGCCGTCCGTGCTGACATCGAAATACTCCACGCCGCTAAAGCGTGTGGCTACCGCCTTGGGGATGGTGAGTTGGTTTTTGACGGTCAATTTAGCCAGCATATCGCGCCTCATTCAAGGAAACAAGGAAATCTTACCACAGTTTTCAATCCCCAACATCAAATAAAACCTTGACATATTCCTATATGAGTATGTATATTTCTCTCCATGGCACGAGCAGCCACCACCTCCGACGCCTTCAACGCAATCGCCGAGCCGCGCAGACGAGAGATTTTGAGTTATCTTGCACTCAGGGAGCGCCCGGTAGGGGAAATTGTGACATCCCTGAATCTCGATCAGCCCTCGGTCTCCAAGCACCTGCGCGTCCTGCGAAGCGTCGGTCTGGTCCGCGTCCGCTGCGAAGGCCGTCACAAATTCTATCGAACCAATGCCGAAGCTATCCGCCCTCTGCACGAATGGGCGGGAACGTTTGAGCGTTATTGGCAGCATCAATTGCTCAGCGTGAAGAAACGGGCCGAAGAACAAATGGGCAAAATGAATCCGGAGTTCCATCCCGAAAATCCAATCAACCCGAAGGAGAAGCCATGATCCAGACAGCGGCGAGCATAGAAGACTTGACGTTGAACATTACTCAGGAAATCCATGTCAACGCATCCCTTCAAATCACCTTTGACGCGTTGCTCGAACAGATCGGCCCCGGCAACGAAACGCCTGACGGCAAATCCCTGTCGATGAAGATTGAGCCGTGGCCGGGCGGCCGCTGGTATCGCGATTTGGGAGACAACAACGGCCATCTTTGGGGCCATGTGCAAGCCATCAAACGGCCTACGCTGCTGGAGATCACCGGTCCCTTGTTCGCCTCGTATCCATTCGTCTCCAACCTGCAGTACCGGCTCACGGAGGTGAACGGCGGAACATTGATTGCCTTCCGTCACACGGCTCTTGGATTCATTCAGGAGGATCACAGGAGCGGAGTGGTCAAAGGCTGGGCGTGGATTCTGGAGCGAGTTCGAAAGGACGCGGAGTCAAGATAACCGCGGAAAGTCGTCCCCATCGCGCAACGGAGGAGGTTTCCATGTGTCCTTTTGTCTGGCGTCCGCGGCGCTCATCGCCGGCGGCATCGCCACCACCGGCAGCTTGACTGCGCTCGTCCTCAAGAAAGCCGCAACCAGCAAGATCGCAAGCAACAACCCCACAATTTTCCCATCGAAGGAGGATCGCAATGGCTAGCAGCACAACAGAAATCGAAGCTCCGAAGGTCGCCTCGCACGACGAGTGGATTGCGGCGCGCAAGGCATTTCTGGCCAAGGAAAAGGAATTCACGCGGCTTCGCGATGAGCTAAGCCGCCAACGCCGCCAATTCCCCTGGGAGAAGGTCGAGAAGCAATATCTCTTCGACGGCCCGCGCGGAAAAGAGACGCTGGCCGAGCTTTTCGACGGCCGCAGCCAGCTTATTGTCTACCACTTCATGCTCGGCCCGGGTTGGAAAGAAGGCTGCCCGAGCTGCTCCTATCTTGCCGATCACTTTGACGGCCCCGCGATCCACCTGGCCAATCGCGACGTGACTCTGGCGGTGGTTTCGCACGCTCCCATCCACGAGATTGAAGCATTCAAGAGGCGCATGGGCTGGCGCTTCCACTGGGTCTCGTCCTTCGACAGCGATTTCAACTACGACTATCACGTGTCGTTCACCCCGGAAGAACGGGCTGCGGGAAAGGTGGACTATAACTACGACCAGATGGCCTTTCCCAGCGAGGAGGGTCCCGGCCTTAGCGTGTTCTTCCAGGATGCGAGCGGCGAGATCTTTCACACGTATTCGAGTTATTCGCGCGGCCTCGACATCATTGTTGGCGCGTATAACTTCCTCGACATGGCGCCCATGGGCCGCGACGAAGAGGGCCTTGCCCATTCCATGGCCTGGGTGCGCCACCACGATAAGTACGGTCAGGGCTACTTCGTCGATCCAACGCAGCCCTATATGCCACCAGAGAAAGTTAGCGGCGGTTGCTGCGCCGGCGAGCACCATAACTGAACATTCAAGTTGCGCGGGCCGGCCCAGTTCTCAATCGTGGGAACTGGGCCTCTCAGGCCACTCTCCCCTACGCCAAAAACCAATCCCACTGCTCCTCGGTCAGCGGCACAACCGAGAGCCGCCCGATAATCACCAGCGGCGACTGCGCAAAGAGCGGCTCGGCCTTGATTGCAGCCAGCGTCTTGGGCCGCTTGAGCCGCTTGCCCGCCTTGACCTTGACCACAGGCACCTTTGGGTCGGACGGGTCCACGCTCACTACAGTTCCTGTGCCAACAGCGGTGCGCTCGTCGCCGGTGTGGTAAAAAATCCACTTCGTCCCCGCCTTCATCTCGCGCAGGTACTTCACGGCTGTGGGGTTGGTTACGCCATCCCAGACGGTCTCTTTGTCCCGCAGGAAATCGTCGAAGGAGTAGACATCGGGTTCAGTCTTGAAGAGGAAGCACGCCATCAGTCCATCGTAGCGGAACCTCCGGCTAACTTTCTATACTGAAATCATGGGGAAGGCCCCGGTTTGCGGATGGACGCTGGAAGAGGCAGCGCGCGGGCGCGGGGCGCTGCGCATTGCCGGGCTGGACGAGGTGGGCCGCGGACCGCTCTTCGGGCCTGTGGTTGCCGCTGCGGTCATTCTTCCAAAAGGCTGCTCCCTGCAAGGGTTGAACGACTCGAAAAAGCTCTCCGAAAAGAAGCGCGCCGAGCTCGACCGCAAGATTCGCTCGAACGCGGTTGCCTGGGCCATCGCCGCCGTCGACGCTGAGACCATCGACCGCATCAACATTCGCCAGGCGTCTCTGGAAGCCATGCGCCGCGCCGTCGAGCAACTGGCGCTCAGCCCCGATTTTCTCCTCATTGACGGTCGCGACACCATCGACTGCCTGTGCCCGCAGCAGGCCGTCATCCGCGGCGACGGAATCAGTTTTTCCATTGCCGCGGCCTCCGTGCTGGCCAAGGTCCACCGCGACCGCCTGCTGGTCGAACTGGACCGCGAGTTTCCCGGCTACGGCTTGGCGCAGCACAAGGGCTACCCCTGCCCCGCGCATCTCGCCGCTCTTTCGCGCCTCGGCCCGACAGCCCTGCACCGCAAGAGCTACCACCCGGTGGCGCAGGCGGCGATACAATTCCCTGAGTCCTGAAGTCGAATGGGCGCTTCTAACGAGGCGCCACGAATCTTAACCGGCCTCCATTGATTCAAGCCGCCCAAACGGCCATTGCCCCAACCGCCGCGCGCGAACCAGATAAATCGCCGTCCCCGAAACAGCGATTCCCGCCGCCACGGCCAGCCCGCCCAGCGCGTGGCTCCGATTCACCAGCATGAAGACAAATCCCCCCATCGCTACCAGCGGCGGCAGCGGATAGAGCGGCATCCTGAAAGGCCGCGCCAGCTCCGGCCTCTGCGCCCTCAGCAGCATCACGCCCACATGCTGCAAGAAGAATTGCAGCAGGATGCGCGTAATCACCAGCATCGTGATGACCTGCGCCAGCGAGAAGAAGCAGAAAGCGGCGGCGACCACTCCCAGTGCGACGAGAGATCGGTGGGGGATGTTGTGCCTGGGGTGAACGGCGGCGAGAAAGCTGAAGTAGTTGCCGTCGCGGGCAGCGGCGTAGGGCACGCGCGAGTAGCCCAGCAGCAGCGAGAAGACCGAGGCAAAGGCCGTCCAGACAATCAGCGCGGCCATCAAGCGGCCGGCCACGCTGCCGAAGGCGGATTTGGCGATGTCGGCTACCAGTTGCAGCCGAACAGCGGCGCCGGAGCCGACGTGCGACGCGGCATCGCGCCCCAAATCGCGCATTGCCGGCAGAGCGGCCAGGTTCATTGCCACGTAAAACGCCGCGACGAAGAGTACCGAGAGCAGGATCGCGCGCGGAATGGTCCGCTCGGGCCGCCGCACTTCGCCGCCCAGAAAGGCAATGTTGTAGTAGCCCCAATAACAATACGTAGTCAGCAGCGTGGCCTGCGCCAGCCCGCCCAGCGCAGTGGGAAGAGACAGCGCGGGCGAGGCCGGCATCTGCCAGCCGCCCGTCGCGGCAGCGTGTGCAAAGCCCGAGACGATCACCCCGGCGATCGCCGCCAACACTCCGGCAAAGAGCACCCACGCCAGCCGCGTGATGGAACTCAGATTGCGATAGAGCAGTGCCGTAACCAGCAGGCAGGCTCCCGCTGCGGCGAAGTTGGTAAAGTGCAGCGCGGGCCAGGCGGCGATAGGAGCATGATCCAGCCCCGGCCAGAACCAGGCCAGAAAGCTCGCGAGGCCGATGCAGCCCGAGGCAATCGACAGCGGCGCGGTGAAGCTCACCTGCCAGACGTAAAGAAAGCTCAACCAGTTGCCGGCGCGCCTGGGGCCGTAGATCTCGCGCAAAAAGGCGTATGAGCCTCCGGCGCGCGGAAAGGCCGCGCCCAGTTCGGCCCAGACCAGGCCGTCGGCCGCGGCGATTACCGCGCCCAGCACCCAGGCCCAGACCGAGAGCCTGTAGCCCGCCGCGGCAATCACCAGCGGCAACGTAATGAACGGACCGACGCCGATCATCTCCAGCATGTTGAAGGCCACGGCCGATCGCAGCCCGATGCGGCGCTGAAGGGGGGTGTCGGAGGTGAAGAAATCGGTCATCGTGAAACTAGACTTCTGAGCCTCTTGCAAAATTGCTTCAGTTAGCTGATAAGTGTCAGGGCACGACTTCAGTCGTGCCGCATGAGGCGCAAAAAAAGGAATCTGTGCTTTAGCCCCTGAGGGAATGTATTTTCAACGAGTCACAATTCCACAGCGGCTAAAGCCGGAATTCGTTTAATGTTCTTACGGCACGCTGAAGTCGTGCCCTGACGCTTGCAGCAACTTTCGACAGCACTGCGATGCTCCCCGGATTGTACACTGACGGCAGGTATGATCCGAGCCGAGAGAGTTCAACGAGCAGTGACGGGCGCGGCCCTTGCGGGGCTGATGCTGGCAGCAACAGGCGCGCCTTGTCTCAGGGCGCAACAAGCCGCACCGCCGGCCGCGCGGCAGCCCGCGCCGGCCAGGCCAGATTTTGCGGCCATTCCGCTCCCCGAGCCTGGCGAAACCGCCCTTCCCTTGCCCGAGGATCGCGGCGCGGCGGCTCTGGAGCAATCGCTGCGGCGGCTCGGGACCACCGCCAGCGTGATGATGATCGTGGCGCATCCCGACGACGAGGACGGAGCGCTGTTGACCTATCTCTCGCGCGGCCTGGGGGTTCGCACGACGCTCTTGACGCTGAATCGCGGCGAAGGCGGGCAAAACGCGATGAGCGCCGACGCCGACGACGCGCTCGGCCTCATCCGCACCAATGAACTGCTGAAGGCGGACGAGTATTACGGAGTCAAGCAGCTTTGGGGCACCGAGGTGGACTTCGGCTTCTCGAAGACGCAAGAGGAGGCGTTCGCCAAATGGGGCCACGACCGCGTGCTCTACGACGCCGTGCTGGCCGTGCGCCGAGAGCGGCCACAGGTGATCGTCTCCACCTTCGTCGGCGGCGTCAGCGACGGCCACGGCCACCACCAGGTCTCCGGCGAGATCGCGCAGGAGGTCTTCAAAGCCGCTGCCGACCCGAAGGTATTTCCCGAGCAGCTTAAAGACGGCCTTCAGCCCTGGCAGCCTTTGGCTGTCTATTCAATGGTTCCCTTCGCGCCGATCAAAGACGGAAAGATGTTCGACTACGCGACCGGCAAATGGGCGCCGGCGCGCTTTAAGAATTACGTCACCGGCGAGTGGACCGAGGGCGCGCTCTCAGCCGACGTGACGTTGCAAGTGGGCACACGCGATCCGGTGCTCGGGCGCAGCTACGTGCAGATTGCGCGCGAAGGCTGGGGCCAGCAGAAGACGCAAAACGGCGGTGCGAATCCGACGCTCAGCGGCCCGGCAACCACCAGCTATCATTTGTGGGCCGAAGTTCCCGCCGTGAAAGTCCCCTCCAACATTTACACGGAGCCCGGCGACCTCTTCTACAACCCTTTTGCGCGCATGAACACACACATCGAGGGAATAGCTAGCCTGGCAACCGGAACGCCTCCCCCGTGGCTCACCGTTCAACTGCAACAGATCGCCGCTGGCATCGAGCGTGTCCGGGGGATGAGAGGGATTCAGGAGTTTGGGGCCAACCGCGATATTGCAACTCACAAGCTGGCCGAGGTCTACAAGCAGACCATGGATATTCGCTCACGAGTAGCCGCCAGCACTCTTGACGCAAAGTCCAAAGCGTCCATTCTCTTCGAACTCGACGCTAAAATTAACGAATTTCAAGACACTTTCAAAGAGCTTCTCAGCCTCGACTTGATCGCCTTCACCACTAAGGCCGACAAAATTGAGAGTTCTGGCCCAAAAGGCAGTTCCGCCGATGAAACTCCTCGCAGCGTTACACCCAGCGAAGAGTTCCGCGTCCGCATTCACACCGCAAATGCTTGGCATGGAACCCAACTGAAGATGAGCCGCGTCTGGTTGGTGAGCCGCAGCGGCGATCCGTGGAAGGCTGAGAAGCTGCCGGGCGAAAATGATCCCACACAGCCGGTAGAAGATTCAATCTTCCGGGTTCATGCCGCGGACACCGCCCAGCCCACCCAACCCTACTTCACCCGCCCCTCCATCGAACAGCCGTATTACGACCTGACCCAGCCCGAATATCGCCTGCGCTCCTTTGCGCCGTATCCGCTCGAAGCCTGGGCGGAGTTCACCTTTGACGGCCTCCCCATCCGCATCGGCCAAGTGGTGCAGACCATGCAGCGCGTCCCCGGCGTCGGCGGCGTCTACGAGCCGCTGGTGGTCACGCCCGCCATCGGCGTACGCATGGAGCCGGAAGCGCGCATTCTCCCCCTCGACGGCAGCGCCCTGCCGGTCAAGGTCACGGTCCATGCCGAAGCCGCCGCCGAGAGCACCGTCGCGCTTGAGCTTCCCGCCGGATGGACTTCGCAGCCGTCAGAGGCGAATTTCCATTTGCCCTCCGCCGGCGACACCGAGCCAATTCTCTTCTCCGTCACCTCCGACGGGGCCGCAACGGGCGCTTATGACATCAAGGCCGTCGCACGCTCCGGCGGCCATGAGTACAAGACCGGCTGGCAGAGCGTGGGCTACGCCGGTTTGCGTCCCTATAACCTCTACCGTCCGGCGCGGTTGCAGACCCGCAAGGTGGATGTAAAGCTGGCCCCAGGACTGCGTATCGGCTACGTGATGGGCACCGGCGACCGCGTCCCCGAGGCCATCGAAGGCCTGGGCGTTGCGCCGCACCTGATTACAACTTCGGAACTTGCCTCGGGCGACCTCTCGCCGTGGAATGTGATCGTCATCGGCATCCGCGCCTACTCCGCGCGCCCCGAACTGACCGCGTCCCAGCCCAGGCTCGACGAGTTCGTCCGCCGCGGTGGAACGCTGATTGTCCAGTACCAGAGCGGCAACTTCCCCGCGCCGGTTCCGTTGTCTCTCGGGCGCTCGCCGGAGCGCGTGGTGGAGGAGCAAGCCCCGGTGAAGTTGCTCGATCCGGCGAATCCCCTGCTCAGTTGGCCGAACGCCATCACCGCTGCCGACTTCGACGGATGGGTCGAAGAGCGCGGCCATTCCTTCCTCGAAAGCTGGGATCCGAGTTATGCGGCGCTCACCGAGACCGCCGACCAGGGCCAGGACCCGCAGCGCGGAGGCCTGGTGGTGGCGCATCCCGGCAAGGGGACGTATATCTATGTCGCTTACGCGCTCTATCGACAGCTTCCCGAGTTAGTGCCTGGATCGTACCGGCTGTTGGCGAACCTGCTCAGCGCGGGAGCCGCAGTTCATCCGTGAAGCGCGTAGGCCTCGTCCGTGAGTCCACGCCCTCCCCTGTCAACCATTTGGCGGAGAGACAAGTAGACCAAAGGATGGTTGACCGGATGTGTTTCGCCCATCATGCTCGATAGACCAGTATGAGAAAGCTTCCCCTTTCCCTGTTGTTTCTGCTGGCCACAGCCAGTGTGTACGCGCAAGGCGGCCCGTCAAACTCCGCCCCAAGCGGTTTCTTCAACCAGTGGATGGCCCGAACCTCCGCCACGCAGGCCAAGCAGCCCGCCTGGGCGGTTCCGTTGGTCACCACTTACACTGGGCTCATCCAGGTGGCGCGCACCGACATCGTCCGGCAAATCG
>JBEKPI010000067.1:0-16442 GCA_049520855.1 Occallatibacter sp.
TCTGCTGGCCAAGCGGGGTTATCTCTTTGCCGGATTTCTGATCGGCGGAGCGCTGCTGGGAATTGCGCTGGCCTTGATCGCGATCCTCTTCTACCAGCGGCAGCGCTCGCTCGAACGGCAGTTGCGCCGCGCCATCCGCAAGGACGCGTTGACCATCGCTTACCAGCCGGTGGTGAATCTGGATACGGGCATCATCGTCGGCGCCGAGGCCCTGGTGCGCTGGACAGATCGATCCGGCAAGACCGTGAGGCCGGACCTGTTTGTCTCGCTGGCCGAGGAGGAGGGCTACGTCAGCGATATTACGCGGCTGGTGCTGCGCAAGGCGATCAGCGAGATGGGCGATCTGCTGGCGGCTGGGAATTTCAAGATATCGTTGAATATCACCACCGAGGATCTGCGCGATCGCCGGACCTTCGATCTGCTGGAGCAATGCATGAGCGCGGCGGGTCTGGCGCCCGCGTGCATCGGCCTGGAGTTGACCGAGCGCTCGACGGCGGATCAGGCGTCGGCAATCCAGGCGATCGACGAATTGAGATCGGCGGGGCATAGGGTCTACATCGACGACTTCGGCACCGGCTATTCGAGTCTGTCGTACCTTCACCGGCTGGCGGTGGATGTAATCAAGATCGATCAGAGCTTTACAAAGACGGTCGGCACGGGAGCGGTAACTGCATCGGTTGTGCCTCAGATCCTGAGCATGGCCTACCAGCTCGGCCTGATGGTGGTGGTGGAGGGAATTGAAACCCGCGAACAGGCGGAGTATTTCCGCAAAGCGGGCGCCGGCATTCTCGGGCAGGGCTGGTTGTTTGGCCAGCCAGTGCCCGCGGCTCAAATGAAGTGGATGGCGCAGGGCGGGAGCAACTGAGAACGTATCCGTACATTGCGCATTTGAGTAGCGCCGCTCTCCAGAGCGGCTGTACTGGCGGCGTCCACGCCGCCAGAATCCGTGTGCGGGCCAGGAGGCCCCCACAACAGCCGACCGGGAGGTCGGCGCTACCTGGACACGAATAAGCTCGAAGTCCGAAGGCGCTAGCGGCAGCCGGCGGCTTATGGGCTATGGCTGATGAGGCGCTCCGAGTCGCGCCGCCAGCGCGCCAGCAGTGTGGTGGCAATGACGGCCAAGGCGGCCAGCAGCCCGATCCACAGGCCGTAGATTCCCCAGTGAAAGATAAAGCAGAGCGTGAGTCCAAGCGGCAATCCCAACCCCCAATAGCCGGCCAGGTTGGCCAGCATGGGAACCCTCGTCTCGCCGAGTCCGCGCAGCGCTCCGGTAGAGACGGTCTGGATGCCATCGAAGATCTGGAAGGCGGCGGCCAGGCCCAACAGGCTGGGCCCAACGGCCATGACCTGCGGATCGCGGGTGTAAAGGGCGATGAGCGGACCCGGCGCAGCCAGGAAAACCACAGCGGCCAGCAGCATGAAGCTCGTGCCCAGGCCCAGCGCCAGCCAACCGGCGCGGCGGGCGCGCTCGGGGTCGCCCGCGCCCACGGCGTGGCCCACGCTCACCGCGGCGGCCGCCGAGACTCCCAGCGGAACCATGTAGGTGAGGCTGGCGTAGTTGAGAGCGATCTGGTGGGTAGCCAGCGCGACGGGGGTCAGCCAACCGGCGGAGAGCGTGGCCAGATTCCACGCGCCGACTTCGAGCAGAATCTGCCCAGCCGCCGGCGCGCCGAGGCGGACCAATGCGCCGAGCTTCTCCAGGCTGGGGCCGGCCCAGCGGCGGAAGAGCGGATGGCCGCGTTTGCGTTCATGACGCCAGGCAAAGCCCAGCAGCGCCGATGCCATAAAGACGCGCGAAAGGAGCGTCGAGAGAGCCGAGCCGTTCACGCCGAGGGCCGGGAAGCCGAGCTTGCCGTAGATGAGCACCCAGTTGCCAAGCCAGTTGAGCAGGTTGGCGCCGACGTAGGTCACCGTAATGACACGCACATCGCCCACGCCTTGCAGGTAGCGGCGCGTGCCGCCGTAGAGCAGCAGCGGCAGCGTGCCCCAGTTGAGGATGCGCAGGTAGGCGGCGGCCGGAGCGGCTACCTGGGGATTGATGCCAAAGTGCGCAAAGCCGAAGCTGGCCAGAAAAATCAGCAGCATCAGCGGCGGCGCGGCGATGCAGGCGAGATAAACGCCCTGCGCCAGCCAGCGATGGCACTCGTCATGGTCCTTGCGGCCAAAGGCCTGCGCCACCAGAGTGTCCAGCCCCAGGAGCAGGCCGATGCCGAAGAGGCACGGCGTGTTGCAAACCGCATTGCCCAGGGCGACCGCGCCGATGGCCGCCGGACCCAGCTTGCCCACCATGATGGTGTCCACGATGCCCTCGGCCATCCAGCCGAGTTCGCTGAGAACCACCGGAACCGCCAGAGCCATCATTGCGGCGAGTTCCGGTCTCCACTTGGCTTGGACTTGTCCCATCTATTCAATCTAACCGCAGTGCCCACTGCGTTCACAAAGTCATCCAAACAAGCAAAGGGCGGTTAGAATTTATTCCGCATTCGAAATATCTCGATGTTCTGCCTCTTGCGCCTTTGCCACTTGCACAGTCTTTGGCTTCTTGGGCAATGGCTTGGTGAATCTTTCTTGACAGCAATTCGTAGATTCCGCCCAACCTCTGATGGTCGGATTGATCCATCCGATGGTTTCCAAAATGTCGGCATAGTCCTGCTGCACGTGTTGTCTGCCGCAAATGAGTCTTTCGTGGTGGGCAATGCGATTGCGCAGTGTCTTCAGTTGGAGGAGACGCCCACGAATCTGGCTTCGGCGACCTTGAAGCTTCAGTGGGAATATCCTTTGTAGGTGAGGAACCCACAGCGTTTTATCGTATGAATCCGAAAAAAGTCTCCCCCAAAATGCAAATGTCAGTTCCGCAATTACGCGGCCAGGCGTCAGCGTTGCTGGACGATCAAGCACATTTTTCTTGGCTTGTTCGACGGCTTCGCGCTCCGGCTCAGCGAGGCTGAAGCTGTCATACCATTCAGGTCCACCAAGTCGCTCAGAAAGGACGTTGTGAATTGCATTGCGGAGTGTGACCTCAAGCGCTTGGATGACGCCGTACAAGGCTTCGGATATTTCTGTATTGCGCTCATAGAGCCGGATTGCAACCCATTTGTCGCCACGAGCATAGTTAATGTATGCCGCAAGTCGTTCAGGAGAAACGTATTTCTCTATTGTCGCCAAGGCCTTGTCATCGTATTGGAATTCTGGCTGACCTTCAGGCATCATACTGCTATCCTCTAGCGCTTTTCTCTTGACATAGTAAGGCATTAGCCTTATTATCAATTCGTAAGCTTTGGTAAGACCGCTGCTTGCAAGTCCCCAAAGCGCTTGGATGTATGAAAGAGCCGCCATCAGGCGGCTTTTTCCATTATGGCATCTTGCAACACAACCAACTCCCTCCGGAATTGCCCATCTATTCATCAAAATCCGCGCCAATCTTCATCATTTTTCGTACCCGCTCTCCCTAAACTCAGGGCAGACTCCAGAATTGTCCCCTGATTCGGAGCATTGGAGTACCCAAACCATGGCGACCGCAAACGGCCTGCCCAGTGAATTCAAAGTCCGAGAGATGACCCCAGACGACATTCTGGGGGTCATCGAACTGCAAGTGCGCGCGTTTCCCGGCCTGCCGCCGTGGAGGCCCGACCAGTTGGAGCGCCATCTCGAGGTCTTTCCCGAGGGGCAGTTGGTGGTTTCAGGCCCGGCCGGCCGCATTCTTGGGTCGGCCAGCTCGCTCATCATCGACTGGGACGATTACGCCGAGTCGGCCAATTGGTCGGCGATCACCGGGGATGGATCGTTCGATACGCACAACCCAATCGGCAAGACGCTCTACGGCGCCGACATGGGCGTGGACCCGGAGGCGCGGCAACAGGGCATCGGGACACTTCTCTACGAGGCGCGCAAGGATCTGATCCGGGAACGCGGCCTGAAACGGCTGCTCACGGGCGGGCGCATTGCCGGCTACAGCGGCTCCGCAAGTCAAATGACGGCCAAGGAATACGTGGCCGAGGTGGTAGCCGGCAAACGGAGAGATCCCGCTCTCACCTTCCAGCTTGAGAACGGGCTTGTGGTGCTCGATGTTGTCCCCGGTTACATGCACGACACGGAATCGCGCGGCTTCGCCACGGTGCTGGAGTGGCTGAATCCGGAATACACTTCGTCGGTCAGCCTGCAAGCCAGCTTGCAGCACGCGGCGTTGGAACAGGCCGCCGCCGAGGCTCTGCGCGGGACTCCGCGCCCGCGCCGCGTGCGCATCGCCGCCGTGCAATACCTGCTGCGTCCCATCGCCTGTTTCGAGGACTTTGTGCGCCAGGTCGAGTTCTTTGTTCACAGCGCCAAGGACTACCATGCCCACTTCGTGCTGTTTCCTGAATTCTTCACCATGCAGTTGCTCAGCTACATCAATGAGCCTGCTCCGGCCCTAGCCGTCCGCCGGCTGGCCCGTCTGGCGCCAAAGTACGAAGAGTTGTTCATACGGCTCGCCAAGGAGACGGGGATTTACATCATCGGAGGAACCCATCCCGTCTTCCAAAAGGGCAAAGTCTTCAACGCGGCGCATCTATTCACGCCGAACGGACAGGTATTCCGCCAGAAGAAGGTCCACCTCACACCCACCGAGATCGGGCCTTACCAGTTGAGCCGGGGCCATGGCCTCTATCTTTACCACACGGACTTCGGCAACATCGGCATTATGGTCTGCTATGACGTGGAGTTTCCCGAGGTGGCGCGAGTGATGGCCGAGGCCGGAGCCGAAATCCTCTTCGTTCCCTCCTGCACGGACGGCCGCGAGGGCTTTTGCCGGGTGCGCTATTGCGCCCAGGCACGGGCTATCGAAAACCAGATCTACGTGGCGATGACAGGAACCGTGGGCAATCTGCCGCTGGTCCCATACATGAATACCAATTACGGCCAGGCCGCCATCCTCACCCCCTCGGACTACTTCTTCGCGCGGGACGGGATCGCCGCGGAGGGCACCATCAATCAGGAGCAGTTGGTGGTGGCCGACGTGGACCTGGACCTGCTGGACGAACAGCGCGTCAACGGCAGCGTCATCCCGCTCCAGGACATGATCAAAGATGCCTACGACAGCGTGGTCCACTTCTCCGATTACAAGAGCCAGAATCCAGCCGAAGCCGATCTGATTGAGGTTGTCACGGGCAGCCAAACACGAGATATGGAAACCAAAAAGATCCCGGAGCATGAGGGAGTGGAAATTTACGCTGCGGCGGGTCCGCGTGGGGTTCCGGCGGATTGAAGGGGCCGCGCAACGAGACGGTAGCGCCGAATGGGTCTAGATCGACGGGATAGGCCGGCAACAGGCCGTACTTACCACTGCGCCCAGTCGCCGAGGCCGAGAACCCACGCAGCCAGCAATAAATTGCTGACAGCGTGCGCGACGACGGCATCGCCCATGCGCCCCCGCCAGCGGAGGACGCCGGCATAAGCAAGTCCGGCCAGGGTGCCGACGATCCAGTGCTCACCATGCATCAGGCCAAAGGCAAGTGAAGAGACCCCCACAGAGAGCGCCGTCAAGCTGGTAAATGAAACCCCGTCGAAATCCCTGCTGATTATTCGGCGCGCCAGATAGCCGCGAAAGGCCAGTTCCTCCGCGATAGGCACTGTGACAACCGCCGCGGCGACGCGGAAGGCAATCCATGCCCAGCGCGCGGTGGGCGAAAGCGCTGCCAGATCCGTTCCCAGGCGGCTGGATGCGTATCGATGCGCCCACAAGGTTGGCGCGATCCACACCAGAAAGACGACAACGCCCGCGACCGGCCCCAACCAGCCGAAGCGCCAGTTAATCTTTTTCAACTCCGGCCAGAAATGCCAGAGGACAATAGCCGCAACAAAAAAGCGCAAGGGGTAGAGCCATTCGAAGTATCCAGAGGACGCCTTGGAGACAAACGTCGCGGCCAGAATCGCAAGAAAAGGAATCAAATAGGGACGAATTGCCGGCGATTCTCCACGAAATTCGCTCGATTCCTCCGAAGCGCCCGCCACGGTATTCAATGCGCCACTTCCCGGCTGACCGGCGGGATACGAAACGGCGGCCGGTATTCTCCGCACCCAGATCAGTTTTTGGGCAAGCATCGAAAAGCCCAGCGCGACAATAGTGAATGAAATCCAGCCTGCCCTGGCGTGAAAGCCGATCTCGGCGATATCGGAACCAAACGCATCGCCGATGAGAACATAGCCGCAAAGCCGGGCTATGTTCAGCAGCCAAATACATGCCAATGCGCCAGGGACGAGCAGGAGCGCACGGGGGAAGCGGTACTCTTTTCTGAAATACCAAAGCCAGATGGAAGTGAAAAGAAGAATGAGTCCAAGACCCTCTAACCCCGTGCAACCGGCAAGGATAGTGCTTTCAATCCGCGGAGTGCTCATGGTGAAGGTAGCGGGATCGTAGACAATATCCTGACGAAAAACGCCGAGAACCGCCCTCACCACATGGAAGGCGACTGTTTGCATCGTGACGCCCAGAGCGGTGCCATCGGCGTTCCATAGAAACCTGATCGGGGAGGACAAGCACCATCCCGCCACACCGGCAAATGAGGCATACAGCCACAAAAGGCCAGTCGAGTGAATCGCCCCCAGCCAGCATCGAAGCGGCACGCAAGCCAAAGCCAGCAGCACAGCGCCCAATATGTAAAGAGCGCTCTTGGTATAGCTGAAGGGATCGTAAAGCTGCCAGCCCAACTCCTTCTGCGCCACCAAAGTGATGTAAAGAACCGCGGCCATGCAGAGAAGATGGCAGCAGAACAGGATGCGGCCGAAGGGAATATCTTCTTGTTGAGCCTTCCACTTGGAATGGCCTAACGCCAGGAAGACCACAAACGCAAAGAGGGGAATATCGGCATACGTGACGGTTTGCAGTCCAAAAATCTTCAGGCGGCCTGCGACCGCTCCCCTGCCGGCAAAGCAGGCCAGGTAGTCAAATGCCGCAAGAGCCCCAAATAAATAAAGCCGCCCAAGAAGATGGCGCGGCAGAGCAAAAAACGGCGCTGACTGGGAACAGTTGTCCCCAGTCGAGACGCTGTCGGAATCCACAATCTTTTCCAGTGTGCTTTTCGGTTACTTGCCGCGCCGAACGCGCAGAACCGCGAGCGTTCCGCCGAGCAGGGTGAGGGCGCTGATCGCCAAGCTGGGATCTACCTCAGGGGAGCCGTGACCGAACGCCAGCCCGTGTGCGGTGCCGATTGTGCCGAGCGCAAGACCCAGAACCACGAGTGAGTATTTCAGCAGATTCTTCTTCATGTGCAAATCCTTTCTGGTGGTTGTCCAAAGAGTTGGGATCGTCGAAGAACCACGGAACGAATCTATCTGTTCGTTGTGGCCCCGTTTGCCTTCAGCGATGCAAACCCGATGTTTGCTGGTTGATGTCTCGAACCCAGCCAAAAGACTAGGAACAATATCCCGGCTTCAAGACTTTGCCCGATTCGGTAATCCGAGTGGGAGGCCCCGGAAATGAGAACTGGAACTCCATGGAACTGCTCGGAGCTCGTTAAAAAGAATATTAACACGAGATGAGGACTTCTCCGCAATAGAAAATCGGAAAAAGAAAGTAACCGGCTGCAAGTTACCTGAATTCCAACTCTTAGGGCCTCTGAAATTCCCCAGCAGCTGAGCCGCGCCGCGGGTACTCCTGGGCCGCGCAGAGTCCCGACCTGTCCTTATTGATAAGCAGCCATGGCCGGGCCTCTCGCATCCCATCCGCCGCTGATCGAGATCGGCCCGCGGCCCTTAATCTTCTCATCCTGACAAGGCTACCGAGGGCCGCGCTTCCGTTCTTCTGGTGACGATGTCGAGTTTGGCTGGGATGAGTTCCGTCCCGCCCGAGCCTTCTTTTACCGCTTCGATATGAATATGGCCCGCTGTTCTATTGGCCTGCACGATCACCTGCGCAAGGCCGTTGAAGAGAGACCGCCTGGGCTCCTTGTCGCTCTCCTGGCAGTTGGGATCGCCGTTGCCGACACCGATCAGCGCGCCCTCGCCGGAGACTTTGAAGCCAATGAGGTTTGAGGCCGTCGGAACCGGGCGGCCCTGCTTGTCAAGGGCCACGACCTTTAGAATTGCCACGTCCTCTCCGTCGGCATTGATTTCGGTACGGTCCGCGGTGAGCCGGATGGCGACCGCAGGGCCAGTGGTCTCGCGCTCCACTGTGAGCACCACGGAGCCGCCTTTGGAGCCGCGCGCCTCAATCACACCCGGCTCGTATTTGACCTTCCACTCGACATGCCCCAGGCGCGGAACCGTCTGCCTGCCCAGGCTCTTGCCGTTCACCAACAGCTCAACCTCGTCCAGATTCGAGTGAACCCAGACGGGGATCTCGTCGCCTTCCCTTCCCTCGAAGTTCCAGTGGGGAAAGAGATGCAGGACCGGCTCGGAGCTCCACCAGGCCTTGTAATAGAAGTAGGTGTCCTTGGGAAAACCGCACATATCCGCGATGCCGAACTGCGAGTTGATCGACGGCCAGCCATAGGGCGTGGGCTCGCCGCGATAATCGAAGCCGGTCCAGGCAAAGCCGCCCGCCTCCCATGCGCGCGTTGCGTAAAACTTCCACCACTCCTCGGCCGTCTCGCCCCAGTCCGGATGGTTGGTGTCGTAGGCGCTCAGCGTGTTGCGCGTCTGGTCTGTGGCGTAGACTCCGCGCGTGGAGATCGCGCTGGCGGTCTCGGAGCCATAGATCGGTCTTGCGGGATGCTCTTTGTGAAACTTGTCGGGGCGATCCAGGCCGTAGTTGAAGCCGATGATGTCAAAGGCATCGGAGACGCCCTTATCGTTTTCGCCGTTGACCGCAGCGGAGACGGCGCGCGTGGGATCGAGCTCGTGGCATCGGCGCACCATGGTTGCGGCGATCTTCGCGCCCTGCTCGGCCTCTTCGTTTTGCAACTGCCACTCTTCGTTGCCGATGGACCACAGGATGATCGACGGCGAATTGCGATAGCGCTTGACCATGGCCTCCAGTTGCGCCATGCCCTCGGGGCTGGAACTCATCTGCCGCGTCTCGCACATCATCATCATGCCCATGCGGTCGCACACCTCGACCCACTCTGGCGTGGGCATATTGTGCGAGGTGCGCACGGCATTGCTGCCCATCTCGCGCAGGATGCCCAGGCGAAAACTTTGCAGCCGGTCGGGCAAGGCAGCGCCCACGCCGGCGTGGTCCTGATGATTGCATGTTCCCTGAATCTTGAGCGGCTTGCCATTCAGAAAGAATCCCTTGTCGGCATCGAAGACCGCGGTGCGCACGCCGAAGCTGACGTGCTCGGCATCGCGCGGCTTGCCGTCTGACTTGACCGTTACGATGGCGGAATAGAGATAGGGATTCTCCAACGACCACAGCTCCGAGTTGGCGATCTTCGCAGTTGCGGCGAAGCGCGCACTCCCATCCACCGCAATTGATTGCTCGGGAGCGTCGGCGGTAGCCACGGTCCTACCCTCGCGGTCACGAATCTCCCAGCTCGCCTTTGCCCTCTCCGCCCGTATTCCCGCGTTCTTGACCGCCGTGCCGAGGGCGAGTGTAGCCAGGCCGGCGCTCACTTCCGCCCGCACATAGCTCTCCCACCTGCCCAGATGCAATGCATCGGTCTTCGTGAGCCAAACATGGCGATAGATCCCCGCGCCCTCGTAGAACCAGCCATCGCCGAAGCTCGCATCCACGCGGGCCACGATGCAGTTCTTCGCGCCGTAGCTGAGGAAGTCGGTGAGATCGAATCGGAAGGGCGCATAGCCGTTGTCGTTGCGGCCGATGAAGCAGCCGTTCACAAAGACGAGCACGTCGCGGAATGCGCCGTCGAATTCAACCGAGATGCGGCGGCCCTGGTCGCTCTCTGGAATCTCGAAGACGCGTCGATACCAGCCGACGCTGGTCTCAGGATAGCGGCGGCCAATGGGCTTGTAGCCATGCGATTGCTGCACATCGTCGCGCACAAAGGGCAGTTCGACGGCCCAGTCGTGCGGCAGGTTGAGCACGCGCCACTTCGAGTCGTCGAATTTGGCCTTGGAAAAACCGAATTCGCCGGTCTTGGCAAAATCGCCCTGGCCGTTGCCGAAGCCGAGATCGCGCGCCGGGTCCGTCCCGTGACCAAACTGGAACTTCCAGCCGAAGTCGAAGAGCAGTTTCTCGCGCGGCTCGACCGCCGACAGCGCCGAAGCTAGAGCCTGCCCTGGATTGCCCGCGGATAGGTCGCCTGAAAGATAGGAATTCGCCTGCCCCCAGGCCGACCGCGCCACCAGAGAAGACGCGGAAAGAGCCATTCCTGAACGGAGCAGTGCGCGACGAGAGATAGGCGCCACGGTAGTCCCTCTTTCTTGCCGAACTCTCGCCGTAGACGGCCACGGAGTCCGAGACGGCTGGCAAATGGGAACTATAAATCAGGCGGCGCGCGACTGTATAGGACTTCAGGAATTGCCGGCTTGCTCGACCACCAGGCTGCTTAGAGCCTCTCCGCAAATTGTAGCGCCGCTCTCCAGAGCGGCTGTACTGGCGGCGTCCACGCCGCCAGAATCCGTGTGCGGGCCCGGAGGCCCACACAACAGCCGACCTGGAGGTCAGCGCTGCCTATATACGGATAGGCTCTTAGAAGACTGGATAAAAGCTCTGTATCCAGTTCAGCAGCAGCGCCGGGAAGCAGCCCAGCACCACGACAGCGGCTGCAATCAGCAAGAGCACGGCCATGGTGACCGGATGGGCCTTGATGGGCGTCTCGTCGATGGCGGGCATCACGTAGGCGCGCTTGAGAACTTGCAGATAGTAGTAGAGCGAGACGGCGCTGAAGGCGACCGCCAGAGCCACGAGAGTGAACGGCACCGGCCCAGCGGAGACGCCGAGCACCGCGGCAAAGAGGTTGAACTTGGCCCAGAAGCCGACAAGCGGTGGGATTCCGGCCAGCGAGAGGAAGAGCACGAGCAGCACGGCGGCGAGCAGCGGATTGCGCTTGTGCAGGCCGAGGAAGGAGTCGAGGCGATCGCTCCCGGTGGCCCGCTCGACAACGGAGACCACGCCGAATGCGCCGATGGTCGTCAGGCCGTAGGTGAGGATGTAGTAAAGGACGGCGTTGGCGCTGTGGTCCATGGAGAAGGACGCCGCGTTTTGAAAAGCTATTACGCTTCCCGTGCCCGAAAAAGCGGGATGAACCGCAATTCCTAGCAGAATGTAGCCAGCATGAGCAATGGCCGAGTACGCCAGTAGCCGCCTAACGCTGATCTGCGCCAGCGCAGCCAAATTCCCAACGATCATGGAGGCTGCTGCAACCACCAGCAAGACCAGTCCTAGTTTGGGCCAAGTTTGATAATAGGGTCGTACATACAGTTGTGCGCAATTCTCCGGACACAAAATGAACATGGTATTCGTCAGCCAATTATTGCTCAGGCTGATGAGCAGCGCAAAACTAGCCACTTTGGATACGGAAGCGATAAATGCCGCAGCCGGAGCGGGAGCGCCCTCATAGGTATCGGGTGCCCAAAGATGAAACGGCACCGCTGCGACCTTGAAACCGAGGCCAGCCACGACGAGAATCCAGGCTACATAAAATAGAGGACTCGGCCCTGAATCCGAAATCGAGAGTTGAATATCCAATAGATTAGTGCTACCGGTAAGTCCGTAAAAATAACTAAAACCCAATAATAGAAAAGCCGCTGACATACCGCCAAAGAGGTAATACTTCAAAGCCGCCTCGGCACTCTTGTGGGAACTCTTGGCGAATGCGGTCATGATGTATAAGCTGAGGCTCAGTAGTTCTAGTCCAACGAAGATCACCAGGAGGTCTTCAGCAGCTGCAACCAAAAGTCCGCCCGATGCAGCCATAAGAACCACCGCAACAAATTCGCCCACATGGTTCGTAAACACGGAATCAATCAGCAGTAGAAGGGTCAGAGCCGTAAGGATCAGGATTCCGGTTTGTGCTACGGCGGTGACGGTTCCAGTAGCCAATAAACCACCACCGATGGGGTCTCCATCCAGATTTGACCGGTCGCATTGAAACCTCATCGCCCACAGCGCCACTCCGCACCCGGCAACGCCCAGCAGTGCCGCGACAGTCACGCGCAGCTTGAGCGCAGCCTTGCGGAGGAAGCCCAGGTCTACGACCAGCACAACGAGCGCCGCGATTTCGAGCACCGTCTCCGGCAGCGTGACGCGGAAGAGATCTGCGTAGTTCATTGCACACCTCCCGCAAGCAGCGCCTTCACGGCAGGTTCGATGGTGTCGAGCAGGATTCTTGGCCAGAGGCCAACGACCAGGCTGGCCGATACCAGCAGTGCAACACCGGTGACTTCAGGCCAGGTTATGGAGGCGAAAGCTTGCCCTTGCTCCTGCTCAAGGACATGCGCAGCAGGCAGCGCATCGCTGAAGAATGCCTTCTGCAAGGCCCGCCAGGTATAAGCCACGCCAACAACGATGCCTACGCCCGCAGCGGCGACCCACCAGGGGTTGACCTTCCACGCACCGATCAGCACTTGCATCTCTGCAACGAAGCCGGAGAAGCCGGGCATGCCGATCGAGGCCAGTCCCGCAATTACAAATGCCCATGCGGCAAAGGGCAAGCGCCGGGAGAGATGCATGGGTTCGAGTTCCGCGAATTGCCGCGTGTGCGTACGGTCGTACACGATCCGCCCGACGATAGCGAAGAGCAGCCCGGCGATGATGCCGTGCGAGAACATCTGCATCACCGCGCCGGTCATGCCGATCTGGTTGAGCGTCATGAGGCCGAGCAGCACAAAGCCCATGTGGCTGACGCTCGAATATCCAATAACGAATTTGAAGTCGGTTTGCGCCAGAGCGACCAGCGCGCCGTAGACGATGCCGATGACCGCCAGAGCGGCGAAGACATCGCGCCAGGAGCCGATGCCGATGAAGGCGACGCCCCAGGGGTCGAGGCCGCGCGGGAAGAGCGCAATGCCGACGCGCAGGCAGCCATAAGCGCCCAGCTTCATCACCACGCCTGCCAGCAGCATCGAAGCAGCCGTCGGCGCGGCGACGTGGCCGGTGGGCGCCCAGGTGTGGAAGGGCCACATGCCGGCCAGAATCGCAAAGCCGATGAAGACAAGCGGGAAGCACCACATCTGGAAGCTCACTGGCAAGCCCGCATGGGCCAGCGCGTCCAGCGTCGTCGAATGGCTGCCGGCCGTCGAGTAAGCCGCGAGCAGGCCGATAAGCACCATCGCCGAGCCGACGAACGAATAGATCGCCAGCTTCATCGCCGCGTACTCGCGGCGCGTGGAGCCCCAGATGGCGATCAGAAAGTACTTGGGAACGATGGCGATTTCGTAGAAGACAAAGAGCAAAAAGAGATCGAAGCTGAGAAAAACCCCGTAGACTCCGCCGATCAGCGCAAGAAAAAAAGCAAAAAACTCGTTGGTGCGCAGTTCGATATTCCAGCTAAATAAAACCCCTGCCACTGCGGCGAGGCCGGTCAGCAGCACGAGCACGCGGCTGATGCCGTCGGCTGCCAGCAGGAAGTGAATCCCCATCGACGGCACCCAGAGCAGATCAACGATAGTCACTCTTCCCTGCCCTATGCCGGCGGCAAAACCCGACGCGCCGACGGCCAGCCCGGCAACCGCAACGGCCAGCGCCACCCAGCGCGCCAGCTCAGGCCGTCCCTTGGGCAGCAACGCCAGCAGCAAGGCTCCGGCAAACGAGAGATAGATTGTGCAAGCTAACATCAAAATCTCCAGTGTGCCAAAAGGTAAAGGACCGTCGGATTCACGGTGTCCACAAGCAACGAAGGCACGAGGCCGACGAGCAGCATCAGGCCGATGATCGGGGCCATCGCAAGCCGTTCGCCATGGTGCAGGTCGGGAAAGTTTGCGCAGTGCTCCGGCACGGGGCCGGTGAAGACTTTTTGAATCACGGTAAGAATCACGGCAGCGGTGACCAGCAGACCGAGGATCGAAACGGTAGCCGCGACCCAGGCCAGCGGGAATGCGCCGCGGAAGATGAGGAACTCGCCGGGAAAGCCGTTGAGACCGGGCAGACCGAGCGAAGAGAAGAGTGCAAATCCCATCAGGCCGGCAAGCACGGGGGCCGGCTTGCGCAGGCCGCCGAACTGGTCGATTCCGCGATGGCCACCAGTGCGCTGCTGGATCATGGCGACAAACCAGAAGAGCACCGCCGCCGTGATGCCGTGGTTGAACATTTGCAGGATCACGCCATTGAGCGCCATGGCCTGACTCGTTTGCGCCGCCGCGCCCGCCGCCGGAACAGCCAGCGCAAAGATAGCCAGCAGGCAGTAGCCGAGGTGGTTGACCGAGGAGTAGGCGAAGATGCGCTTCAGATCTTTCTGCGCAGCAGCAGCCCATGCTCCCATGACGACTGTGGCGACGGCCAAAACCAGCAACGGCGTGCGCATTTGCGAAATTTGCGGTCCGAAGAGCGGAATCGCGATACGCAACAGGCCGTAGACGCCCATCTTCGACATGGCGCCGGTCAGCAGCATCGTCACCGGCGAAGGAGCCTCGGCGTAGGCCGAGGGCAGCCAGGTGTGGAAGGGAAACATCGGCACCTTGACGGCAAAGCCGGCCAGCACGCCGATGGCCAGCCAGATCATCACTGGCCCCAGGTGCGCTGTGACCATCGGCTCCAGTTCGCCGGTCAGAGACAGCAGGGTCAGGTGCGGAAAGTCCATGCTGCCGGCGGAAAGATAAATGGCCAGAAACGCCACCAGCAGAGCCGCGGAGCCGGCCATGGTGTAAATGAAGAACTGCGTCGCCGCCGGGCCGCGCCGCGCTCCGCCCCAGAGTTTGATGAGGAAGAACGCGGGAATCAGGCTCAGCTCCCAGAAGAGAAACCAATGGAAGAAATTCAGCGCCGTGAAGGAACCGAAGAGGCCGGCCTCCAGCACCAGCACCAGCGCGAAGTAAAGCCCCGGCTGATGATGCACGCGGTGCGCGGCATCCACCGACATCAGCGTGACTAGCCCTGAGAGCAGCAGCATCAGCGCGCCCAGGCCATCCACGCCGAGATAATAGTTGATGCCGAGCGAGGCCGCCCAAGCGTGCTGCTCGATGAATCCGTAGCCGCCAACAACGGGAAACCTGCTCCACTCAACCCAGACGGCGAGGGCCAGCGCCAGGCTGGCCAGCGTCGTGATGAGAGCCACGGCGCGCGCGTGCTTGCCGGCGACAAGCGCAATCGCCGCCCCCACCAGCGGCAGCACGGTCAACAGCGTCAATATCGGAATTCCGTTCATGGCCAGCTGCTCCAAATCAAAATCGCTGCCAGCGCCACGACAGACAGCGCCAGAATTCTCAGATACGTTTGCACACGGCCGGTTTGCACACGCGAGAGCAGGCCGCCGCCGACACCCAACTCTTCGCAGCCTTTGTCGAAGCTGCCATCGACCACGTTGGTGTCGAGGAAGCGGTTCAACTGCGCCCACAGGCCAAAGGAACCCGCAACGCCGGCCACCGCGCCGCCCCAGACACGGTGGTCGAGCCAGTCGGAGACGCGCGCCCACCAGGAGTAGAAGGCGATCACGGTGACGCCGTAGAGTTCGTCCAGATAAAGCCGGTCGCGCAGCCAGCCCCAGGGTACAGGCGCCAGTTCTTGCAGCGCATCCGACTCCGCCGGGCTGGGAGAACGATCCCCATAGAGCTTCCATCCCAGCCCAAGGCCGAGAAAGACGACCAGCGCGGAAGCGCCCATCAGCGTAAACAGTTCCGGCTCGATAAGAACGTGCGGGTTGAAGCCTACCGCGTGTCCATCCAGGAACGCGCGGAACCATGGCCATGCGGGAGTTCCAATCGCTCCCAGCGCGATGGCGAAAAAGGCCAGAATCGCCAGAGGGACGGTCATGACGCGCGGACTCTCGTGCGCGGATTTGCCTCCGCGCCAGTGGCCGAAGAAGACATAAGCGACCTGCCGCGTCATATAGAAGGCCGTCAGCAGCGCGCCGAAGACCAGCATGTAAAACGGCGCCTTGGCGACGCTCCAGTGCTGCGCGGCTTCGAGGATGCCGTCCTTCGACCAGAAGCCGGAGAAGAAGAGCGGAAAGCCGCAGAGCGCCAACATTCCTATTGCGTAGGTCGCGAATGTCCACGGCATATCCGACTTGAGTCCGCCCATACGGCGGATGTCCTGCTCCTCGTGGCAGCCGTGAATCACAGAGCCAGCGCCCATGAACAGGAGCGCCTTGAAGAACGCGTGCGTGATGAGGTGAAACATGCCCACCGCGACGCCGCCCATGCCCAGGCCAGCCATCATGTAGCCGAGTTGCGAGACCGTCGAATAGGCGAGGATGCGCTTGATGTCGTTCTGCGCGACGGCGATCAGCGCGGCGAAGACGGCGGTGAACGCGCCAACCCATGTGACGACGGCCAGAGCCGTAGTGGTCCCACCGGCGAGCGCGCCAGCTTGCATCAGCGGATACAATCTTGCGATCAGATAGACGCCTGCGGCCACCATCGTCGCCGCGTGAATCAGCGCGGAGACCGGCGTTGGGCCTTCCATCGCG
>JBEKPI010000068.1:0-16390 GCA_049520855.1 Occallatibacter sp.
GGTGGCCGAGCTGGACGAGGCGGTGACGTGGCAATCGGCCACCATTGGAGTGGTCGCCATCTCCGGCTCGCGGGATTACCTGCACGGGCTGATCGAAGAGGTGGAACGGGCAGCCCGACGCATGACCAACGAGCTGGGCGCAGAGCTGGCCGACTCCTTCTGGGATTACATCGAAAGCTGAAAAAGCAGGGAATAAGGAACAGGGAACAGCTAAAAGCCCGCCCCTTGGCCCGACCCGAGTTGTTGATCCTGTCTTCAGGCGGCTGGCATGGGGCGTTCGTGGATGAGCATCCAGGATGTGCCGAACTTGTCGCGGAGCATGGCGAATCGCATTGCGAAAAAGGTCTCTGCCAATGGCATGAAGATTTCGCCGCCATCGGAGAGCAGGGCGAAGATGCGTTCCGCATCCTCATCGCTATCGACGGCGAGAGCAAGATAGGCGCCGCGCATGGGCTGAAATCGATCTGGAGGTGCATCGCAAGCCATGATTGTCATGTCCGCTATCCGGATGCTTGCATGGAGGATGCCCTGTTCGCATCCCGGCGGTATGTTTTTCGGCTCGGGCATCTGCTCGTAGGTCATCATGAAGGTGATTTTTCCGCCCAGATGCTCCTCGTAGAAGCGGAGCGCCTCGGCGCAATTGCCGCCGTAGTTGAGGTGTGTGGTCAGTTTCATCGTTTCAATCTTCCTTTCGGGGAGTTGATCGGTCAACCTCCATTCCGGCATGAGCCCGCGCCTGCTCGGCTCGCCGGGAAACTCGTTCATGGTAGCGCCCGTATGAAGGAGAGGCAATCGAAATCTGCGCGATTTGGATTCCGCCAAAGCGGGGAAACGTGCGATTTCCTTCTCGATTAGGCCTGTCTGGCAGGTGAAAAGCGAACGGTAGGGGAAAGAAAAGGCAGGGAGGAGTCTGATGTTAACAGCAACGAGCCGGAAACCCCGAAATATTTGCCCATGCGTCTCTGCTATGCTGAATGGTCTACTTGGAGTTGAAGAGGGTCTCATGCCAGAGCATCGAGGGCGCAAGCACCATCAGGATCGAGTGGCGGAGACGCTGCGCGAGGAGATCGGCGTTCTCATCGAGGGCGAACTGGTCGATCCGCGCATCAATCTCTGCTACGTGACCGAAGTGGCGCTGAATCCCGGCGGCAAGTCGGCGCGGGTGTATGTGGCCGTCGATAGCGCCGTCAAAGAGATTACCAAGGCCGAGGAAGAGACCGTTGCGGGACTGGAGGCGGCGAAGGGCTATATTCGTTATGAGCTTAAAGAGCGGATGGGGGTGCGGCACGTGCCCGAGCTCAGCTTCCTGGCCGACCGCTCGGGCCGCTTCCAGGCGCGCATCGAAGAGTTGATGGGCCGGCAGCGCAAGCGGCAAAAAGCCCCGGCGCAGCAGAGTCCAGCCGGACAGATTCCCGCATCAGAACAAAAAGCGGAGGTGGAGTAGCCAAGGATGGAACATTCCAGCCGCTATCCGGCTTTCGGAGCGAAATCCGACGCACCCGGCCTTGCGCCGAGCGCCGCAACGGTTTCCGCGTCCGCGAACCGGATGGAAGCCATTCTAGAAGTGCTGCGCCGGGGAGAGCGGTTCCTGGTCTGTTCGCACGCCCGGCCGGACGGTGATGCGGTGGGCTCCGTGCTGGCCATGGGAATGTTTCTGGAGCAGTTGGGCAAGCACGCCGACCTGGTGTCGGCGGACCGGATTCCGGAGATTCATCGCGGGCTGCCGGGCGCGGAGGATATCCGCATCGCGCAGTGCGTCGAGGGCCCCTACGACGCCGTGATTCTGCTGGAGTGCGATGGGCTGGAACGCACCCGGCTGAGCAACTTGGACCGGTTCTTCCTGGTCAACATCGATCACCATGCCACGGGCCGCGAGTACGCCAACCTTAACTGGATCGACCGCTCCGCATCGAGCGTAGGTGAGCTGGTGTACCGGCTGGTGAAGGCCGCCGGGGCCACGGTTACGCCGCGGATGGCCACCTGCCTTTACACCACGGTGCTGACCGACACCGGGGGCTTCTGCTATGGCTCAACCAAGGCTTCTACCTTCCGTCTGGCCCAGGAGCTAGTGCTGGCCGGGGCCGATCCCCTGCGCATCGCCCAGATCGTATATTTTTCGACGCCTGTCTCGAAGCTGCATCTGCTGGGCGCGGCGCTGGGCAATCTGAAGCAGGAGGGCCCGTTGGCCTGGCTGTGGGTCACGCGGCCGGATATGGAGCGCTCCTCGGCCGCCGAGGAGGATTGCGACGGCCTTGTGAACTTTGCGTTGTGCGCTGCTGGAGTGGAGGCCGCGGTTTTTTTGCACGAAGTTCCGGATGGGCGCATCGGGTTGAGCCTGCGCAGCAAGGGCCGCGTAAACGTGGCCGCGATAGCCGAAAGGCTGGGCGGTGGAGGCCACGAAAACGCCGCCGGATGCAACATTGAAGGGCCGCTTGAACGCGCGCTCGACGAGATTTTGGCCGAACTGCGCCCCAGCGTGGCTGCGTTGGCTGAAGACGCAAACGGATAAGCCCTTGAGATTCCGCTCGAATCTGTTAGCCTTGACCCTGTCGAAGCGCAGCACGAATTCCGCGTTTCAAAAGAGTGCGGAACCCAAGCCGAGCCCGGCTCCTAGGCGTTACAGTATCCATGAAGATGACCTAAGCGAAGTCTGCCTGTTGGAGAAACGCTGGACGTGGAAAGTATGCAGGAAACCCCCGCACCGGAATCGCCCCAAGGTTGGCGCAAACGGCTGCCCCGTTGGGCCACCGCATGGGAGGCATCGGTCTTTCTTTGTTTTGCGCTCTTCTTTCTTCTCTATGGACAGGTTCCGCTGGTTGGCGGCAACGGCCTTGGCTTGGTGGGAGCCGACGAGCCCCGCTATGCGCAGATCGCGCACGAGATGCTGGACCGCTTCGACGCGTCCCCGACTTTGAAACTGAGTGACTGTGTCGCCTGGAAAGGCAAACTGAGTAACTTTGTCAACTGGAGTGGTTGCCAGAACTATCTCGAAAGCCTTGGGCCAGTGATGAAGAGCAAGCTGAGCGCCTGCGTAACTCCATATCTTTACGGCAAGCCGTGGCTGGAAAAGCCGGCGCTCTACTATTGGCGGGCGATGTTCGTCTTCCAGGATTTCGGCGTCCACGACTGGAGCGCGCGGCTACCCTCGGCCACCTTCGCTTTCATTCTGGTGGCGCTGATCTATCTCCACATGCGGCGATTCCGGCGCGGCGGCCACCTGGACGCGGCGCTGATCACCGTGGCCTGCGCCGGCATCATGGGCTTTGCGCACGGCGCCTCGACCGACATGCAGATGGCCGCGCCCCTGGCTATCGGGCTATTGGGCTGGTATGCCTGGTATGAGACCGGCTCGAAGTTCTGGCTGTTTGACATCTACTTCTTCACCGGCGTGGCCACGCTGGCCAAGGGGCCTGTGGCGCCGGTTCTGGCCATCGGAATTGTGGCCGCATTTGCCCTTCTGCGCCGCGAGTGGCCGGTTCTGCTGCGATCGTTCTGGTGGCCGGGCGCGCTGCTCTATTTCGTGATCGTTCTGCCCTGGTTCGTCGCCGTGCAGCTCCAGAATCCCGACTTCTTCCGCGTGTTTTTCCTGGAACACAACCTGGAGCGCTTTGCCACCAATCGCTTCGAGCACCAGGAGCCTTTCTATTACTACTTGGTGGTGGCGCTGCTGGCTGTGATGCCGTGGACGGTGATTGCGGTGCGGGCGCTGATCGACGGCATCCAGACCTCGGTATGCGAGTGGCGGGCGCGCCATGCGAGCGACTGCAAACCCTGCGCCGGCCGGCCAGGCGACGCCTTCCCGGAGTTCCTGGTGCTGTGGGCTCTGATTCCCATCGTCTTCTTTTCCTTTTCTGAGTCCAAGCTGCCCGGCTACATTCTGATCTCGATTCCGCCCATCACCATTCTCACCGGCGACTATCTTTTCCGCCGCCGTCAACTGGGACTGAGCCGCTGGGTGCTGGCAGGCCACGCGGCGATTTGCGGAGTGATGACCATGTGTACGCTGCTGCTTCCCTGGTTTGTGGCGCACGGCCGGCAGATGCCGCCCGCGCGCCCGCTGGCGGTGGCGCTGGTGGCCTCCTGCGGCGCGGCGGTACTCATTCTGGTGGTGGTCAAGGGCTTCGGCGTGGCGCGCCTGCGTCTCGCCACCTCAGGGATCCTGGTGGTCCTGGTTCTGTTTCTCTACGGCGTTGGCCCGTTCCTCGGCCTTCCCGCGATCGGCCGGACCAAGCGGGTGATTCAACTGCTGGACCGCTCATACTCGGCGCGGCCGCTGGCAGAGCGGCTGGCCGCGGAGGCGAGCGGCGACGAAACCGTCGCCGTCTGCTGCGAGATCCATGACAAGGCGATCCCCGAGAAGCGCTATTCTTTTCCGCGCGACATCGAATTCGGCCTTTCGTTTTATCGCAACCGCCAGGTCATCAACTATACGGATGAAGGCGTGCCGGACGAACAGCACTTGCTGGTGGTTCAGGCAACCGGGCGCGGCGGCATGGACCTGCACGCGCAGGACGTGCTCGACGTGGACCTGGAGGGCCGCCACTACGAGCAGCTCTTCAGTTGGCCGGAGCGGGGACTGGTGGTCTACATGGTGGGAAGCCGGTGAAAAGATAGGGAACAGGGAATAGGGAATAGGGGATAGCTTGCAATTGTTAGAGAATCCTGACGCAAAGGCAACTGAAATCGACGCGGAGCTTGTCGCTTAGGAATCCTCTCCACAGGCCTGGCGTTGTGTCAGGGCACGACATCAAAGCCTTGTCGAATGATGCCGTAAGTGCCGCAAAATAAGCCGGGCTTTAGCCCCTGAGGAAATGTCGGTTGCGCCAGAATGGACTTATGCAGAGGTTTCTTGGAGAGCGCGGATCGCAAAATAGACTTGTTCAGAGCTTCTTTAGATGTTAGCGTTCTACTTTCCACGGTTCACTGTTCAATTTCCGCGGACGTCAGGAGAGAAGCATGGCATCCGGCGCCTCTATCGAAATCCTCGACCTGCGGCACTTTGCGGCGCCGCTCTTGCGCCCGGTGCTGGAGGCGGAGGGAGAGTTGTGGAGGAAGCGCCTGCATTGGGACTATCAGGTATCCGCGAGACTGCTGACGCAGTATCTGGACGGCCACATGCTGCCAGGTTATGCAGCTCTGGAGGCAGGCCGGGTCACCGGCTATGTCTTTTGCGTCTACGAGGAGACCAAGGCCATCGTCGGCGACGTCTTCGCGCTGCCCGGCCAGTGCGCCGCTGAAGAGTCAGGCCGCGCGACCTCAGCTTGCGAGATTGAGGAGACGCTGCTCCGCCACCTGATTGAACTTCTGGTGAACTCGCCCCAGGTTGACCGGGTGGAATCGCAACTGCTGCTGCACCCCTCCGGGTCGCACGCCGGCGTCTTCCTTGAGGCGGGCTTCCGGGTTCACCGGCGGCTATTTATGGTGCGGCCGATGCGCGACAACTTCGACACGCCCCGCGTGCTTGTGCCGGTCAAGCTTGAGCTGCGCCCCTGGCGGGAGGAGGATCTGACTGCCGCCGCGCGGCTCATCTCCGCGGCCTACCAGGGCCATCCCGACAGCGTGGTCAACGACCAGTACCGCTCGGTGCAGGGCTCGCTGCGCTTTCTCAACAACATCGTCCGCTACTCGGGATGCGGCGTGTTTTCCCCGCAGGTGTCGCACGTGGTGGTGGATCGCATCAGCCGCGAGATGGTAGCTCTGGTGCTGGGTTCGCGTGTCAGCCCGGAGAGCGGCCACATCACCCAGCTCTGCGTTCATCCGCGGTTTCGCCGCCGCGGTCTGGCTCGAATGCTGCTCACCCTGGCCGGCTCCTGCTTTATGCGCCAGGGCGTCGCCGAAGTCTCTCTCACTGTTACCGAAGCCAACATCGAAGCCATCGATCTCTATCGCGTCGACGGCTATAGCTGCGTACACAGCTTCGACGCCACGGTGTGGGAGCGGGGTAAGATCGCCTGAGAATGCTGCTGGAACTCCGCCGAGCGGAATGGTTCGATCCGACTTTCATTTTGCGGGTTTGATGTGGGGCAAGAGGCTCTTGGGCGCCTCCCGGCAGGCGCATTGCAACCGGTGCTCCCGGTGCCACTGGATGCGCTGCTCAAGCGTTGGCTTGGGCGGCATGGGGTTGGCGGCGTGCCAGGGCTTGTTCATGGGGCTATTTCAATTTACCGCGCGATCAGATACATCAGCCAACTGAGTACGATGACCGAGCCTACAAAGAGCGCGAAGCAATAGACTCCGTACTTGAACATGCGCCGGGGCGTCTCGCGCATGGTGATGCCGAAGACCGTCGAGGCGAAGAGAGCGAAGAGCAAAACCGCCGGAAAGTGGGTCACTGCTTCCTCCCGGTGCGGAGATTGTGCGCATCCACGGCGGCAATCACGTTCAGGAGGCCGGCCACCACGATGAAGCGCGTGCCGTAGTCGCCAACGGTGGTCTGCACCTTGTCGGCTCCCCAGCCCGCGGCCCGGCTGACCAGATAAAGCAGCCCGTTGCCCAGGTCGCCAGCCAGACCCAGCATGTCTAGAATGTCGTGGACTTCGGACTTGAGTTCGCCATGCATGGCCAGCCCCAGCCCAAACATGCCCAGGATCGACGCCGCAAGCAGCGTCCCGCGGCCCCATTTGCGCAGCAGAAAATGCCCCGCGCCCGGAACCAGCCATCCGGCAATCAGGGGAAGGTAAATGAACCCCTGCCCTGCTGCCGCGTTCTTGTTTTCTTCGGTTGCCATTCCTTCTTGACTATATCGCACTGAAGCAGGGAACAGGGAATAGGGAATAGGGAGTAGGGAGTAGGGACGATATGAAGCGCAAGCGACTCGGCTACGCGGAAAGATCTGAAGCACCTCCGGCGGTCCAAATGCAAAGCGCAGAACCCCTCCGGCTATTCCCTATTTCCTACTTCCTACTCCCTACCCCCTACTCCCTAAATCCTCACCAGCTCACGCTGAATTTTTCCCGTGACCCAGGCCTTGCCGGGGGCGGTGAGCATGTTGATCTCGCTGCGCACGCCGAACTCGGGCAGGTAGATGCCTGGCTCGACCGAGAAGCAGGTGTTGGGAAGGATGCGCCGCTCATCGTGGGTTTCAAGATTGTCCAGATGCGCGCCGGAGCCGTGCAGTTCCTGGGCGATGTTGTGCCCGGTGCGATGCGTGAAAAACTCGCCGAAGCCGGCCTCGCGAATCACCGCGCGGGCCGCATCGTCAGCCTCGAAGCCGCGGATGGCGCGGTTTTCGGCAAAGGCGCTCTCGACGGCGGCGATGGCCGCGTCCCGGGCGTTCACGACCGTCTGAAAGACATGTTGTTCGCGCTCGGTGGGTTCGCGCCCCACCACGCCGGTCCAGGTGATGTCGTAGAAGACGCTGGCGGGCTGGTCAACCCGCGCCCAGATGTCGATGAGCAGAAAATCGCCTTCCCGGATGGGCGCGGAGTGTTCGGCGGTCGGCTCATAGTGCGAGTCGGAGCTGTTGGCGTTAACGCTGACATTGGGGCCGTTCTCCCAGACGAGGCCTTCATTGCGCATGGCCGTATTCAGCCATTGCACATGGTCGAACTCGGTGTAAGGATCGGCTGTTCCCGAGCCGGGGCGAAGGCTGCGAGCGATCTTGCGCCAGCCCTCGACCAGAATCTCGTCGATGGCCCGCTGCGCGACGGCATGGCTGGCGATCTGCTCCTCGCTGAGCACCGCTTCAAATTGACTGACCAGGTCGGCGGAGCTGACAATCCGCTTGCCCAGCGAGCGCAAAAACTCGACGGTGCCCGCGTCAACCATGGACACGTACATGATGGCGTTGTTGGGGGAGTATTGCATGGCCAGCGTGCGCGCGCCGGCCAGCATCGCCTCCAGGCCGGCGGCCAATTCCTGCCAACTGGAATAGAGCCCCCTGCCGCCGGGCAGCGCATCCAGCCGGCTCTGTTCGATGCGGTGCACCAGCTTGCGGGGCTGGCCCGCTGCGGGAACAAAGTAGTACCAGCGCCGCGTGACGTGGGCATTCTCGTCCAGGCCCAGGATGCGCCCGGCGATGGGGTCGCGGTGGTGATGATCGTAGAAGAGCCAGCCGTCAAAGCCGGCCTCGCGGATGGCCGCCTGCATCGCCTGAAGGTTCATACGGGAAATAATACGCGCACAGGACGGAGTTCGGCCCGCTAGAGCGCTGCGAGCGCGTCAGCCTGAGCGGGAAACAGGCCGGCGTACTTGGTGATGCCCACCATGGTGAAGACCTTGGTAAAGTGCGCCGAGAGGCCGAAGGCAAAGACCTTCTGGCCGGAGTTGGAGGCCTCGATCATCATCTGGATGACCAGCGCAATGCCGCTCGAATTGATGTAATCGACCTTACTGAAGTCGAGCAGGACCAGCTTGTTGGTCTCTTTGGGCAGCGCCTGGTAGGTTCCCAGGACAGCGTCCTTCGAGGTGCTGGCGATATCACCCTCGAAGCGCAGGACTGCGACCGGATGGCCGGCCGGGGAAGTAAGCTGTTCAACGCGCGCCTTGGTTTCGCTCTGCACGATCAATACTCTCCATATCTTTTTGGGTTATGCCGCTTCTTTATCCAGCCGGATGACCAGCCGGACATAACTGCTCTTGCCATCGGAGCCGCTCACCCACTCGGCTTCGTCCACCAGCGCCTGAATGAGAAACATGCCCATTCCGCGCGCGTCCTCTTCGCCGAGCATCTTGCGGTCGATATCGGGCCTGGGCGGCTGCTTCTTCATGCCGCTGCCGTCGTCGATCACCTTCACTTCCAGCGAATCCGCGTCCACCGACATCACCACGCCCACGCTGAGCTTTTCGTTGAGGCGGTTGCCGTGCTCGATGGCGTTGATGCATGCCTCGGCTACTGCCGTCTTGAGGTCTTCGACGCGGTCCTCGCGGAAGCCCATCAGCTTGGCCACCGCGGCCGCGGTGCTCATGGCCACCTTCTCAAAGCCCATTCTGGAGGGCAGCCGGACCTCGACTTGCGTGGCCTTGGGCACACTGGTGGGCTTGAATTCGCTCACGCAGGCATCTCCGTCAGGGCGGTCTCGCGGCACAGCGCCAATGCGGTCATGTCGTCTCCCTGCGGCCCACCATCAGAGAAATCTTCGATGGCCGCCCACAATGCATCGAGAATACCATCCGCCTTGCAGGAGCGGCACCTCAAAAATTCATCCATGAGCCTTTCGGGACCAAATTCCTCATCCCCTTTGAAGACCTCGGTCAGCCCATCGGTGTAAAACAGGAGCCGCGTGCCCGGCGTAAAGCCGCTGCGCTCGCTTGTGTAGCTCATGCCGGGCAAGAGTCCGAGAGGAGTGCCCGCAGCCTCAAACAAGCGCGCTGGCTCGCCCGGCAGCAGCAGAAAGCCCGGATTGTGGCCGGCGTTGACCACCTCGATCTCGCCCGCTTCCGGGTATAGCCGGAGGAAGATGGCCGTGACGTAGCGGCGGCGCGCCTCTTCGCCCTCGGCCCAGTGGTGCTGGTTCATGCGCGTGGCCAGTTCGCCGAGGGGCGGCCCGGCCGCGGCCATCGCGCGAAAGGCCGAGCGAAAGCTGGTGGACATGATGGCCGAGGCCAGCCCTTTGCCGGCGACATCGGCCACCGCCATCAGCACGCTGCCGTCCGGCTGCTCCACAATGTCGAGATAGTCGCCGCCCACCTCGTAGCACGTATTGGAACGGAAGCTGAGCGAGTAGCCGGGGATGGAAGGCAGCTTCTGCGGAAGCAGGGATCGCTGAATGGCGCGGGCCGCATCCATGTCCTGCTGTACACGGGCAAACTCGACATTGCGCTTGTTGTTGCGGGCGTTTTCCAAGGCTACGGCCGCCTGCAACGCCAGCCCCTCGATAAAGTCCGCTTCGTAGAGCGTCAGCGCGCGGCCGCCGGGAGGCGCCACCACCAGCTCGGCCATGCGCAGTCCGGCGCGGTCTTCCAGCGGAAAAACTAGAACGTCCGCCGAGCCGGGGCTGGACTCATTCAGCGCATCGCCGTAAGCCAGGCCGGCCGAAGGAAACGCAGCGCCGGCCATCTCCAGCTCGCGCACCACGATGCGCAGCACCTGCTCCAGGACCTCGTTCTCGCCGATGTTGGAGTGTACCTGCCGCGATGCCTCAAGCAGCGCCTGCAAGCGGGCCACTTGCTGTTGAAGATCGATCGTCTCGCCATTGCCGGGAAGCTGAATTTCAGCCGCCATCGCGTCTTTCCCCCGTGGAATTTCACTCTAACATGGGCGGCGCAAGCCAAGCGCAAAATCCCATTCAAATCTCCCCGTCCTCTTCTCGCCGCGCGCCAAGAGAATCACGCATTATTGTTGTCAATGCGTCGCGAAACGGGATAGTTTAATGACATGCAAAAGATGAGTTGCAGGCGAGCCTTTGCCGTGGCGATCGCCCTTGGCGCGATGGGCTTGTGCGCGGCGCAAGAGAAGGCCGCGCTGCCGGATGTGACGATCGCGCCCCGGTCGAGCGCGGCGGTGAGCGCGCATGTGATCGATCCCGCGAAAGAGCCGAAGATCTCTCAGGAAGAGAAGCTCCGGCTGATGCGCAGCCGGATCAAATACGTCTTTGTTCTCTTCCAGGAGAACCGTTCTTTTGATTTTTACTTTGGCAGCTATCCGGGCGCGGACGGCCTTTACGCGGGGCCGAATGGTCCTTACATTGCTGACAATATAGCGGGCTTCAGGCAGCCAATTGTCAATATCGATGGAACGGTGGGGACGATTACGCCGTTCAGAATCCCGGCCACGATCCTCGATGTTACAGGCAAGGCCGTGCCGCTCTATCCGGCGGACATTGCATCGGTCAACCATTCGCACACGGGCATCGCGCGCAAGATGGCGCTGGACACAAACGGCGTGGCGCGGAACGCGGAGTATGCGCTGACCGAAGAGGGCGTGACGCTGGTCGACGGCAGGCCATCGAAGGCGCCGACGCTCGAGCGCAAGCAGTTTGGCGAGCTGGTGATGGCCCACGTGGATTGCGACACGGCGCCGTTTCTCTGGCGCTACGCGGACCGCTTCACGCTCTTCGATCACTTCATGGATACGATCGTCGGGCCATCGACGCCCAATGCGATTGCGATGATCTCCGGCCAGGGCGGCGAGACGCAGTGGATGCTGCATCCGGACGAGGCGGCGGCGGGAGGCAAAGGCAAAGATGCGATTGTGCCGATGGTCGCAGACCCCGCTCCCTACTGGGGATCGGCGCTGGATGCGGCGGACCGGCTGAAGCAACCGCAGGCGGTCAAGCCCGCGAAGAGTGTCTCGAAGAATCTGACCTTCGCCAGCCTGCCGCTCTCGTTCATGGGCGGCGAGATCAAGAAGACGACGGCGGCGGATTACGATCCTGCCTTCGATCTGCCGGATGTGCGCGAGGACATCGAGAAGATCGCGGGACACGGCGTGAGCGCGGTGAACTGGGGATGGTATCAACAGGGCTACGACCACGAGGCGAACGACGCGCAGGGGACGGCATCGCATAGAGGCTATGTGGCGCATCACAACGCGCCGCAATACTTCGGCTATATCGCGAACAATCCCGTGGCCAGCACGCATCTGCATGGGCTGAGCGAGTTCTTCAGCGATGTGGCGGCAAAGCGGCTGCCGGCCTCGGGCGTGTTTTACGTGCGCGGCGGCTACGGCAATATTCGCGATTGGAAGCCGCAGGATCCGAACCCAATGCTGGCCGGGGTCTTCAATGGCAACGACGATCATCCGGGCTACTCGGACACGCAGATCAGCGAAGGGCTGCTGGCCGAGGAGATCAGTGCCATCGCGGCCAGTCCGTATTGGAGCCAGAGCGCGATCGTCATCACCTACGACGAATCGGACGGACTCTATGACCATGCGCAGCCACGCATACGTTCTCACGACGCGGCGGGGTTGCCGCTGGAGCAGGGGCCGCGCATTCCGGCGATTGTAATTTCGCCTTACGCGGTGGCGCATGGCGTCTCGCATGTACCCTCGGAGCACAGCTCGATTATCAAATTCGTGGACAAGTTGTTTGGCCTGGTGCCGTTGGCCGACTTGCCGGATGAGGTATGGGCGCGGCAGATTGGCGCGGCGAAATTTGGCCAGGCGAATCTCGGCCCCGCGGACGATAAGGTCGAGGGCGTGGGCGACATGAGTTCGGCCTTCGACACGCTGCGCCTGGAAGGCAAGCGCGCGCCGCTGAGCGCGGAGTATGCGACGATTCCGCCAGCGGAGATTGCGAGCTTTCCCCATGCGGGCGGGGCGGGTTGCAAGCAACTGGAAATCACGCCGACCGATAGCGGGCTTCGCAATCCCCTGCCGGCGGATTTCAATCCGCGGCCGGACACGACGCCGGGAGTGCCATCGGCGGGCGGATGGACGCCGTAGTGCGAGCCTGGGCAGCCAACGCAACAATGGCGATGGCTGCGATGCTGGCCTGCGGAGTTGCGCTCGCAGCCGGACCTCCCGCGGCCAGCGAACCGGGTGCTGCCGCCGTGCATGAAACGACCTTGTCCAGTGTGCGCGCGGCGGGCGCGCTGCGCTGCGGCATCGATCAAGAGCAAGCGGAGTACTCGACCACGGACGATCATGGCAGCCGCGCGGCATTTGACGCCGATCTCTGCCTCGCTGTCGCGGTGGCCGCGCTGGGCAAGAACGCGAAGGTGAAGGCGACGTATTATCCCGACGACCGCGCCGCGATGAAAGGGCTGAGCGCCGGCGAGGTCGATATGGTGGCGACGCTGACCGACGACTTCAATCACGTGGTGGGCACGCATTTGGAGTTGACACGGCCGGTGCTGTGGGATGGCGTCGGATTCCTTGTGCCGGGGACAAGCCATGCAAAGCGGGTGCGGGAGTTGAGCGGGAAAAAGATCTGCTTTCTCGCCGAGACCGCTACAGAGGAAAGTGTGCGCGCCTGGTTTTTCCGCGAGCATCTGGAGTTTGTGCCCTTTCCGTTTCAGGAAGAAGGTGAGATGGAGGCGGCCTTTGCCACGGGCAATTGCGGCGCGCTGGCTGGCGACGGGACGCGTCTGGCCGAGACGCGCGCTGCTCTGGCGCAGCATGGAAAGCAGGCGCGACTGCTGCCCGAGACCATTTCCAAAGACCCGCTGGCTGCGGCTGTGCGCGAGGATGATCGCCAGTGGGCGGCGCTCGTGAACTGGGTGATAGAGGCGCTGGTCCAGGCCGAGGAGAGCGGCGTGACGCGGGCCAATGTGCAATCGATGCGCGGGCGCGCGGATCGCGACCCCGTGCTGCGGTTTCTGCTGGGCGCATCGCGCGAGATTGGCCCCGCGCTGGACCTCGATGACGACTGGGTGGCGCGGGTGATTGAAGCGACGGGGAATTATGGCGAGATCTATGAGCGCGACCTGGGCAGCGGCTCGCCGCTGAAGCTGCCGCGCGGCGAAAACAATTTGCGGCTACATGGCGGCGCGATGGCAGCGCTGCCGGCCAAATAGCGCCGCTCCACCGGAGGAATCTCATTTGCCACCCTCCCAGATGGCCTCAGGATGCGAAAATAGGAACGTGGTCCAGCCTTCTTCCCCCAGGACACTCCAGGAGAAACTCCCGATGCGCCGTGTTGCGCTCATCTACAATCCGGCTTCAGGCCAACACTCGCGAGGACGCCGCGCGGCCATCGACAAGGCGCTGGCCGTTCTGCGCGAAGCGGGCGTCGAGGCCGAAGCGCTGGAAACGCTTGCGCCGGGCAGCGCCGGAGTACTGGCCGAGGATGCCGCGCGCCGGGGCTGCGACGCGATTATTGCCTGCGGCGGCGACGGTACGGTGCATGAGGTTCTGCAGAGCCTTGTAGGCACCAGCATAGCGCTGGGCGTGGTGCCGCTGGGAACCGCCAATGCGCTGGCGGCAAACCTGGGCTTGCAGATGTCTCCGGCGAAGGCTGTCCGCAAGCTGCTTACCGCGGAGCCTGTGCGCATATCCGTGGGGAAGATCTCCTATCGAGATGCGGCGAGTACAGTGCGCGCGCGCTACTTTACCGTGGCGGCCGGCGTGGGCGCCGACGCGCTGTTTCTCTCGCGGCTCAACCCCGGCCTCAAGCGGCGGCTAGGCTATGCTCTCTATGTGATTGAGGCGTTTCGCCTCTGGGCAACGCACTCTTTTCCTCTCTTTGAAGCGGCCTTTGTGGAAGGCGCAAGCGCCGAGCCGCGCGTCGAACAAATCTCGCAACTGCTGGCGGTGCGCATTCGCAACTTCGGCGGAGTGCTCAACCACATGGTTCCCGGCGCCACGCTGCACAAGAACGGCCTGCGCCTGGTGGCCTTCAAGACCCGCAGCCGCTTCCACTACTTCCGCTTTTTGATCGCGGTCGTCTTCGGCCGCCAGACCTTCTCGCGCGAGATTGAAGCGCTCGACGCCGTCTCGGTTGAGTGCCGGCTGATAAACGGCTCGTCGCCGCGTGTCTACGCCGAGGCCGATGGTGAGTTGCTGGGCGGTCTGCCGGTGCGCATGGAGATTGTGCCGGATGCCGTGACGCTGTTGATTCCGCCCGACGCGAGGCCGTGAGGGCCTTGAGCCCTGACCGCCGAAGAGGTCCGCAAGCGGTTACGGCTGCGCGATGGCAGGCTTGCCCGCCGTGGCTGGCGCAAGGGCTGCGGATTTCAACTGGCCCAGATCGGTCAAAACCGCTTGGCGGCGAGAAGGGTCTTCTCCAGCTTCGAGCGGCGGCGAGGGAGCGGCGTAGAACTCAAGAAGATTGGCCCGCAACTGGGCCGATGTTTGTTCGAAGTTGCCCGCTGCGAGCCGGGCCAGCAGGCTTGCGTAGGTCTCGTCCGCCAGCGAGTATTCGCCTGCCGCGGTCGCGCTGCCGTCATCGAGATCGCAGTTGGGCAGCACCAGCTTGCCTGCCCGCACCTCTTCCAGCAGGACGCGGTAATGATCGGTGGTCGTGTTGATGCTCTTGATGTACAGGTCTTCGGTTTGCGGAGTCGGATCATTGAATCCCAGGCCCTTGAATGGACCCACCTTCGGAATAAAGCGCAGGAGCGTCGATAAGATGCGCGTGCCCACGCCCGGCTTTGCATAGGTTGTTCCCCACTCTCTCTCATAATCCGAACGGGATAGGCGATACAGGAACTTCCGTCTGGCAAAGTTTGGGGTTTCGCGCATCAGGTCTTTCTTGTGCATCTGAAGCGCGACCTGGGTCATCTGCGGAATCAAACTGCTGACAAAGAAACGGTAGGAACCAATCGCCAGATCCTGATGCGGCAGCACATCCTTCAGCTCCAACCCATAGACAACAGGAAAGACCCGCTCCAGCAAAGGTTCCGCTACCTGGAATCCAATGAAATCGTGGTACTGCTGCGGCGCATACCGGTTCTTCGCCACCTGCACGGTGTCGAATCCAAACTCCGTTTTCAAATGCGCCGTCTTGTCCTGGGCATAGCGAACGGATTTGCCGTACTTCGCGCGCAGCTTTGGATAACGTATGGCGACTGCCTCGTTGACCGCCGGGTGGCCGTCGATGTCCGCCACATAGTGCGAAAGCGCGCCCAGTGCGAAGGCGTACTCGTCGGCACTCTGGCTTTCGGCCAGCAGCTCTCGGACAAAGTCCCCGGTGCGAACGTAATGCGCCAGATTGCTGAAGTCCTTGTTGCCGAACGGATAATAGCCCAGATCCTGAATCACCGAGCCTCCATACGCATAGGCATGAGCTTCTTTGATCTGGTCTTCGGTAATGCCCGGAAAGCGCTGGAGCAGGAGCGGACGAATCTCCGCGGTCCATGCCAGGTCTACGATCTCCTCGTGTGTCAGAACCGAGTAGGCAAACGCGTTTCCGCTCGAAAGCAGCAGAGCGAAAACAAGCGCGACTGCGCGGGCAATACTCCGATGCCCATTCTGGGTAATCGATTGGACCCCTCGGCTCATATCTGACCAAGGAGGAGAAGAATGACAACGATCACGATGACCATTCCGATACCGCCTGTCGGATAGTAGCCCCATTTTCTGCTGTGCGGCCAGGTTGGCAGCGCCCCAATCAGCATCAGGATAAGCAGCACGATCAAGATTGTTCCAAGCATGATTCTCTCCCGGCGTTTTCGCGTTGTGCAGGCGATTTGCCCTGGCAGCGCGCGATCGCTGCGACAAGGCGAGTCTCTCACTGGACGAGCCGGGAATCTGGTCAATTAAAGACATACCGGCAGCCACGCTTCGCCCCCCGGCTTCAACTTGCCGCGATCTGGCTGAGCACAATCAAGGTGCTGCCGGCGAAATCGGCTACTGCGGACTTCCCGCGCCGAACCGCCAGGAGATGGACCCGCCCGTAAACGATGTCATGCGGATGCCGACGGGCCGCTCGTCTGTCCCGCAGTCGAAGTCATTCGGGGCGCCGCTCGGCCCCGACCCAGACGGGCAGTACGGAATCCCATCTCCTACCTGCCACGGCGCGCCTGAGGCCAGAGGCGCAATGGCCTCGGTGGTCTGGCCGGTGTAGCC
>JBEKPI010000069.1:0-16175 GCA_049520855.1 Occallatibacter sp.
AATTTGGTTCCTTGGGCCAACACCGAGCTGGCGGTCAACCTTCCGCCCTATATCCAGCACAACACCAAGGCTGTCGACGGCTGGGGCGACTTCTCTTTCCTGGCCAAATACCGCATCGCCAGCGGCAATGCGCAGCACGGCACGTACACGCTCAGCGCGTGGGCGCTGATCACTGTGCCCACCGGGCAGGCCAAAAACGGATCGACCAACGCCAGCGTTCAGCCCAACCTGGGCGCGGGCAAGGGCTTTGGGAACTTCGATGTGCAGTCGACCATCGGGGCCACGCTGCCCACCGGCACTCCCGCCATCACAACCTCGGGACGCCCCGTGCTCTGGAATACCGTGGCCCAGTACCGCATCGCCAAGCTCTTCTGGCCGGAGATCGAGAGCAACGCCACCTTCTACAAGGGTGGAACCAACGATGGCAAGACCCAGGAGTTCCTCACCCCAGGGCTGATCGTGGGCAAGTGCGCCTTGCACCCCTCCGACCCCAAGTCGCGGCCGGGCCTCGCCATTGGCGCGGGAATGCAGATCGCCACCAGCCAATTCCACACCTACAATCACGAGCTGGTCGTCACGGCAAGGTGGATCTTCTAGGATCTGCGCGGGCGTTGAACGCCCTGGAGTCGCGGACCCTCCGGGCCTTGGAATCATGGTAAAAACCAGGGCCAGTTCTCTTCCCAGAAAACGATTTGCATTGATCGCGGACTTTGAAGAGCTTTTCTTCGAAACTCTGTTAAAAATACGTGAATTAGTCAAATATTCATACTCTTCTGCGAGTCTTGAAATTGGAAGCGGACGGAGAAAGCTCCCCTTGAGAGGAGTCTTTCACGGCCGTCGATCTGCATCCCGCATATACGATTCGGCGTCATGTTGAGCATCTTCGGGATGCGCGAGTTGAAGGTGCTCGATCTGTAAAGCGAGCGCAGCCACGATTCAATCCGATTCGAGAGGAAAATGAGAGGCCCCATGAAATTCAGACTCACAATCGCTGCCGCTGCAATGCTGGCAGTAAGCGCGGTTTCGTCCTATGGACAAGCTGCAACATCCACTCCGCCGGCAAAGAAGCACCATGCAACCGCGAAGGCTAAGATGCCTTCCATGCCCGTTGTTGAGGTCAGGAAGACCAGAGAGCCTGCGCCGCCCTCGGTCGAAGAACAGATTCAGGCGCTGCGCCAGGAATTTCAGGGCCAGATCGACAGCCTGAAAACCAATCTGGCCGACAAGGACGCGCAGTTGAAGATGGCCCAGCAGGCGGCAGCCGATGCCCAGGCTACAGCAGCCAAGGCGCAGGCCGCGGTCTCGGCCGATCAGCAGGCCGGCACGGACAATGCGGCAGCGGTCGCAACGTTGCAGTCCACCGTGAACGACCTCAAGGCCAACAACCTTTCGCTGGCCACCACGGTCTCCGATGAGACGGCCAAAATGAAAAAAGAGATATCGAACCCCAGCGTGCTGCATTACAAAGGCATCAGCCTTGCTCCGGGCGGCTACGCGGCGGGTGAAACTGTGTGGCGCTCCAAGGCCACCGGCGGCGACATTCCCACCGCCTTCAGTTCGATTCCCTACGAGGGCGCGGATGCCTACAAGCTGAGCGAGTTCTTCGGCAGCGCGCGCCAGTCGCGCGTCAGCCTGATGGCCGAGGGAAAGACCAATTGGGGCGCCCTGCGCGGCTACTACGAGGCTGATTGGCTGGGCACCGGCATTACCTCCAACAACAACCAGTCCAACAGCTACGTGCTGCGCCAGCGCGTCATCTGGGGGCAGGTCGAGACCAATAGCCACTGGCTCTTTACCGGCGGCCAGATGTGGTCCATGGCCACCGAAGATAAGAAGGGCATCTCCAATCTCTCCGGCGACATCCTGACGCCGCAGACCATCGACCCGAATTACGTCACGGGCTTTGTCTGGACGCGCCAGTACGGCTTCCGCGTGGTCAAGAACTTGCTCGGCGACAAAGTGGCCATCGGCATCGCGGCTGAAAACCCGCAGTTACTTTACACTGCTTCGCTGGCCGGCAACGAACCCTATGCCGTGCTCGGCAGCGCCGGACAAAACGGCGGCAACTATAACGCCGCCATCAGCGCCAGCGCAACCACGACTTATATCCAGAGCTACAGCACCGAGGTTGGAACAAAGAACGTAGCGGGCGTCATTCCCGTCTTGATTCCCACCTATAAGACCGTCGTCGCCAACACCAACATCGCCAATCTCTCTTTCAATCAGGCGCCCGATGTGATCGTCAAGGCCGCCTTCGACCCCGGCATCGGCCACTATGAAATCTTCGGCATCGGCGGCTTCGCACACGAAACCGTTTATCCCGGCGTCACCACCAACAGCACTCTCTACGGCGGCGTGACGGACATTACCACTGGACTCGTTCCTGTGGCGGCTTCCACCTCCGCCGGTTCGTTCTCCAACAGCATCAAGGTCGGCGGCGTGGGCGCCAGCGCGCGCGTCTCCCTGCTGGAAAACAAGATCACCTTCGGCGCCAAGGGCCTCTACGGACCCGGCGTAGGCCGCTACGGCGACTCCACGCTGGCTGATGTCACGGCCGACGCTAGCGGCAAGCTGGCCCCGATCCACAACCTCAGCGGCCTGCTGACCGTCGAAGCCACGCCGATACCGCGCCTGGCCCTCTACCTCAACTACGGCGGCGACTATGCCGCGCGCACCGATTTCGCTAACGCCACCGCCACCACAACGTCCATCGCCTCCAAGCCGGTCTTCTGCCCGATCGGCGGCACGGGAGCCGCCTGCACCAACGCTCCCACGGCGGCGCAGGTCGCCGCCGGCGGCGCCTGGGGCGCGCAATATACGACGGCCGCAGCCGCGGTTGGCTACGGTTCGCGGTTAATCAGCAACTCAAGCTGCAATACCGTGGCCTCGCCCGGCTACAATGGCAGCTCCACCGGCTACTACCCAGGCGGCTCCTGCGGCGCGCAAACCCGCGACGTGCAGGAGTTCTCCGGCGGCTACTGGTATGACCTGTACAAGGGCGATAAAGGCCGCTTGCGTCAGGGCGTCCAATACGGCTATGCCGTCCGCGAGGGCTGGTCGGGCGCGGGCACGCCGGCCATCGGCGCCAAGGGAATCGACAACATGTTCTGGACCTCCTTCCGCTACTACCTCCCATAACTGCACCCAGGTCTCTTGGGGTTCAGCAGCACAGAAAAGGCAGCCCGCACTCCGGGCTGCCTTTTCTTATGTACATTAAATCCATGATGGGACCACAGAAACAACTTGATTTGGTTGCCGCGCTGCTCGGCCAAGAGACAACCCTGTCTCTGGCAACGGCCGGCGAAGACGGCGAGCCGTGCGTCGCGCCGCTCTTCTATCTCGCCGGCAAGGAACTCTCGCTCTACTGGTTCTCGTCCGAGAGCAGCCGGCACAGCCTCAACCTGAAGAGAACGCCCCGCGCGGCCGTTACGGTCCACAGCAGCGCCGAAGGCTGGAAGCAGATTCGCGGCGTGCAGATGCGCGGATCTGTTAGCAAGATCACTGAGCCGAAGCGCCGCGCCGCCCGGACCGAGGCCTACTGCGAACGATTCAAATTAGGCCGAGGTCTCAGTCTTGTCCTTCGCCAGAGCGCCTTGTATGAGTTCAAGCCGGAGTTTTTCCGTTACCTCGACAACGCCCAAGGCTTCGGATTCAAGTTTGAACTCATGCTCCAGCCGGAAGGTTGGACACTCGCGCGGCCTATAGCTTGAGGATTCGCTAAAAAGCGATGGCTGCGCCGCCCAATGCCGGCTGAAGCGGCCATCCTACAGTTCCCAGAATGAATTCATCCACTTTTTTTGTTTTCTTCATTGTTTCCTTTTAGCGCAGCATTTATAACTCTGAGAGAGGGTGCTCTGTGGAAAACCTGGAACGAATTCCCTTGACCGTGTGAAAAAAGAAGAGCACCATCATTCCGAAATGGCTTTCCGGCCCGGTAGTTTCAAACGAGGAATCCGTACTGCGGATTTCATGCATCGGTCGCCGGCTTTCCTTGACCTCTGTCCCCTAGACTGGCCTCATCCAGCATTGAATGGCAGGTGTGCATGGTGGTCAAGACACAAAGCAGGGGACGCGGAGTCACCGGACTTCATGTGGGCGCGAACAATGTCCGTCGCTATTTCCCAAGAAACATTGCGAGCATCGAGTTGGTGCTGGATCATCTCCAGATTGAGTGCGGACTGAAGCCCGATTTCTGGCAGGGAGAGCCGGATATCTTCGATCCCCGGCTGTGCGCGTGGCTGGAATCCCGGCACATGCACGCAAAGCTGGATCGAAACCCCATCCCGCTGGCCTTGATTCCAGAGGGAAAAAACTCCTTCCGGCTGCGTCCGGTCCGCCTGAACGAGCAGGCCCGCGCCAAACTGCCTACGGGCGCCGCGGCCTGAGGTCAAACCACGCAGCGCTCCCTGGCAACACAGAGCCGGTGGACCCGTGCCTCTTTGCGTTACTCTGGTTTTCTATTCCCTATTCTCTGGTCACTCTCTCTTGATACACTTTGGACTGAATGACGATCACCAAACTGCAAGAGACAATCGAGCGCTGCTTCGCCGCGGGTCCGGCCGTCATCGGGGATAAATCAGCCCTGACGGCGTTTTTGGCTCTGAGAGCGGCCCTGGAAAGCGGCGAGGTGCGCGCCGCCTCGCGCGACGCCAACTCGCCCTCGGGCTGGCGCGTCAACGCCTGGGTCAAGCAGGGCATTCTGCTTGGATTTCGTCTCGGCGCTTTGGAAGAGTTTCCTGCCGCGGGCTTCTCCTTTGTTGACAAGAACACCTTTCCGGTTCGCCAGTTTGGCGGGGGGGATGGCGTGCGCATCGTTCCCGGGGGCTCATCGATCCGCGCCGGGGCTTATGTGGCGCGCGGCGTCGTCTGCATGCCGCCCATGTACATCAACGCCGGCGCTTACGTCGATGAAGGCGCGATGGTCGATTCGCACGCGCTGGTCGGCTCCTGCGCGCAGATCGGCAAGCGCGTCCATCTGAGCGCCGCCGCTCAGATCGGCGGAGTGCTAGAGCCGGTGAACGCTAGCCCGGTGGTCATCGAGGACGACGTGCTGGTGGGCGGCAACTGCGGCGTCTATGAGGGCACTGTCGTCCGCAAGGGCGCGGTGCTGGCCCCTGGAACCATCCTCACCCGCGGAACGCCGGTCTTCGATATGGTCACTGGCGCTGTTCTGAGAGCCACTTCCGGGTTGCCGCTCATCGTCCCCGAGAATGCGATCGTCGTTCCCGGTTCTCGCGCCATCAGCAGGGGCAAGGGGCACCGCAACGCCGACACCTGGGGCCTGAGCCTCTACGCCCCCGTGATCGTCAAATACCGCGACGAAAAGACGGATCTGAGCACCACGCTGGAAGAATTGCTGCGCTAGACTTGTTTCGCAGGAGAACCTGCGACCTAGTCGATGTCTCGAATGGCCACAACTTCATATGAATGGGCCAATGTTTTGAAAGGGCACGACTTTAGTCGTGCCGTAAAGGGCGCAAAATGCACGTCGGCTTTACAGGCTGCCGAAGAACTCATGCGAAGCTGGCCTTGTATCAGGGCACGACTTCAGTCGTGCCGCAAATGCAACCAAATAAAGGCCGGGCTTTAGCCCCTGCGGTATGCTTTTCGTGTTACTCGCCTGGAGACACGCCGTTTTCCGCAGCCTGTTTAGCTGTGTGCATCGATTTCTACCACCCGCAATGCCGACGTTCAAAGACCGAGTTGTTCGGGTTTCTCAGAAGCCAGCTCGCTTTTCATGGCTTCTGTGACCAGCGTTTTCTTGATGGAGCCTCGCATTGAGCGTCCCAACGATCCGCTGGGGCGTAGCCGGCCCGGGCCGCGCCGGCTCGCGCTTTGCCGAAGGGCTGCGCGCGGTCGGCGGCGCAACGCTCGACGCCGTCTGGGGCCGAGACGCCGAAAAGGCCCGCGCCTACGCGCTCAGATTTGGCGTGCCCCACGCGCTCGCCTCTCTCGATTTGCTAGTCTCCGCCGGCGTGGACGCCATTTACGTCGCCACGCATCCCGACTCCCACGCGGCCATTTGCATCAAGGCCCTTGAAGCCGGCAAGCACGTCCTCTGTGAAAAGCCTGCCGCCCTCAACGAGCGCCAACTCGTCGAAGTCCTCGCCGTCGCCCGCCGCCACGGCCGCCTCTTCATGGAGGCCATGAAGCCGCCCTTCTTTCCGCTCTACAAGAGGCTTCGCGAACATCTCAGCGCCGACCCCATCGGCCCCATCGGCTACGTCCGCGCCGGAAACGCCGACGCCTCCATGCCCCCGGAGTACGCGCTGCACTTCGCCGAACTGGGCGGCGGAGGCATCATGGGCATCGGCCCCTATGAGGCCTTTCTTGCCCTCGACTGGCTGGGCGATCTGAAGCGTGTCCAGACCATGGGAAGGCTGGCCGCATCAGGTGTCGATGCCTTTGCCGTCTTTCAAACCGAACATGAGCGCGGCTGCGCCCAACTGCATACCGGTCTCGACCTGCTCAGCCGAGGAGACGCGCTGCTCGCGGCCCCTCGCGGCTACGTCCTGCTCCACGCCAACTGGTGGAACCCGCGCCGCGCCACCATCCACTACCTCGACGGCCGCCGTATCGAGCTTGACGAGCCCTTCGAGGCTGGCGGATTCAACTATGAAACCGCCCACTTCTGCCAGTTGATCCGGCAAGGCAGGCGAGAAAGCCCCGAGATCACCCACGCAATCTCGCTGGGAATGGCTCGCCTGCTCGCAGCGGCTCGCACCGCGCTCGGCGTCCGTTTTCCCGGCGAGTAAATTCCAATTCGGGCGGGTGGCGCAGGCCCGGGGAACAGCGTGTGGCCAGACGGCCTTCAAGGTCTGGTTTCTCAGACCTTGAAGGCCATCCGGCCCGGCTCTGGAGCAGTGAAAGACGCCTGCTTGGCGGTTGCTACTGTGTCACCGGCTGCGCGGGCAGCGCTTTGGAGGCTTTCAGCTTAGGCGCATTCGGCGGCGCGGGAGGCTTGGGCACGGTTGCCGTGTCCGGGGCCGGCGGAGCGTCCGAGCCTTTCTTGATGCGCACGTCGCCGTTGTCGGCGCTCAGGGTGATCCTGGCCTTGCCCGACCCGATCTTGCCGCTGACGGTCTTGCTCTCGTCGCCGCTGATCTTTAAGTCGAACTCCGAGACGATATCGCCATTGCGCGTGTGGCCGTCCACAGTGGCCGAAGCGTCGGCCGGAAGCGTCACCTCGACATCGCCCTTGCTGTTCTTCGCGTCCACCGCAAAGGCGCCGGCTGGCTCTACCGCGATGCGGCCGTCGCGGTCTTCCACGGTGGTGTCGCCGTAGATCTGGCTGAGGTCGATGTCTTTGGAATGAGTCACCACGCGCAGTTGGCCCTTGGCCTCGTTGATGCGCAGATCGTCGGAGTCGAGCGTCAGGTCGCCGGGCAGCTCCGCCAGTTCGAGGTCGGTCACCGAGGTGTGCAGATGCACCGGCCCGGCGATGCTTTCCATGTGCACATCCCCGAGGATTTCGCCGCTCTGCGTGACTTTGCCTTTGATCTCGGAGAGGGTGAGGTCGTTCAAATCGCCCTCCGCGGAGAGCTCGCCCTGGATGTCGTGGGCGGAAAAGTCATGCTTGCCGTTGGAAAAATGCGCCTCAACCGAGCCGGCAATCGAGCTCAGGTGAACGTCTCCGTGGGCGGTTACGTTGATGCCTGCGCCCAGCCCGGCCGCGGTCACGTCTCCCTTGCCGGCGTTGATGTTGACCTTGCCGGACCGGGGAACGGTAATGGTGAGGTTGACCCGCCCGTTGGTGTTGCCGTCGAGCTTGACCAGCGCCTGGTTCCTGTCCGCGCTGAAGTGCACCTGTTCGGAGTCGAAGATCTTCTTGGCGTCGCCGTCCGAGCTTGCGTAGGCCACATCGTGAGCCTGTATCTCGATGGTGGAGTCATCGCTCGCCGTGATGCTGACGTCGCCCCGAGGATTGTCGATCTCAATGTTGGCGTTGGCGGGAATCTGTGTCTTGACCATCGGCGCGTCGAAGTCATGCTCGGGCATGCCGAAGGCGTTGAAGAAGTCGTTGTCGTGGCCGTCCCACTGGTTAAACCACGGCCCCATGTGATGCCATCCGGCCCCGCAGAAGCCCAGGAAGGCCAACAGGATAATGATGCCCACAAAGCTGCCGCCGCGGCGCACCGGGGTCTCGCGCCGCATATCGATAGCCCACTCGCCCAGCAGGGCCAGGCCGGCGGCGATCAAGAGCAGTGGCCACCAGCGGCTATTCCACGCCCAGAACTGCTCGGCCGCAATGTGGCCGGTGAGCAGCAGCAGCGCCACCACGCCGACGCAGATGAGAATGATGGGGCCGACTACCGAGGGAACGCGCGGCCCGTAGATGCCCACATAACTGGACTTCATCGCCATGCGCTGGGCCTTCCAGGCCTCGCGCTGCGCGCGCCAGGCGGCCTTCTGCTGTTCCCGGTGGACCCGCCACTGGGTTTTGGGATCGTAGGGTGGAAACGGAGGCGGCGCGCCGCCCGGAGGCATGTTTGGAGGTAGGTTGCTCATGATTGCCCTCCCTCGGGTTCATTCACGGTATTGCGCGGTTGATCGGAAAAATTGGCAACCGGCTGCCCAGGGTATGCCGCCACGCCCGTCACTGTCCTGGGATCGGGCGCGCCCGGATAAGGCGGCGGCGGATAGCCCCCCTCGGCTGCCAGCACGGCGCGCTCAGCCAGCATGATGACGCCGAGCAGAATCAGAAGCAGCGGCACAAACCATTCCCAAAAATGGTCAACGGCGCCTGTCTGATCGAGCAGTGCGACGACGCCTGCCAACAGCAGAATTGCGGGGCCGCGCAAGCGGCGAATCATGATATAGCGGCTCATTTGGAACCTCCTTGTGAATCGCCAAAGCGGCGAACGATCAGCCAGACGCCCAGACCAATCAGCAGCAGCGGAAAGGCATACTTCATCTGCCCGACCAGAAACATCAGTCCCAGGGCAATCAGCACGATGGCGCCGACCGGCTCCTTGCGCCCCCAGCCCATCGGGGGCGGCGGCGGCGGGAATGGAACCTGATATTGACCCTGGTAAGGAGCCTGATACGGAGCCTGATAGCTCCCCGCAGCCGTCGCTGCCGGACCGGGAGTGCCGGGATCTGGATTCACCGGACCTTGTCCGGTTTGAGGCCCGGCATCGGGCGCGGCGCTGGGTTGGCCCGGATACGGTGTCTGCCTGCCCAGGTTTAGCCAGTTGCCCACCTCGTTCAATCCGAACGGATCGGGTGGAGGCTGCCCGTCGCGCAGCGCCTTGGCCGTGTGAAACGCCTCAAACGACTGGTAGAGAATCCATGCGCCAATGAAAAGCCCGAAGATGCCGTGGTACTCGGTGATGCTGATCAGCACCGCGAAGACCACCACGTGAATAAAGCCCTTGAAGAACTGCCCGTTGTACATCGCGCCCACGCCGGGAATCAATCCCAGCACACCGGCAGTCGACGGGTTGGGTCCGCTCGCCACAGGGGCGGTAAAAGGCTGTTGATAGGTCTGCCAAGCCGTCCAGCAGGGCTCGCACAGAATCTGTCCTCCTACTGCGTTGCGCACGCAGCCGGGGCAGAGCGCCTTGCCGCAGCTCTGGCAATAGGCTGTCGCGTTCACTCCAATGTGATTTACGCAGTCCATACTGTGCTCCTTTCCCCTATTTCCTCTTGGGAGCCGCCGGAGTGCGCGGACCGCTGTTCAATCGTCAGGGAAGCCTCCAAATAATCGGATTCGTTGAGCGTTGGCTCATCGGCGGGACCGACCGACTGCTGCGGAGGCTCCGCCCTTGAGCCGCCATCCTTTTGCCCCGGAGTCTGCTTCGACTCGCCTGGCGCCCAGTCTTGAGGCTTCGGCCGGTACTGTTCGCCTTCACCCTGCCCGCCGCCTTCGGTATTCCGGCGCAGATCCCGCATCCGGGTCTGCACCTCGTACACCAGCCGCAGGTGGTCGTAGTACCGAATGATCGGGGTTGAGGCCATGGTCAGGCGCCGCTCCATGAACGAGCGCACCGCGCTGGGCCGCAGATTGGCGAGGCGCAGGTCGCTCAGCTTGACGCCGGTCAGGTTGAGGGTCATCGCGATGGAAAAGAAGGCCATCGCCGCCGTCATCAACAGGCGTGGCTCGGCAAAGCGCCGCACGTGGCCCACAAAGCCGGGACGCTGCCAGGCCGGAGGCATGGCCAAAACATTGCCATCGGTCACCAGGCCGTAGCCGGCTACCTGTCCCGGTCCGGTCTGCGCCAGAATCCGGTCCAGAAGCTCGGCCGGAACATCCGGCTCGGGCGAAAGGAACGCCAGCCACTCGCGGCCCCGGCGCGCCTCTTCAAACAGCGCCGCGCAGGCTGGGCAGACGGACTTGTGGGCGCTAAAGGTCGCCTCGTCCTCGGGCCTCAGCAGCCCGTCCAGCGCCTCCGCCAAAAGTGTCTCCCATTGCCCGCAGGCCGGAGACGTCGGAATGAAAGTGCGCTCTGCCATTACATCACCTCCCGTCTATTACGTTCCAGCAGCCTCGCAAGTTCCGCGCGGCCTCTGCTGATGCGTGATTTGACGGTTCCTTCGGGAATGTCCAGCACCTGGGCAATCTCCTTGTAGTCCAAATCCTGTAAGTCTCGCAGGATCACAGCCTCGCGCAGCTCCACCGAGACGCGCGCCAAGGCTTCCTGCACCATCTTTGCCAGTTCTTTCTGGGCAGCCGACTCGTGCGGAGAAATGTCCCGCGCCACCAGCCGGTCCACCGGCTTTAGCGTCTCGGCGCTCTCCCAGCCGTCGTCCAGAGAGCCGGTTGCCCGCAGGTTGCGCGTCCGGCGGAAGTTGTCCACCAGCAGGTTGCGGGTCATGGTCGTGATCCACACCTGCAAGCTGCCGCGCAGCGTATCGAAGCTGGCCAGATTCGAGTAGACCTTCAGGAAGACGTCCTGGGTCAAATCCTCGGCGTCTGCCGGATTGCCGGTAAAGCGGTAGCAGAGCCCGTAGACGCGCCGATGATGGGTGCGCACCAGCTCGGCCCACGCGCCTGAATCCCCGTCCATGCAGCGGCGCACGAGTTGAGTCCAGTCCTGGGCCCCGCCGATCTCAAGGGCGTCTGCCTCGATCTCTGGCTGTCTGGCCTCTGGAGGAATCATCTTGCCTCCCTGGATATGTCCTGCCTGGATTGCTCCCGGGCCCGAAACCGGCGTCAGCGGAGCGCCAATCCCCGGCGCTCCCATGGTACGCCGCGACGGCTTGGCCGGGAGCCTCAGCGATAGCCCAACGCCGCCGCGCGTCCTGGCCGGCGTCGCGAGTCCCATCCCATTCCAGCTTAATGTACCCACGCATTGCATATTGCGCTAGTACGAAGGTCTCTCCCGATTAGTTCCGTTATGCGGGATTGGATGGCCGCCTTGCTTCACGTGGGGAAACGGAGCAGACGAACCGTTTCGCAGGCCTCAGCGCGGGATCGAAGGCGCCAAATCTCGACTACGATCAAATTCGGACTACCCAACAGCCCGAGGCATAGTCAAGGATTAAAGCGTCTTAATTGGCCCCGGCTGGAATGCAACTTGGGGATACACCTACTCCTATTTCCCAATACCGGACCGGCGCTGGCAGGAAGGCGTTGGAAAAACTCGGCGTCCGATCCCCGACTGTGCTACAAACGGAGCAGGCATGCAGGATTTCGGCTGCTAGGAGACACATTTTATGGCGCACAGTTCAAGAGATTTATCCCCAATCTACCTGTCGCAGCAAGAGGAGCTTCCGTACGCGGAAGACGATGCGGTTCTTTACCGGAAGCCGCCCGGCAAGCTCATCGCTTTCGGATGGTATGGCGGGAAATTCAGTCACCTGAATTGGCTTTTGCCGCTTCTCCCAACCTGTCATCACTACTGCGAACCATTCGCCGGCTCAGCAGCCGTACTGCTCAACCGCGATCCGTCCCCTCTTGAAACCTACAACGACATTGACGGAGAAGTAGCAAACTTCTTTCGAGTTCTCCGCGACAACAAGGAGGCGCTCGTTGAGAAGATAGGCCTCACGCCTTTCTCGCGCGAGGAGTTTTACTACGGCGTAAGCAAGAACCCGGCCAGAGTCGAGGATCAGATCGAGCGAGCTCGCCTCTTTTACATAAGAGCCCGACAAGCCCGCACCGGCCTCGCGCAAACCGCGTCGCTTGGCAGATGGGCGAACTGCAAGAACACCAGTCGCGCCGGAATGTCCGGCGTTGTCTCGCGCTGGCTCGGTGCGATCGAGGATCTTCCGCATATAGCCATGCGGTTGATGCGAGTCCAGATAGAGAATCGTCCGGCAACAGAAATCGTACGCCTCTACGACGATCCCGGAACTCTGTTCTATTGCGACCCGCCCTATGTCCATAGTTCCCGGACGGACAAGAAGGCTTATGGGTACGAGATGACGGATGGGGAGCACAGAGAACTGGCCTACACCCTGAAGCGAGCTAAGGGAAAGGTGGTCCTGTCGGGCTACCGCTGCGATTTCATGGACAAACTATACGAGGGCTGGCGCTGCATTGAGGCTCCCGCAAAAATGTGCCACTCTGTCAAGAAAAGCCGTGCGGAAGCAGTTTGGGCGAACTTTTAGCTTTGGTCATTGGGATTCCGGTCGGATACACTGAACTGTGCCAAACGAACCCGATCCGCCCAAACCGCCGGCAGATTCGCCAGTTTCGCCTGTCTCAGGTGCAGTCCCCTCGGCGAAGGCAAAGCCTATAGCTGAAATCGTTGCCGCCTGCGCCGCAACGCTTGAGAAGTATTGGGCTGAAGTCAAAGATAGAGCGGATGCGGGAAACACGGCCGATTTCCTCGAAGACAAAGACCTGTTGGGAGCCATAAACTATTCCATCAATTGCAAAGAGAAAACCTATCACTACGTTCTCTTGACGCAACTCATGGCAAAAGTTGACGATCCCCGGCGAAATTGTCGCTCTCTTCAGGAGCAGGCCCCTGTTCCCGGAGCATTCGACGCCCGGTCAATAGCACACGGCGCGTTGGTTGATTTCGAGAGACAGCAACTTGATGGCGCTTTGGGCCGGTCCTCTTCGCCTTATCTCAACAACAGCATCCGCGCACCTTTATTGGACGAGAACGATGGGAAAAAGCGCAGGGACAAGCTTGGGTGGCGGCGAGTCTGTGAAGTTGCCACCGAAGTTGAGAGTAGAAATGACGTCGAGTTCACAGCGAAGGTCTTCAGGCAGGTTCTCCTGGAGATTTACAAGAGGCTGGGGTCCACAAAGATCAAATACGACGTTCCGCTTCGCGCAAGTCTTGCCCAGGTCGTTGGCGTCATCCGAAGATTCACCTCTGAGAAATCCGGAGGCGACAGGCCGCTCGCAGTCACCGCGGCGTTATTCGAAACCCTTGGGAAATATGCCAAGCTTTTTGAGCCGATTGTTAGGCGCGGCAAAATCAACGCCTCAGACGCATCGTCTGGACAGGTCGCCGACGTGGAATGTGTGGACGCTCAAGGCACCGTCGTCATCGCAATCGAGGTCAAGGACAAGACAGTGACTGTCTCGGACTTGGAAGAGAAGTTGGGTGCCACGCGTGAGAGGGGCATCAAGGAGATTTTCTTTGTGTCGGGGCGAGGAAAGAAGGAAACAGAGGACGTTCCGGCCAGAATAGCAAGAGAGTTTAATGCCGGGCAGAATCTGTATGTGTGCAATCTCGTGGAACTAGCGGAATCGGTTTTGGCGCTGACAGGAGAAGCGTCGAGGCGGCACTTCCTGATTGATGTAGGTGAACAGCTTGATAAATACTCAGATACCAAGCACCGGCTGGCATGGAAGAAAACCTTGGACGAAATTTCGAATTCATAAACGCCCGCCGAGCGCCGACTCTCAAGTGCCGTCCGTCCACCAAGATCGCCGAAGCCCCCGTTATCACGCCCTAAATACTGAATAATCAACGGGATGTTTATCCCAGGGGGATTGCTGGCTCCACCAAGAAGAACATTCTGGGTTTCACTAATACCGCTGCGAAAACTCCGGCGCGACAGGGTTCTCAAACAGCGAGGCGTCGCGCGTCACGATGGTCAGCCCCGAGGGGGTCACAAAGTAGCGCCGCTTGTCCTCAACCGGGTCGAAGCCGATGACCGTGCCCTCGGGGATATGCACGTCGCGGTCGATGATCGCCCGGCGGATGCGGCAGTGCCGGCCGATGTTCACGTGCGAGAAGATGATGCTGGCGTCCACGTTCGAGTAGGAGTTGATGCGCACATCCTGCGACACCACCGAGTTCGATACCGAGGCGCCGGAGATGATCACGCCGGCGGTGATCACCGAGTTGACCGCCATGCCCGAGCGGCCCGGTTCGCCGAAGACGAACTTAGCCGGCGGATACTGCCTCATGCGGGTGCGCATCGGCCAGTTCTTGTCGTACAGGTTGAAAGTCGGCGAAACCGAGCACAGGTCCATGTTGGCGTCGTAGTAGGCGTCCAGTGTGCCCACATCGCGCCAATAGAGCGCCTGCTGCTTGTTTTCGTCCACAAAGCTGTAGGCCATCATCTTCTTCTTGCCCAGCAGGTTGGGCAGAATGTTGTGGCCGAAGTCGTGTTTCGAGCTGGGGTCTTCGGCGTCGGCGATCAGAGCCTTCAGCAGCACCTCGGTGTTGAAGATGTAAACGCCCATCGACGCGTCCACCGCGTTGATGTTGAACGGCGACCGGAAACTGGTCGAGGCCACCTTCTCCTGAAATCCCAGCACCTCGCCCGTCTTGCCCACCTCCACCACGCCGTACTGCTTCACCTCTTCCGGCGAAATCGGCAGCGTGGCCAGCGTGACCTCCGCCTTGGTCTCCTTGTGGTAATCCAGCATCCGGCTGTAGTTCATCTTGTAGATGTGGTCGCCGGAGAGGACGATGATGTACTTCGGCTGTTCGCTGCCGATCGAGTAGATGTTCTGGTAAACCGCGTCGGCGGTCCCCATGTACCAATTGGCGCCGGTCCGCTGCATGGGCGGCATCAGTTCGAAGAACTCGCCCAGCTCCTGCGCCACAATCCCCGTCCACCCTTCGCGGATGTGCCGGTTCAGCGAGAGCGCCTTGTACTGCGTCAGAATGAAAACCTTGCGCAGCCCGGAGTTGATGCAGTTGGAAAGCGTGATGTCGATGATGCGATAGTGCCCGCCAAAGGGCACAGCCGGTTTGGCGCGATCACGGGTGAGCGGGAAGAGCCGTTCTCCCGCTCCCCCCGCCAGCAATACCCCAAGCGTGTCTCTCATGTCCATCGGATTCTGCCCTCGTACCTTCTGCCGCCTGAAAATCCTTCGACTAAGAAAAGAACAATCCCGCTATCGTCTAGCATAACTTCCCGCGACTCATTCCCAGGGATTGCCGAACGGCGGAGAGTGCCCTGCGCCGCTCTTCGGCAGCCCAGCCCACTGTATCGAAAAGACCGGCCCGCGGACGCAGCCGGAGCCTCTGCCCGCATCTCTTCATGGCCTTTGGCTCCGCTTTTGGTAAGAATTCCGTTTGGGCGCCTCGGTTGCCTGCGCCAACTCATGCGCGGACAGAAGCGCCGCCCTTCTACCGCTTCTTCTTGAACTTGTACTCCACCCCAACCGAGATGGCGAAGTTGACATCGAACTGGGAGGCTTTGTTCCCGTAGTTGATGCCGTAATGCGTCATCACCGCGTCGGGCGTGATGCGGAAGACCCAGTGCGCCGAGCGGTTCAGGTCCATGTGCCCGCCGACGATCGCCGCCAGCGCAAGCTGATTGTTGTAGAACCCAACCACCGATGGCGAATTTCCCCGCAAATCCTGCTCGAACTTGCCATACACTCCGCCCACCAGCGCGTGTGCGATCAGCGCGCCGTGCTTGTTGTGCGGCCCCAGCCACTCCGGTCCGGCGGTGAAGAAGTATTCGCTGACGAACGGCCCGTTGATGTTCTCAATGTTGGGCGCGGCGCCGCTCGTGCCCAGATAGCCGCGCCCCGACCCTTCCACGGCCCAATGCTTGCTGAGCCAATAGGATCCCGATAGGTCCAGCCCGCCCAGATTGGACCCTTGCAGCAGGTTCGGTCCGGCCTTCATGTGGTCGTAGGCCATGCCCACCGAAAAATCGAAGCGGTTGTCGTAACGCACGCCGGCCAGCGGATCGCTCGCAATATAGGTGCCATTGCCGGCCGTCGGCGAGGCTGTGCTCTGGGCTTGGGCGCTGCCTCCAAAACAAAGAGCCAGCGCGGCTAAGGCGGCAAGAGAGGCGGA
>JBEKPI010000070.1:0-15851 GCA_049520855.1 Occallatibacter sp.
GAGGAAGCGGCCGCGGCCGGTGCGGTAGGCCTGGGGAATGCCGGCCTTGCCGTAGAGGAAGCCGCCGGTGGGGAAGTCGGGGCCCTGCACGTGCTTGAGGACTTCGGCGAGGCCGGCGTTGGGGTTTTGCACCAGCTCGATGGCGGCGTTGAGAACTTCAGTCAGATTGTGCGGCGGAATGTTGGTGGCCATGCCGACCGCGATGCCGCTCGATCCGTTGACGATGAGATTGGGAATGCGCGTGGGCAGCACCGTGGGCTCAAGCGTGGACTCGTCGTAGTTGGGCACGAAATCGACGGTCTCCATCTCGATGTCGGCCAGCAACTCGCCGGCAATGCGCATCAAGCGGCACTCGGTGTAACGCATGGCCGCGGGCGGGTCGCCATCGACAGAGCCGAAGTTGCCCTGGCCGTCGATCAGCGGATAGCGCAGCGAGAAGGGCTGCGCCATGCGCACCATGGTGTCGTAGATGGCTGAGTCGCCGTGCGGATGGTAGACGCCCATCGCCTGGCCCACGACCTTGGCGCACTTGGTGTAGCGCTTGTTGTATTGCAGGCCCATCTCGCTGAGCGTGTAGAGAATGCGCCGGTGGACGGGCTTGAGACCGTCGCGGGCGTCGGGCAAGGCGCGGCCCACGATCACCGACATGGAATAGGCGAGATAGGAGCGGCGCATCTCCTCTTCGATGTTGATGGGGATAAGGCTGGAGCCGCTGGGCGGCAGCGTGCCGCCAGAGAGGGGTAAAAGAGGATTCTGATCGTCTGCCATAAGGGTTCTTGAGGCCCGCCGAAAGGCGGCGGAATGGGTCCTGAGAGAGCGGGGCCGGGGTCCGCGGGCTGTGCTTCTATTTTACCCGTTTGCACGGGGTTTTAGCAAGGCGGATTGAAAGAAACAAGTCCTTATTTTGGTTGAATTTATCGACACAAAGAGGCGCTCATTCGAGCGCCTTTGCCGCTTAGGCGGCGCGGCGCGTTGGAGACGCCGGTTTAGGCTTGGAATTGGCAGCCGTTCCGGACTTCTTTTTGGCCTTTTTAGCGGTCTCGTTCGCGCTCTCGCCCAGGCCAGTCAAAATCACGGGCGGCCGGTCGGGAAACTTGACCATCAGCGTCAACTCGCCACCGACGCCCTCGACGTAGCTGCGCAGCGTGGAGAGATACAGGTCGGTGCGCTTCTCGATGCGCGAGACGCCCTCTTGGCCGATCTTGAGCTTCTTCGAGAGGCGGGCCTGGGTGAGTTTGCGCGCGCGACGCACCTCACGCAGGTTCAACTCTTCGCGCATCTCGTCTGCAAGCAGACGGATCCGCGCCCTGCTTTCCTCGGATTCTTCGGCAAGCATTTCTTCCAATGAAACCGTCATCGGGACTACCTCTTCGAATGAAGAATTCGTAAATGTTGATCGTAACGCCCATCCGCAACGCGAATCAGATTGCTGTAAAAACGCGCCTTCCCGGTTCCGCTCTTGTCACCACCCGCCAACAGGATGGCCCTGCGGTCTGGATCGAATGTGAAGGCTACACGCCATGCGCCTCCATCGGCATCAAATCGCAATTCCTTCATGTTCGTGTGGCGTGAGCCCTTGAGCGTATCGGCCTGCGGTCTGCCGAGCAACGAGCCAACCTCGCTGAGGATAGTCGCCAGCGCCTTCAGCTTTTCCCGAACCGCTTGGGGCATTTGCCAGACTTCCACCGCAAATTCGTCATAAAACTCGACCACCCAATTGTTATTCATAGTATGCTCCAGAAGGCCTAATGTTTTCAAGTGCATTTTTCTTCCGCGAGTGCCGCCATTCAGAGATAGAGCCGTTTGAGCAGCCCAAACAGGATCACAATGCACCACACCGCTTGCATCAGCACGATCGCTCCGCCTGCGGCCATGGCCAGGCGGCCTCGCTGCCCCTCGTAGGCGTCGGCAAAGACTCCGCCCACAAACGTGAGCAGAAAGGGCTGCGCCCACAGCCAGGGGGAGCCGGGGGCGCCGGTCATTGTCAGAGCCACGAGGATCGAAGCGCAGATCAGAGGAACGGAGTTCCCGAAGTAGCGCGACCGGCGCAACCCCAGATAGAGCGCCAGCGCGGCAGCGGAGGCCAGGGTGATGCCGGCATTCGGCAGCGCGGAGAAGAAGCGGCGGGCGGGGTCGAGCGAGACTGACATAAAGCCGGCGGCAGAACGGAAGAGGTAGCTGAACGCGTCCGGCGAGAAGCCGTAACAGGCAAAGACCAGCAGGAAGGCCCCCGCCACGGATGCCAACACCACCGGCAACACCTGGGACCGGCGCCCCTCGGCGAGCCAAAGCATGGCCGCCAGGCCAAGCAGGGCCGCGACGGGCAGCGCGGCAATGTGCGAAGCCGCCGCAACGCCAAAGATGACGATGAGCAGCACGAGGCGCGGGTTCCATTTCCGCCGCGGCCCCTGCATGGCATGAGCCACGCCGATGCAGGTGTAGACGCCGCCAAAGACTCCCAGCGCGGCCAGCACCTCGGGGTTGGGGGCGACGCAGGCCCTCAGCACCGCGGGTGAGAAGCAGTAGAGCCCCAGCGCCGTGTAGCCGCCCAGGTTGCCGTAGAGCCGCCGCGTCACCCACCACAAGCAGCCACCCAGCAGGCACCCGGCCCCAAGAAACGGCAGCCGCAGCAACAGAAGGATGTGGGTCAGTTGGTGGCGCAGCTCCCATGGGGACAGCTCGCCTCCGGTCTGCACCACGCGGTCCTCGGGGGCGCGAAAACGGTCCAGCCCGCGCTCGGCCAGAAGACTCACAGTGAGGGGCAACCCGGCCAGCCGGTAGGCCAGAATGCCGTCGTGAATGTTGCCGCAACTGGTGTAGTAGCCGGTCAGCGGCGAGGTGCGCTCCCACATCTCGCGGCCGCAGCGCGCATATTGGTAATCGCGGTCCGTCATCGTCTGGCGCGAAATGAGCCACAGTCCCTGGATGAGGAAGACGGCCAGCAGCCCCGCCGCGATGCGCTGCGGCAGATTGAAGCGAAAGCGGCGAAGGAGTTTGAAGCGGCAGGTCGTCATGGCCAGAGGAACCTTATCAGTCTAAACGGCGCCCCCCTTTGATTTGCGCTTAGTGCATGATCGCTTTACTCCCATAACGGCTCAACGCTACACTTTCCCTGCCATGCTGACACGACGCCGATTCGTTCTGAACGCCACTAGCGCTTCCGCCGCCCTCGCGCTCGCTTCCAAGGCCCGCTTTGCCCTGGCTGAACCCGCAGGCGCATATCGCAACCCGATTCTGGGCGGCGACCATCCGGACGCCAGTCCCATCCGCGCCGGAGACGACTTCTACCTCACCCACTCCAGCTTTGACTACGCGCCGGGGCTGCTCATCTGGCACTCACGCGATCTAGTCAACTGGCGTCCGGCGGCTGCCGCATTGCCCCACTATCACGGCAGCGTGTGGGCGCCCTATCTCTGCGAGTACCAGGGCCTCTACTACATTTATTTCCCAGCCGACGGCAGTCTGCGCGTGGTTCATGCCAGCCACCCCCTCGGACCCTGGAGCGAACCGATCGATCTCGGCATCAACGCCATCGACCCTGCCCACATCGCCGAGAATGGACGGCGCTTTCTCTACATGGCCGACGGACGCATGGGCGAACTCACCGCCGACGGCCTGGCTGTGAAAACCCCTCCCCGCAAGGTCTTTGACGCCTGGCCCATGCCCTCGTCGATTCGCATGGAGTGTACCTGTCTGGAGGCCCCCAAGCTGCTGGAGCACAACGGCTACTTCTACCTCAACGTCGCCGAAGGCGGCACCGCTGGCCCCGGAACAAGCCATTCGGTTGTCAGTGCTCGCAGCCGCCATGCCGACGGACCCTGGGAGTTCTCCCCCTATAATCCCGTGGTTCATACCGGCTCCCGCGACGACCGCTGGCTCTCGCTGGGCCATGGCCGCCTCGTCGATACGCCCGATGGGCGATGGTACATGACCGTCCACTCCTATGAAAACGGATACCGCACCCTCGGCCGCCAGCTTCTGCTGCTGCCCATCGAGTGGACCCCCGACGGCTGGTTCCGTATTCCTCAGGGCGTCACGGCGGATTCGGCGATTGCGATGCCCCTCCCCGGCACAAGCCAGCAGCCGTTCCTCGATCCATCCGACAACTTCATGAGCCCAGAACTCGGCCTCCAGTGGGGCTTCTGGCACGAGTTCGACCCCGCCCGCTTCTCGACCGGCAACGGCGCCCTCACTCTGGCGGCCAAAGGCAAATCCCTGGCCGACACCTCCGCCCTGACAACTCCCGTTGGCGGCCACTCGTACACGGTCGAGATCGACATCGAAGTCTCGCCTGGCTGCGAGTCGGGATTGCTGCTCTTCTACAACCCGGAACACGCTGCCGGCATTGTGCTCTCTCCTGAAGGAATCGGCGTGCGCCTTGCCAATGGCTTCACTCCCAGCCGGCAGCATAAAGGCGCAACCCGAGCCACCCTGCGAATCGTCAATGACCGCCAGGAACTCGATTTCTATTACCGCATCCCCGGCCAGAGCTGGAAGCGCGCCGAGGAATCGGCCGAAATCGCCGGCATGAACCATAACGTACTCGACGGCTTCCTGGACGTTCGCCCCGCTCTTTACGCCTGCGGATCGGGACAAGCAATCTTTCGCGCCTTCCGCTACTGGCCTCTGGCGAATGTGCCCGCATAGTATCCAGCACTGGGGTTCGATTATCGAGTGCTATCCTCTTGAACAAAGGCTTGCGCATGAGCAGTTTCTTCACACTCGGCCACTCCAACCACGATCTCTCGGCATGGCTTGCCCTGGTGCACCAGCACGGGGTTGAGGTGGTGGTCGATACGCGCAGCTCTCCCTACTCGAAGTACGTCCCGCAATTCGACAAGGAGATCATGCAGCGCTCGCTGGAGGAGGCTGGGATTCGCTACCTTTTTCTGGGCGCGGAGTTGGGCGGGCGGCCGGCCAATCCCGCCTACTACGACGCTGCCGGCCATGTTCTCTATAGCCGGCTGCGCGACGATGCGCGCTTCCAGGCGGGGATCGCCCGGCTTGAATCGGGCATGGAGCGCTTTCGCGTGGCTCTGGTCTGCGGCGAAGAAGACCCGGCCCACTGCCATCGCAGGCTGCTCATCGGCCGCGTGCTAGCGGAGCGCGGCCATGCCATGCTGCACATTCGCGGCGACGGCCGCCTGGAGTCCGACGAGATGGTGGCCGCGCAAGCGGGCAAGCCGCTGGTCGGCGCACAGCCCGCGCTGTTTGCAGAACTTGACGAGGACCAATGGAGATCTACAGCATCGGTTTTACCCAAAAAAGCGCCCGCGAGTTCTTCGGCGCACTGAAAGCTCACGGCATCGAGCGCCTGCTCGATGTACGCCTGAATAACACCTCGCAGCTTGCCGCCTTTGCCAAGCAGGCCGACCTGGCCTATTTTCTGGAAGAAATCTGCGGCGCGGCCTATGAGCACGAGCCTCTGCTTGCCCCCACGCAAGAGATGCTCGACGGCTATAAGAAGCAAAAAGGAAGCTGGGACGATTACGCCAAAGTCTATCTCGATCTCATCCGCTCGCGAAAGGTGGAGTCGGTCCTTTCCAGGGAGAGTTTTCAGAAGAAGACCGTCCTCCTGTGCAGCGAACTGACCGCCGAACATTGCCATCGGCGGCTGGCGCTCGAGTATTTGCAAAAGCAATGGGAAGGTGTAACAATCCGTCATCTCTAATTCATACTCTGGAGGCAAGTCCAACTCCATGGGCGTCGAGCGGATTCTCTGCCTGGCCAACTCTTACAAGCACGACCATCGCTGCGTGGCTGGGATCAGCCTTGCCACCAAACGCTGGGTCAGGCTTGTCGGCAGCCAAGTACCCGGCTGCCTCACGCTCAAGGAAGCCAGCTACGCGGACGGCAAGGAGGCCGCGCTGCTGGATGTCTTCGAGGTTGAACTCGGCGAGAGATGCGGAACCAACTGCCATCCGGAAGATGTTTTTGTGACGGAAACGCAATGGCGTCCGGTGCGGCGCTTTGACGAACCGCGCGATGCGCGCTTCCTCGCGGCATACGTCAGCAAAGGGCCGGCAATTTTGCAAGGGTATGGCGACAGGGTCTACAGCCGCAAGTTTGCGGGGTCTCCAGCCGAGAAGTCCCTGGAGCTTCTCCATCCGGACGATCTCTGGTGGTGGATTCGCGAGGAGAACGGCAAGCGCAAGAATCGCGCTCTCTTCCGCTCTGGCCACGTCGGCCGCATCCGTTACGATTTGGCCGTTACCGATCCAGCCTGGCTGAATCTTATGCGCAATTTGCCCGCGGGCATCTATCCCCACGCACTTCTCTGCGGAGGCAAGCCCGCAAAGACCTTCCTGACCATAAGCCTGAGCGAGCCGTTCGAGAGCTTCCACTACAAGCTGGTGGCGGGGGTGGTGGCCCTGCCGGCCTGACGCACTCCTGGCGCTCTCTCGGGGCGCGGGCAGGGCCCGAAACAGCAATCGAGAGTCCGGCAAGTCTTCGCTCCAATCGTGGAGCTTTGCCTCCAGACGCAGCAAAGCCGCCCCGAAGGGCGGCTCTGCTGGCAAGAGTTGCGCATTAGTTGTCGAAGATGGCCACAACGTTGTCGTCGCCGTCGATCGACGTGATCGTGCAAGTGTTTGTCCCGTTTGGAGTCGAGGGAAGAGGCAACGGGGTGCAATACGAAGGATTAGGCACCGTTACCAACACGGGCGGTGTCGCGTTGTTGAATTCGGTGATGGTCGAGGGGCCTGAGGCCCAGCCGCCGAAGGTGCCGGTGCCGACAGCTTCATCCGTCGTCAGGGTCACCGTGCTGCCCACAGGATAAGAGCCCACGCACACCGGGCCGCCGGGAGTGGTATCGCCGGGGCCGCAATGGATCATGCAGGAGACTCCAAGCACGCAGGGGGATGTGCCGGTGGCGGAAGGAGCCGTCACAAGCCAGGTGTCATTCGGGTACGCGGTTGAGGGACCGGTATTGTTGCCGGCTCCGAAGACGGTCAGCGTAACCACCGGGGGTTGAGGTGGGGGCTCCAGCACGCATTGTCCGAAGTCGCAATGTAAAGTTGCGACGCCGGTCGCAATCGAGCCGTCAAGGTTGGTGTAGGTGGCCGTAATGGCGGTACTGCCCTCAAACAACAGCGTGGCAAGCCCCGCGGGGGCTCCGAGACCTCCGGTGGTGGGACCGGGGGTACCGGTATTGTTGATGGTGGCAACATCCACGTTGCTGGAGGCCCAGGAGGTGCTGCCCCCGTTGCACGGCGCGGGGTTGGCCGGCGGAGTCGTCTGGAAACAATCCGTCACATCGCTGGTGTACGGAAATAGGGAAGAGGTTCCAATGGCGATAAACTGCGTGGTTTGATCGATGAAGAGATCCAGTTGGTCGGCCGGCAGGACCTCAACCGAAATCACATCTCCATTGATGCTGACTACGGCTGTTACGGTCACCACCGCGCTGGCTGTGACCACGCTGGCGGGGTTTGCACCCACGGGCGGATTGGTGTATTCGGCGACGATGCTGGTCGTGCCCGCTGCCACGCTGGTGATCAGTCCGGTGTGGAGGCCCACTGTGGCGACTGCCGGGACACTGGAAGTCCAGGTAAGGTTGGGTGCGGTGGTCACATCCGACTGAAGGCCAGTCGCTCCATTGGTGCCCAGCGCAATGACCTGCGCTGTCTGGCCGGTGGCAATGGACTGATTGGGGGGAACGATGACGAGCGAAGCGACCGGCTCCGCTGGGGCGTTGACCACCCCGAAGGTTGCCGAAGCCGTCACCAAGCTATGGTCGGGGTTCTGAGCAGTAGCAATGATTACGGTAGTGCCCTGGCCCACTGCCGTGACAAGCCCCGGTGTGGCTGGGCAGAGACCTCCAACGCTGCAAACCGTGGCAACCGCCGGATTGCTGGAAGTCCAGGAGGCCGTGGCGGTCAGGTTCTGCGTGACCGGTTGAGTCGCGGTGGGCGTAAAGGTGCCGATGGCGATGAACTGACCGGTTTGACCGGGGTACGCAACCTGTTCAGAGCCGGGGGAGACAGTCAGCGAAAGCAGCGGCTCCGAGGCCACACCCGCAACCGTCAGAGTCGCCGTTGCCGTCTGCACGCTATGATCCGCGTTGGTCGCTATGGCGGTAATGGTAGTCGTGCCCTGGCTGAGCGCCGTGGCAACGCCGCTGGAATCGATGGTGGCGACCAGCGGGTTGGTCGAACTCCAGTTGACAGTCGGGCTGCTCACCTGCGTCTGGATGCCGGTGCTGCCATTGGTGCCGAGGGCGATAAATGAGGCGGTTTGCAGCGGCGACCCAGGCAGAGGCAAGGTAATGGACTGGGAGGCGGGGAAGATGGACAGCGCCGAGATCGGCTCCGGAGCCGGTCCCGACACCGTGAAGGAGGCTGCGGCCGACGCCCCGCTCTTGTCGGTCGTGTTGGTTGCGATGGCTGTAATGGCAGCCGTGCCTGGACCCACCGCCGTGACAAGCCCCGGCGTAGCTGGGCAGAGGCCTCCAACGCTGCAAACCGTGGCAACCGACGGATTGCTCGAATACCAGGCGACGGTGTAGCCGGGGACATTTGCCATGTTCTGCGAGCCCGGAGTCGGTGAGCTTGCCGAGAAGGTTCCGATGGCAAGGAACTGGGTTGTCTGACCAGCCGAGGCAACCGTCTGCGAACCGGGAAGGATAGCGAGCGAGAGCAATGGTTCAGGGGTGGCCGCGATGGCAACGGTGAACGATGCGCTTCCCGAGACCACGGTGCCGTCGTTGCTGGGATTCCTGACTACGGCGGTGATGGCGACAGCGCCGTTGGCCACAGCCGTGGCCAGCCCGGTGGCTGGGTTGATGGTAGCCACCGCGGTGCTGCTGGAACTCCAGGTGGCCAGATTGGTCAAATTGACCGTCGAGCCCGTCCCAGTGGTGCCGATGGCGATGAACTGGGCGGTTTGATTGGCCGACGTGGCCGTCTGCGAGGCAGGCACGATGGCCAGCGAGACATAGGCCTCCGTCTGGTTGGGAACCGTCACGGTGAAGACGGCAGTAGCGGTGACAACGGTTTTGTCGCCGGGATTGGTGGCGATGGCCGTGATCGCGGTGACGCCGGCGCTGAGCGCGGTGGCAATGCCGGTGGCGGGATCGACCGTAGCCACCGCCGGATTGCTGGAACTCCAGACAGCCGCCGCGATGGTGGTCCCATTGACGGTTGCCGTTTGATTGGTCAGGTTCACCGAACCGCCCGATCCGGTGGTGGCGATGGCGATGAAATGAGCGGTCTGATTGACCGCCAAGGCCGTCTGCGCCGACGGAATGATGGACAGCCCCGTGAGAGGCTCGGACGAGGCCGATGTGGGCACTGTCACGGTGTAGGTGGCCGTGCCGGTCACTACACTTCCGTCGTTGGGATTCGTGGCGATAGCCGTGATCACGGTTGCGCCGGCGCTGAGAGCCGTGGCGAGTCCGGTGGCAGAGTTGATCGTAGCCACCGAGGGATTGCTGGAGGTCCACGTCGCGGCTTTGATCGTCTGACCCCCGACTGTAGCCGTTTGATTGGTCAGATTGACCGATGTGCCGCTGCCGGTGGTGGCGATGGCGAGGAATTGAGCCGTTTGCCCGATAGCCAATGCTGTTTGCGCGTTCGGAGCGACTGTAAGCGCGGTCAGCGGTTCCGGCGAGCCAGTCGGGGCTACCGTGAGGGTCGCGCTTCCCTCCGCCGCGGTTTGATCGGGATTCTTGAAGATCGCTGTAATGGTAGTCGTGCCCGACCCGGCTGTGGTAGCCAACCCGCTGCCCGCGTTGATCGTGGCAACCGACGAGACGCTGGAAACCCAGCTAAGCCCAACGAAATTCCCCAACGCTTCCGTGAGGCCGGTCGATGTCGTACCGACCGCTTCGTACTGGATGGGGACATTCAGCGATGCAACAGTCTGAGTCGCGGGTATGACAGTGACCGAGATGACGTCAGTGCTAATGCTTACGCAGGCTGTGCATGGCGTAACGGCGAAGACCGCAGGATTGCTGACAATCGTGCCGTTGAACCCGGGCGCGCTGGCAGTGATCGTTGTATTCCCTGTCCAGGCGCCGGAAGCCGTGAAACCGGTAGCCGTGGCCAACCCTGTGCTGCTGACCGTTGCCACTTGGGTGCTGCTGGAAGCCCAGGTGACCTGGCTGGTTATATTCTTGGTCTCCGCCGGGTGATCCGGATGAGTATAGTAGCCGATGGCCGTGTATTGATTGCTGCCCTGGGGAACACCCTGGGGCGCCAACGACACAGTAACCGAGGCGGGACTGATGACGATGGAAGTCAGCGAAGGACCGCTCCCGCAACTGGTGAGCGGAAACAAAATTCCGGCGAGCAAAAGCGCTCCGAAGCAGAAGCGATTGAACATTTGGGTCTCCTGGCGTTCCTTCAACGGCTTCGGCTCCGCAATAGCGCGGCGAAGTCGGGTATTTTCTTTCACACTCGACTATATACCCTTGCATTTTGTCCCGCCAGTCCGCAAATTGAGCCTATTCACGCGGAATCAAGACAGTCAATAAGCGATCCACTGGCGGCTCAGGCACTTAGGCCATATCAGGCTCACGGTTCCGGCCAAGCCGCCAGTCGGCAATCCAGGAGGACAACGCCGCTTTGCCCGCTTCGACCGGCAGCGGCTACACTTCTCCTCAGCATGGCCATTGCACGCGACAACACTCCGGAACGGCTGGTCAGCGCCTCGCGCGCCGACGAAGAGCAGGGCTTTGAACTGAAACTGCGCCCCCGCTGGCTGGGAGAGTTTATCGGCCAATCGAAGGCAAAAGAACAGCTCGCCATTGCCCTGGAAGCCGCGAAATCGCGCGGCGAGGCGCTGGACCATGTGCTGCTCTTCGGCCCTCCCGGCCTGGGCAAGACCACTCTGGCGACAATCATCGCCAATGAACTTGACGTCGGATTCCAGCAGACCTCCGGGCCGGCGCTGCAAATTCAGGGCGACCTGACCGCCATCCTGACCAACCTGCGCGAGCGCCAGGTGCTCTTTCTCGACGAAATTCACCGCATGCAGCCGGTGTTGGAAGAAAAGCTCTACACGGCGCTGGAGGACTACAAGCTGGACATTATTATTGGCCAGGGTCCGGCGGCGCGCACCCACGTGATGGAGATCCGGCCCTTCACCTTTATTGGAGCAACGACGAGGCCCGGCCTGCTCTCTTCGCCGTTGAGGTCGCGCTTCGGCATTCTGCTGCGCCTCGAGTTTTATACCGAGGAAGAGCTGCGCTTCATCGTCTCGCGCTCCGCCGAGGTGTTGCAGATTCCCATCGACCGGGACGGCGCTGCCGAGATCGCGCTGCGCTCACGCGGGACTCCGAGAATAGCGAATCGCCTGCTGCGCCGCGTACGGGACTACGCCCAAGTGCGCGGCTCAGGCATCATCGACCGGCCCACGGCCAACGCCGCGCTGACCATGCTGGAAGTTGACGCCCACGGCTTCGACGAGATCGACCGCCGGCTGCTGCTGGCCATCATCCAGAAATACGAAGGCGGCCCGGTGGGCCTGAGCACGCTGGCCGCCACGCTGGCCGAGGAGCAGGACGCACTGGAAGAGGTCTACGAGCCGTTTCTCATCCAGATCGGATTTCTCGACCGCACCCCGCGCGGACGCGTAGCGACGCGCCTGGCATACGAGCACTTTGGACTGACCATGCCTGGAAGACAGACGCCGCTGTTCTAGATTGGCCGAAGAATGCGCGTACCCGATGACGCGCGGGCAAGATTGCATTGGATATCATTTGCGTTGTGGGCGTCTATTCTCTGTTGACAGATGAACGGCCAAACGTCCTCCGCTTGCCTAAGCCCCGGCGATGGAGTGGTGGTGGACAACCTGTTGCAACTTCACATCTGATAACTCCGCACCCACTCCAGGATGGAGCGCACCGCGACGCCACTAGGCCCTTTGGCGATGTATGGCTTGGAGTCTTCGATCCATGCCATGCCGGCGATGTCGAGGTGAATCCAGGGAGTGTCTTCGACGAAGACTTTGAGGAATTCGGCGGCCGTGCTGGCGCCGCCCCAGCGTCCGCCGGTGTTTTTGATGTCGCCGATGTCGGACTTGATCTGCTCGGCGTACTCCTCGCCCAGCGGCAAGCGCCAGAACTTCTCGCCGGAAGCGGCGAGGGCCGCGTTGAATTTCTCGAAGGTTGCGTCGTCGTTGGAGAAGGCTCCGGCGTTGGCGTAGCCGAGAGCGACGACGCAGGCGCCGGTGAGCGTGGCGGCGTCGATCAGATGGGTTGCGCCGAGTTGCCGGGCGTAGGTGAGGCCGTCGGCCAGAACCATGCGGCCTTCGGCGTCGGTATTGATAACTTCGATGGTCTTGCCGGGCTTGCCGGGTTCGAGCGGCATGGCGGTCTGCACGTCGCCGGGCTTCTGGGCCGTGCCGGAGGGCATGTTTTCAGCGGCGCAGACGACAGCGATGACGCGCACCTTGGGCTTGAGCAGGGCGATGGCCCGCATGGCGCCGATCATGGCAGCGCCGCCGGCCATGTCGTACTTCATCTTTTCCATGTTGTCGGCGGGCTTGATGGAGATGCCGCCGGAGTCGAAGGTGATGCCCTTGCCGACCAGGCCAAGAACCGGGCCCTCGGTCACCCCGGCAGGCTCATAGCGCAAGACGATGAGGGCCGGAGGCTCGGCGGATCCCTGGGAAACGCTCCAGAAGGCGCCCATCTTGAGGTCGTGGAGCTTGTCGGTTGAAAAGGTTCGACAGTTGAGCCCGACCAGCTCGGACATTTGCACGGATCGCCGGGCGAGGATGGTGGGGGTGAGCTTGTTGCCCGGCTCGTTGACCAGCGAGCGGGTGAAGTTCTGGCTCTCTCCCAGGATGACGCCCTCGGCGAAGGCCTTTTCCAGCGTGGGCTTGTCCGCATCGGCGGGCGCGGCTACGGTGAACGACAGAACGCTCTGGTCTTTGCGGTCGCTGCGATAGGTGTCGGGGTCGAAGTCGCCGATCAAGGCGCCCTCGACGGCGGCGCGGGTACACGGTCCGGGCGGCAGCAGAGGGAGATACTGCACGGCAATTGTGGGTTTGGGCGCGGCTGGCGCGGGCGCGGGCACGGCAACCGCGGGAGTGAGCGGAGCGTCGGCGGGAGCGGGCGCAGCGTCAGCGGGAGCGGGCGCAACAGACTTGGCCACCGGCTCGGCAACCTTTTGCTCCGCGGACTTGGACTCCGGCACGGCAGGCGCGGGTTCCTCCGGCTTGGGTAGCGGCGTAGCTGCTGCAGGCTCAGGCGCGGCAGGCTTGAGTTCCGGCGTAGCTGCTGCAGGCTCAGGCGCGGCAGGCTTGAGTTCCGGCGCGGCGACGGCGGGCTCTGACACGGCAGGCGCGGCTTCCGGTTCGGGAGACGCAGTGGAAGGCAACGCGAAGACCAGCTCCCTGATGGCGCGCGGCTTGGTGAAGCGGACGGCGGTTCCGGCGGCGTTGCGCACGGCGCTGGCCGACGCCTTGGCCTGCTTGCCTAGGCCGACGAGCAGCAGACGCTTGGCTGCCAGGCCGGCCGGCGAGTGCAGCAATAGCGTCTCATTGGCGTCGGCCTTGAATTCGCCGCTGGCCAGAACGGCTTGCGCGGCGGCCAGTACGGAAGGGTCGGCGGTCAGCAGCACAGGGACGGGTTTGGCGTCGGGGCCTTTGGCTGTTTGCGTGTCGGCGGCCAGAACGGCCAGCAGTTCAGTTTCGATTCCGGCAAGGGGCGCGAGAGAGAGTTGAGTCCGCATGGCTTCCATTCTGTCATCCAAGGGGCGGATTTTGGCAACCAAAAATGACCCGAAGGTAATGGCCAAACACCTAACTAGAATATATCGTGAAAACCACAAAAGGCCTGGAAGGACGAATTGCCATATTTGGCCCAATGTGTCATATTATCTACTTGGTGACCATTATGGATGTAGTTGTCAGAGATGCGCTTCATGCCAAGGCTCCACTCAGCGCCAATGGGCGCATTGTCATTCCAGCGGCTATCCGCGAAGAGATGGGCTTTGCGCCCGGAGATACCCTCCTGATGGATGTGGAGGACGGTGTTCTGCGCGTAGAATCCTACCCGGCGCGCATTCGGCGCATTCAGCGCGAGTTTGCCAAATACGCGAAACCGGGCATTCTCGCGTCAGACGAGCTAATTGCGGATCGTCGCGAGGAAGCGCGCCGCGAAGAGGAAGAATTTGAGCGCGACAGGGAACAAGCGCGCTTAAGGAACGAGGGAAAGATTGCCTAAGCTCGCCGTTCTCGATTCCTCGGCAATCCTTGCGGTCATATTGAACGAGCCCGGTGGCCAGAACGTCGCTTCCATCCTTGATGGCGGTCTGCTGAGTACAGTCAATCTGGCCGAGGCGCACACGCGTCTTCTCCAGCTTGGAGCGGCGGCAGACCATGCTTGGAATCGAATCTTCAGCTTGCAATGCGAGGTCTGCTTCTTCACCGATGCCCACGCAAGAGTCGCTGCGGAACTGAGGCCCATCACGCGCCCATTCGGTCTCTCCCTGGGCGACCGGGCTTGCCTGGCTCTCGCGATCGACCGAAAGGCGACGGTCTACACGACGGACCGAATCTGGAAGAGTCTCTCGCTGGGAATTGAGATTGAAGCGATCCGGTGATTTCTGGATTTTCCGGTTGTTACAAAGACCTGATTCGTCCGCTACCGCCCCATGCGGTGTTTGCCTGCGTTGACGGCGGAGCGGGCTTCGCGGTCGGCTTCGCGGCTGCGCTCGGTCTCTCGCTTGTCCCAGTCCTGCTTGCCCTTGGCCACGGCCAGTTCGCACTTGACCCGCCCGTTGCGGAAGTAGAGCCGGGTGGGGATGAGCGTGTGGCCCTTGATCTGCGTCTTCGAGAGTAGCTTGCGAACCTCCGCGCTGTGCAGCAGCAGCTTGCGGGTGCGCGTGGCGTCGTGGTTGGCCATATTGCCGTGGGAATAAGGACCGATATGCACGTTGAGCAAAAATGCTTCGCCGTTCTGGATCAACCCATAGGAGTCTTTGAGGTTGGCCTTACCCTCGCGGATGGACTTGACTTCGGTCCCGCGCAGAGCCACGCCAGCTTCAAACCGTTCCAACAGAAAATAGTTATGGCTGGCGACGCGATTATGCGCGGCATCCCGTTCGCCGCTGGCCACAGGGTCGCGGGGTCGGGGCGTCTTCTTGGGGCCGGAAGTGTCCGGCTGAACAATGACATGGCTGGTTTGGCGAGCCATCGGGAACCATCCTCGAATCTTCATCCTAGCATTGGCGCGGGTTTTATCGGTGTTTTCGCGGGGCTTTGCTAAAATGGGGCATCGTTGGATGGGAAGAATCGGCAAAGAAAGTTACGACAAGATTTGCGTCTGGGGCGGCCAAGGCAGCCCGCAAGCACCCGCTACGGCATGTGGGCCAGCTAAGACGCCTGGGAGTAAGATGAAAAGCCGCGCTGTTGCTGGGACTGCCTCCAAATATTTCCCCTCTGGAGCCGCTTCCTGGATTGTGCCTGTCGCTGTTTTGGCCGTTATTGGCTTGTCGGGCCTTCGGCTCCATGCGGAGTCGGCCAACTCCTATTTCAAGCAGGGCGAGAGCGCCGAGGCGCGCGAAGACTACGACGCCGCCTTCGACAACTTCCAGAAGGCATACGCCAAGGATCCCAAGGATCTGCGCTTCCGCACCGCGCTTTACCGGGTGCGGGTGACTGACTCGGCGATGCACCTGAGCAAGGGACGCAAGCTGGTGATCGCCGGCGACGAGCAGGGGGCGCTGGTCGAGTTCCTCCACGCCGCAGAGATCGACCCAGGTAATGAGGCCGCTCAGCAGGAAATCGCCAAGCTGCGCGAGAGGCGTGGCGAGCAGGCGCCAAAAGCTGATGCGGGCCTTGCTGAGGAGGCTGGCACACAGGACGATCTTGAGTCGATGGGCGCGCCAGCGGAACTCAAG
>JBEKPI010000071.1:0-15662 GCA_049520855.1 Occallatibacter sp.
GGCGGCGGTGACGGCAACAATAACAATGGCGCCGGCGGGTGGGCCGGTGGCGGCGGCGGATCCTACCTCGATCCCGGGTTCTACGACACTTCGCTGACAGGCGGCGCGAACGCAGGCAACGGCTACGTGGACTTCACTCCTCCCATTCCCGAACCCTCCAGCCTTCTGCTGCTGGGCACCGGGCTTGCCGGTTTGGCAGGCGCACTCCGCCGCAGGAAACTGATGAAGTAATCAATCGTGGCAGGTGGCGCAGGTCCGGCTAACGAGCGATCAGGTGCCCCAGGTTCCGCATTTGGGGCCTGGGAACCACGAATCTTCCACACGCTCTCTTGTTTCTGACAAAACTACAACTTCTTCGGCCATTTACGACTGGCATGAATAACAGAGAGAAGCAGAATTGTGTTGTCCACGATGCGGTAAGGGACAATGTATGGTAAGCCGGGGATAACCAGTTCACGGGTTCCTTCGATTCTTCCTGGCCGCCCGCTCTGCGGGAACTGTTCGATCTGGACGGTTGCATCCAAAACACAGCGGAGACCCGCGCGGCGGCGGCAGATCTGTCTTTGGAGCGTTTTTCTTATTGGCTTAGAGTTCGACGTGGACCGGGAGGTCCACGCGACAGCCGGTCTGGAGACCGGCGCTACACGACCGGGTTTTCATTGCGGCGGCGGGAGCTCGCCACTGGCGCCCCAGGTGCGGAGCCAGCGCAGGCTGAGCGGCTTGTTCGGCGGCACGGGGAGTACAATGAATCCCTCGCGCCAGTGGCCCTCCTCGCGGCGCGGGGGATTGCCGACAATGCGCGCGCCGGTGGTGTTGCGCTCTTCCAGAGCCAGCCCCGGCAGGCCGCCGACGATCGCCTGCAACTGGTCGTGATTCGGCGGGCGGTTCACCGTAAATGGAATCAGCGATCGCAGCGCGCCGTAGGCTTCGGCCAGGTCGCTCACCCGCGCCCGGCGCTTGGACGGCAGCGGTTTCAGCCCCAGCGACTTCCAGGCCGCGAAGGGGTAGCTCTCCACCAGCACGCGCTCTTGTGGCGCCCCAGGCTGATCGCGCGTTGCAAGCCGGCGCCAGCCGCGCCGGCAGAGGGCATCGTACACATCCAGGCAGAACTCGGCGAAGCGCCGGTAGCTGGCAGGTTTCACCACGCCCGGCAGGCCGGTTTTGGCAGCGGTGTTCAGTTGCCGCTCGCTGACGCGGGCGTGTTGCAGGCCGTTTGCGCGTGACTTCCAGGCCTGCGGGCCATCGAGCATCAGCACACGGATGCCGCGAACGCCGCAGAGGTGGTTCAGCCGTCCGGCCAGCGTCTCGGCATCCACGGGGCCAATATCGTTCCACAAAACCGTCTCGCAGCGAACCAGCCCAGCCGCGGGGTCCGGCGCAAGCGCCCGCTCCAGCACCACGATGCCCAGATCGGACCAGCGGCGGGTTGCGAGATCGACAGAGAGAACGGCCATCGTTCTCAAGCTACGTCCGCGACGCAGTTCAAGACAAGGCTAGTGACGGCAAATCGGCAGTGGGCTGTCCCAATCGGAACAAAAAAGACCGAAACGGGACGAGGCCGCGACCGTTGATTCAGACCCAGCCCCTTTCGCTTCGGCGATGCGCCAGGATTGCGGACCTTGGTCCTCTGGAATAGGATGAAAAAACGAGACCGCGAGCGGATGCAACCCGTGGCGCAATCATTCGGGCCATGAGGTAGAGCTGAAATCCCGGATTGAGGGGAATTGGGTTTTCAGGCGCGGAACAGGTGTGAATGAAACGCAGGAATTTCGTTATCCTGTCATTTTTCGGATCGCTTTGCATTGCCGGTTGCGGCGGTGGGGGCCGGACTATGCTTCCGGCGTCCTCCACGCTTCCGGCATCTCCCACGATGAATACGCTTTCGATGTCCCCCACCGTCGCGTCGGTCAGCGTCTCCTGCACTCCGGCAAGCATGCAGACCGGCCAGACAATTCAGTGTTTGGCAACGGTTTCTGGAACCGGCAGCTACAGCTCCTGGGTCACCTGGTCGGCAACAGGCGGAGCGATCACTCCAACAGGCGCGTTGACGGTCTCTGTGGCGGGGACGGCAACGATTACCGCAACATCGGCGGAAGACACCACCAAGTCAGGCTCGGCAACCGTGAACGCGACGGCGCCGCCAACGATCACTTCCGTTGCTGTGGTTTGCTCTCAAGCACCCATCCTGACGACGCAGACCTCCGCCTGCACACCGACAGTGACGGGTACTGGGAGCTATAGCACATCGGTGACGTGGTCTGTCAGCCCTGCCAGCATGGGAACGGTCAGCAGTTCCGGCGTCTTTACCCCCGCGGCGGCGGGGACGGCAACGATTACGGCAACATCGACGGAAGACAGCACGAAGACCGCTTCGGCAACCGTGACCGCGGCGGCGCCGCCAGCGATCGTCAACTTGACCGTCAGCCAGTCGACCATCTACGGCGGCAGCAACGCAACCCTGGCAGTGACACTCGGCGCCGCCGCTCCAACAGGCGGAGTGGCCATCAGCCTGGCTTCAAGCAACTCGGCCGCTTTCCCGGCGCCCAGCGCCTTTACTGTCCCCGCAGGGCAGATTACCGCAAATCTGGCTGTCACCGCGGGCGCGGTTACGGCTTCAACCGCTGTCGCTGTTACCGCCAGCTATAACGGCAGTCAGCCGCTTACGGTTGACCTTACCATTATTCCCGCTATCCCTATTGAACATGTCGTGGTCATCATGCAAGAGAATCGCAGCTTCGATAACTTCTTCAACGGATTTCCGGGCGCCGATTCGGCTCAAAGCGGCATGAACGGCAGCACGTTGATACCCCTGTCGCCGGTCTCGCTCACCGATCCGACCAGCATAGCCCACGATCACAGCGATTTTTGGCTAGACTGGGACAATGGCAAGATGGATGGATTTGCACACCTCGGATCGACGATTACTTATTCCTACGTTCCTTCAGACGAACTCCAGGCTTACTGGACTCTGGCATCCACATACACCTTGGGCGACCGCATGTTCCAATCAAACTCCGGCCCCAGCTACGCCGCCCACCAGTACATGATTGCCGGAGAATCCGACCTGGCCGACGATGATCCCACAGGCACTGTGTGGGGATGCGATGCCCCGGCTGGCACCTTGGTTCACCGGGTAGGTCCTAACGGCACGAATCTTCCCGGCATATTTCCGTGCTTCGATTACCAAACGATGGCCGATTTGCTCGATGCCCAGGGAATCGAATGGCGCTACTATGCGCCGGCTGACCTTCCGAGCGCGTCCGCATTTTCGGCCTATGAGTCTATCCGCCATATTTTCTACGGGACCGACTGGACGAACTATGTAATATCCCCGCAAACCCGGGTGCTTACGGATATCGCGAACGGCGAGCTGGCACAAGTGACTTGGATTGTTCCCGATTTAGCTCATTCCGACATTCCCGGATCGGGAAGCAACGAGGGTCCAGAATGGGTGGCCTCAATCGTCAACGCCATCGGATCGAGCCCGTTCTGGAATACAACGGCGATCTTTATCTCGTGGGATGACTGGGGAGGCTTGTACGACCATGTCGTTCCGCCAATAATCGATAGCATGGGACCTGGATTCCGCGTTCCGGTCATTGTGGTTTCGCCCTATGCGAAGCACGGGTACATTTCGCATACGGTTCACGAGACCGCGGGGTTTCTTACGTTCATAGAGAATAACTTTGGCCTGTCGAGCCTGGGGACCCGCGACACCAATGCCGATGACTTCTCCGATTGCTTCGACTTCACTCAGACGGTGACCCCCTACACGCAGATCAAGACCAAGGTCTCGGTGGAGACGCTCATTCACGAGAAGCCAACCGGACCGGCAGATAAGGACGATGATTAAGATCGGGCGCGGGGGGGTCTTTACGGCCTTTGCGGATGTTTCCTTTTTGTGCTGGTGCGGGTACTGGCTGCGCTGGGAATTGCAGCGTGAGGAACGGCGTCATAACGCAGAACGGCCACCCTTGGGGTGGCCGTTCTGCGTTAATCCGGTTAGTGGAACAGCGGGATTAGCGTTCGCTCTTCCAGTTGATGAGGTCGCCCAGGGTGGTGGTGGAACTGGAGACGGGAGCCTTGTGGGCTTCCTTCTTGTAGGTCTCGACCTGGGCGCGGCTGGCCTCATGGCGGCCGGCGGCGCGCAGGCTCAGGCCTACCTTCTTCTCTTCCACGTTGATCTTGATGATCTTGAACTCGTGCTCAAGACCGGTTTCGAGCTTGGAGCCGGCGTCGTCGCCGGCCTCGGAGACGTGGCACAGGCCTTCGACACCGTCGGCGATCTCGACAAACGCGCCGAACTGCGCCGTGCGCAGCACCTTGCCGTGAATCTGGTCGCCCACGCGATGGGTGGCGAAGAAGCTCTCCCAAACGTCAGGCTCCAACTGCTTGATGCCCAGGGAGAGGCGGCGGTTCTGCGGCTCGACGCCGAGAACGACAGCTTTGACTTTTTCGCCCTTCTTGACGATCTCGGAGGGATGCTTGACGCGCTTGGTCCAGCTCAGGTTGGAGACGTGGACGAGGCCGTCGATGCCGTCTTCGATTTCGATGAATGCGCCAAAGTCGGTGAGGTTGCGGACGCGGCCCTCGACGATGGTGCCGGCGGGATAGCGCTCGGTGAGGTTTTCCCAGGGGTTGTCGAGGAGCTGCTTCATGCCCAGCGAGATGCGGCGGTCGGCGGGATTGACGCTGAGGACAACGGTCTCAACCTCGTCGGCGGGCTTGACCAGCTTGGAGGGATGCTTGAGGCGCTTGGACCAGGTCATCTCGGAGAGATGAACCAGGCCTTCGATGCCCTGCTCCAACTCGACAAACGCGCCGTAGTCAGTGACGGAGAGCACGCGGCCCTTGACGTGCGCGCCGACGGGGTAGCGCTCGATGGCGTCGAGCCAGGGGTCGGGCGTCAACTGCTTGAAGCCGAGCGAGACGCGCTGCTTGTCCTTGTCGAACTTGAGCACCTTGACCTGAATCTCGTCGCCGACGTTGACCAGGTCGCGAGGATGCGTGAGGCGGCCCCAGCTCATGTCGGTGATGTGGAGGAGGCCGTCGATGCCGCCAAGATCGACAAACGCGCCGTAGTCGGTGAGGTTCTTGACGGTGCCGGTGAGCACGGCGCCCTCGCCCAACTGCTCGAGCGTGCCGGAGCGCTTGGCGTTCTGCTCTTCTTCGAGGATTTCCTTGCGGCTGACGACGACGTTGCCGCGCTTCTTGTTGAGCTTGATGACGCGGACGTCGATCTGCTGGCCGATATAGCCGTCGAGATTGCGCACGGGGCGAATCTCAAGCTGCGAGCCGGGCAAAAAAGCCTTGATGCCGATGTCGACGGTGACGCCGCCCTTGACGCGGCTGACGACAGTGCCTATGACCGGCGTCTTGTCGGCGGCGGCTTTTTCGATCGTGTCCCAGACGCGCAGGCGCTGGGCGCGCTCGTAGCTGGCCAGGTAGCCGCCCTCGGGCTCTTCGCGCTCGATGACCACTTCGATGACGTCGCCGGGCTGGAATCTCACTGCTCCGGTGTGATCGAGAACCTGTTCGAGCGGCACCAGGCCCTCGGACTTGAGGCCCACGTCGATGACCAGATGCTTTTCAGTTGTCTTGAGGACCGTGGCGGAGACGATCTTGTCGCCAAAGGCTTCAACGGCGGCGGCCTCGGCTGCCTGCTCACGTTCAAAGGCCTCGAGGGCGGCGGAGAAGTCGTCGATGGAATCAAGGCCGTGGGATTCGGTGCTGTGCGGCGCCGCAGTGTCTACCGGGGCTGCCGGCGCTTGCGGCGCGGGCGTATGGACAACTGGGGCGGGCGCGGGGACTTCCGTTGCAACTTCGGCCGCGGGCGGGGCTTCGGCAGTGGCTTCGGCCACAGGCAAAGGCTCGGCTACAGGCTCGGTTGGGGCATCGGCGTCCAGCGCGGGGGTTTCGACAACTTCGACAGGCTCTGTGTTGGACGTGGATTCTGGCAACGGCTGCTCTAGATCCGTCGCAGGTTCGAGGGTGGGTAGTTCCAATTGGGTGTTCAGGGTTATACTCTCGGTTTCGGGATTGACGACTTTGGCCATTACTTGCAGCTCCGGGATTCCTTGCTCCCGCGACGCACGCTTGCCTACCGCTGGGGGTGGCGCCTCGGTGGCGATTGCCGCCAGCCGGGGATGCCGAAGACCGTCTCGCCGGCGGCAACCGCAAGCCTGTGACCGTGGCGATCCAACAAGGGACAGTTCACCCCGCCGGTTGAACGGGCGTGCAGGGCGACTGGTCTCCTTGGGGGAAACACCGGGCAGGCAGCGGCTGGCTGGAGGGCGGCCGCAACTCACTGCTGGAATCCGCGCAGGAAGCTACGCCACCAGTGTAGCAACCGCTGCTCTGACCCGTCAACGAAACCGTCTGGGCGGTAGTGGGTCAGTTTGGTTTTCCACAGGGCGGCAGATCACAGGCGAGGGGGTGAGGCTATGATTCTCCCATCCCCAAAGCCGCACTCCATTTTTCCGCGAGAACTCCCAAAACCTGAGCGGCTTACGAAACGAGGACGCATGACCATAGCGATAGGGATGCTATGTCAGGACGGAATGGTCGTAGCCGCTGATACGCAAATGACGTACACGGATGGAACTACTCATAACCGATCCAAAATCAAATCTTTGCGGACAGTATCAGGAGCCTACGTTGTTGCATATTCCTGCCTAGATGTAAACCACGCTGAGGCACTTGCCAATGATATTCTCTCAGACTTGAATCTGGCTGATCCTAAATCCTTTATCGGCGTTGAAGATGTCATTAAGAGCAGATTGGAGCAGTGGGCGTCTATGCCAGCCCTTAAAGATGATCGTCCCTACGTCGCTTTTATAGTGGGATGCCGTCTCGATCCTACGCCAAATAATTCAGACTGTTTGGGGCTGTACCTTGTTGAGTCGTCAGGAATTGTTCTGCGGAAAACAGTTGAGGACTCTAATGGGTATGTAGCAATAGGAGCTGGAGCGGTAGTGACAGACCCTCTATTCCGTATGCTCTTCGGTCCATTGGTCCATCCCCGCGTATGTCTTGCCCAAATGTCTTATTTGATGTACCGCGCCAAAAAGGATTGCCGTGGGGCTTGCGGAGGCGGAACCAACGCCGTCCTGCTTAGAACGGATGACCCTGAACCTGCATGGATAGATGGAGTGGTTGTGGCCGAACAAAAGTATGGGGGGATGCTAGACGGAACGCTCTCCCGCTTAACTGAGAAAATCATGTCCCGTAATGGATTTGATGATAGGCCGCGATTTGTGGATTTCCTCGATAAGAAAACTATGAGAAGCAACTTCGGACTGTACGGCTTTGCGTTTCGCACTCGCACAGGAGAAATACTTAGAGAAAACGACTTCCAGAAAATGATGGACGAACCAGATAAATATCTGGACCTTTAGGCGCTCTCCCCAAGTACCCGCCGAAACAGTTCATTGTCGATTCTCGACTTCGATACCGTAGGCTTCGGGAGAAGGGCAATCAATTCGTCCATCGTCCAAACATGATGGGCCAGCCCCGCCTCCATTGCCGGGGTCACTCTCAGGCTTTGATGGACCCGGCAATAGTTGTAGTACATATAATGCAAGGCAACCGCATGGCAATGATTCTCTGCCTTCTTGCTGAATCCGTTTGTGAGCCGCGTAAACCGCCTCATACTCATTCTCATGGTCAAATTCTGGCGCTCTACATAGCTGGTACTGACGTGCGCCGGGTCCGGGTTTCCCATGACCACTTTCATGTCGCAGCCGATGCACTTGGCAGGGGAGTACCGCTTTTCAGGTTCATCCGATGCGCCGTAGATTTTCTGGAGTACCGCAAAGTCCACATCCATCCCGAAAGCACCTTCTACAGCCTGTAGGTAAGGCTTATGGCCGTCTGTCGTAAGCTGTACGCGCCCTTTGATGCGGCTGGCGCAATCTTCCATAAAGTCAATTGCCCATCCACCATCCCGACCGCCTACAAGGTATCCGACTACCAGCTTCGTATCGGCGTCGATTCCTACCCAGGTCCAAACATCTCCCCAGCCCTCTTGCTTTTTTTTCACGCTCACATTCTTTGCCTTGGCTCCCACAAAGCACCATATTTCATCGCACTGCATCCGGCGTACACGAAGGTTGCGGACGTGAAAGTCATGGAATGTGGCGCAAGCCGTTCCCATGTCCGCCAGCAGCTTTACGACCGTTCCCTTAGCCACTCCCGTCATACGGCAAGTCGAACGGATCGAGCAGCCTTCAATCAGGCAATTCACGATCCTGGCGCGTGTTTGGGTGTCCAAGCAATTCATAATAACTATTATGCTAAAGCAGCTTTAGAATGTCAAGAGGAAAGTTTGACCGCAACGGATTTTCCCGCTGTCTCGCAGTCTATAATTGCGCTACCGAGGAACACGAGCATGGACGACGTGATACAGCAGGCCCGTATGTATGTTTTGGCGGCGGAGATGAAGAAGTATTATCACCAGAGGAATGTGTATCGGACTGTGCTTGCGCTCATCAAGAGATCGGGCGTTCCGGGCGTGGATGAACTAATAGACGCCACTCTTCAGGATTCGGACCTACAAAAGTTGACAGACCACGATTTCGCCTTCCTCGATAAGTGGCTTCCACCCATTCTTCAAGTTGATTTTGAGAAAGTTCAGAGGGATTGGCTCGAAGGATGGAAGCCAGAGAGAGAAAATCCGAACTAGGGTTCAAGTCTTCAGATTTTGAATTTAAATGGGAAGAGAGTTGGGATTGCATTTTGGCACACTCCATGCGATGATGTCGCTAGAGAGTTTCGCCACACCGAAGGGCCGCGCCGGGATGCGCGGCTTTTCCATTTGATTGCAGTATACTCCTATCATTTAGGACACGGGAAGACTTCTTTTAAGGCGGCAATGGCAACAAAGAAATAATCCTTGTGAAGTTGTTCTGGATGTCTCTCTGTGTACGCAATGAAAATCCGAATCAACTGCGATTCAGTGCTTTTCTCCGGCGCACAAACGCCCAATAGCGGACCCTCTTTGGGAAAAGAATACGGTACAACCGTTATGGCCGTCTGAAGCGTACCAAACGCACCCCAGCATACTCCTGAATGAAAGTCAGTTGGAATCTCTATTTGATCGGCTGATACCTTAGATTCAGAAATCCATTTACAGTTCGAGACCATCTCTTCGGCGCTCTGCGAGAAGGCCACTGTAGATGTGGCGTACAGAATCCCTATTGAGAGCAAAAGCGGAAACTTTTTCATGTGGCGATTTTACCGCGCTAAAGCGGAGACAGGTCAAACTTTCTTTCCCCACCGCGCCTGAGCAGCCTTCGCTGCGGCTGCTCTCCGTGCCGCTGGCGTCATAGTCACCAAACGGCGCTTTCCCCCAACCATACCACCCTTCCGTCCCATTGCGGACATATAGGCGGACAGGCTGAAAGGTTCCGGTCCTGGCGCGATAGGCTTTGCATCTGCCGTGGACTGCTCTACAATCCACTTGGCAAGCTGGTTCGGATCACGCGGACGTTTACCCCTGCCGATGGTCATATATCCATCATTCCACAATTCGGATGCTAAAGCGAGGCTGTGGAAATTGAAACTGACCCACTACCGTCTGGGCGTACTGCATTGCGGGGCGCATTGCAACTGAATTTTCACAAGCGCCGCGCGCGGGGCGACCCGACCGCCGGCCGCGGTTGCTCCTGATCCGATGTCGCATCTCACGCCTTATAATCGATGTTTGACTATCTCCACAGCGGAGCGCGTCGATTTCAGGCCTTGCAAGTCAATGGTGGAAGTTGTCAATGAGTAAGTTTTTGGCACTAGCGGTTCTCTTGATCTCAAGCGCGGCGTGCGCGGAGACCTGCACGTTCCAGACCTACGCCTCTTCGTGGATGGCCACGGGGACGGCATTCTCGGTGAAGTGCCCATCGGGAGTGTATTCCGGCCATCTGGTTGCGGCACGGGCGCGGCGATTCTTCCGTCGCGGCCACATGATGCTGGTCTTCGATCAACCTGTGACGGTGCAATCGAAGAAGGAAACGGACGAGGGGAAGATCCAGCCGGGGCGCGGCAGGCAGATTGCCAATATGCTGACAGCCGGCGGCGTGGGAATTGGAACGAAGGATTTGACGGATGGGTTGTCCGGAGTCGTATACAAGTCCTGGTACGCGATCCCAATTTCGTGCGTGACGCTGGCGTTCTTCTCGAATGGCGGGGATGTAAATCTGAAGCCAGGGTACAAGCTGGATATTGTGCCTTTGAAGGAGTGATCGTTTCGGTATCGGGACGCACAAGTATGGATTATCTTTGGACTCCCTGGCGTTACGCTTACATCACTTCGACGGATACGACTGCTCGCCCCGGCGTTCCGGCGAGCCTGTCGGCCTGGCCGGGCGACCATGGCTGCGTCTTTTGCAACCTGATGGCGTCGATCGATTTCGGGATTGCTCAGGGGATGAGCGTGGATGAGGCCGAGGCTGCCGGGGGACTGGTTGTGCGCGGCAAGCATTGCTTTGTCTGCCTGAATGCCTTTCCCTACACCTCGGGGCACGTGATGGTGATGCCCTACGCGCATCTTGACCGGCTAGCCGCGCTGCCCGCCGAGGCCGCGCACGAGCTGATCGAGCTGGCGCAGCGGACGGAACGTGTGCTGGAACAGCTTTATCGCCCGCACGGCTTCAACTTTGGATTGAATGTGGGTAAGGCGGGAGGGGCAGGCGTGGCCGGGCACCTGCATCTGCACGCGCTGCCCCGCTGGGCTGGGGATACGAATTTCATGACGGCGGTGGCGGAGACGCGGATTTTGCCGGAGGAGTTGGAGACGACCTGGAAGCGGATGCGGGGGGCGTTTGGGGAGTCTAAGGCCCGGGCCTAAAGGCCCGCTCTTTACGCCCTACATTCAGGGGCCTGAAGGCCCCTGCTCCCTCCGACAGTGCCCCCGACTTCGCCATTACTCCGACTCGCCGGTCTCCTCGGCGCCGGCGGCCAGGGCTAGGCCGGGCTGGGACCACTCCAGCGACTCCATCTCGCGCACGTCGGGTTGCAGCTTTCTTACTTCGGCTAACTCGCCGTCGGAGTGGGCTAACTCGCCTAGCTGGCGGCCATAGGAGAAGACGCCGCCCTTGCCTTCGATGGTGCCGAGGAATTTGTTGTAGTAATCGACGCTGCTGCCGAGGGCGTTGCCAAGCCTTGTAACATGGCCCTGCGCGACAACCAGCTTGTCATAGATTCTCTGGCCGATTTCATGGATGGCTTTGGCGTTCTTGGTGATCTCCGATTGCTGCCAGCCGAACTCGACGGCGCGGAGAAGGGCAATCAGCGTTGTCGGAGTTGCCATCACGACGTGGTTCTGGGCGCTGAATTCGATGAGCGACGGGTCGGCTTCGAGAGCGGCGCTGAAGAGCGCTTCGCTGGGCAAAAAGCAGACGACAAAATCGGGGGCTTTTTCGAACTGCCTCCAGTAAGCCTTGCCCGATAGCTCTTTGAGGTGGTCCTTCACTCGCCGTGCGTGGGCCGCAAAGCGTAGCGTTAGCGCGGCGGGGTCGGCTGCGCCGCTGGCATCGAGGAATGCGTCGAGAGGAGTCTTGGCATCGACGACGATCTCGCGGCCGTTGGGCAGTTGAATGGTCATATCGGGGCGCAGCATTTTGTCGTCTTCGTCGCGCGCGGTGACCTGCTCGGAGAAGGAGCAGTATTGCACCATCCCGGCGTATTCCACGCAGCGCTTGAGTTGCAGTTCGCCCCAGTTGCCGCGCGTTTTCGGGGCGCGGAGGGCCGTAATCAACTGCGCGGTTTCATTGGTCAGCGCGGCCAGCGACGCGGGAATGGTCTTTTGGATATTCTCGACGAGGGTTTCCACCTTGGAGTACGCGCCCGAGCGTTGCGCCTCCATGGCCTGGGCTTGCGCGTCGAGGGCCTTGAGCGCGGCTCCGAGCGGGTCGAGCATATTCTTGATTGCCAGTTCCTTGGCTTCGAGGGTCTGCTTGGCCGCGCTTGTTTGCCCATCCAACTCAAGCTTCGCCAGGTCCAGAAAACTCCTGTTGTTGGCGCTAAGCGCACTGGCCGCCAGATTGCCGAAGGCTATTTCGATTTCGGCTTTCATCAGGGTGTATTTATTCTGCTCCGCTATTACATTTGCCTTTTCGGTGGCGACCTCAGCGGTCAGGCGAGTTTTATCCTCTTGCAACTGTTTCGATTCAATGGCCTGCGCAGTCTTCTCCTTCTCCAGTTCCAAGATGCGCGTCTGCAATAAACCACGCTCTGCCTGAGAGGAGTTCTTCCCCAGCCAATAGCCAAGCAGTACGCCAATGAGAACTGCCACCGCCCCGATCAATAAATCCTGCATCGCCAACCTCGTTTTCCCATTTCGCCTAATATACGTCTTCCGCCTGGGTTTTTCCCGGCAATTTGAAGCTGTTTTCTGTTCCCTGTTGCCTGATCCCTTTTCCCTGCCTTTACACACCCCCAACCGGCCCGATAGACTTGAAATTTCGGAGAGTTGCGCGTTTTTGCGGCGCGGCGGTTGCATTGCCCTGCCTTGAGCCGGTAGGCTAGGCAAGGCGGAGGCCGTACAGGCTTGGCCCCGCGGCGATTGGCAATTTTTGAAATTCACGAGGAGAACCACGCATGGCTGTTGAAGAGAAAGTGAAACAGATTATCGTCGAGCAGTTGCAGGTGGACGAAGCCGAAGTCACCCCCGGCGCCAGCTTTCAGGAAGACCTGGGCGCGGATTCGCTGGATGTAGTCGAGCTGGTAATGCAGTTCGAGGAGGCCTTCGACCTGGAGATTCCCGACGAGGCCGCGGAAAAGATCAAGACCGTGAAGGACGCGGTGGAGTACATCGAAAAGAACGCGAAAGGCGGCAAGTAGGCCTTGTCCAATTTGCCCCGCAGAGTCGTTATCACCGGACTCGGGCTGGTTTGCGGTGTCGGCAATACCGCTCCCGAAGTCTGGCGGCAGCTTTTGGCAGGCGCCAGCGGCATGGGGCCCATCCAGGGCTTCGATGCCACAGGCTTCTCGACGACCTTCGCCGCCGAGGTCAAGAACTTCGATCCGCTGAATTTCGTGGACAAGAAGGAAGCGCGCAAGATGGGGCGCTTCATTCACTTTGCCTTTGCGGCCACGCAAGAGGCGATGGCCCAGGCCTGCTTGCAGATCACGCCGGAGATTGCCGACCGGGTGGGCGTCTTTATCGGCTCGGGCATCGGGGGCTTCGAGATCATCGAGCGCGAGCACTCGAACCTGCTGGCAGGCGGCCCGCGCAAGATTTCGCCGTTCTTCATTCCCTCGGTGATCGCCAACATGGCGGCCGGGCATATGAGCATCCGCTATGGCGCCAAGGGGCCGATCTCGGCGACGGCGACGGCCTGCGCTACCTCCGCCAATGCCATCGGCGACTCGGCGCGCATGATCATGCACGGCGATGCCGAGGTGATGATCGCCGGCGGGGCCGAGGCCTCCGTGACGCCGTTGGCGGTGGGCGGCTTTGCGGCGATGCGGGCGCTCTCGCAGCGCAACGACGAACCAGCGCGCGCCAGCCGGCCCTTTGACAAGGACCGCGACGGCTTCGTGATCGGCGAGGGCGCGGGCATTCTCATTCTCGAAGAGCTGGAGTTCGCCAAGGCGCGCGGAGCGAAGATTTTGGCCGAGATCATCGGCTACGGCATGAGCGCCGACGCCTATCACATTACCGGCATCGCTCCCGAGGGCCAGGGCGCGCAGCGCAGCATGAGAGCCGCCCTCAAAGATGCTGGCCTGAAGCCGGAAGAGGTGGGTTACATCAATGCCCACGCCACTTCGACTCCGGCGGGCGACGGCAACGAGTCGCAGGCCATCGAGGCGGTCTTTGGCGAACACGCGCTGAACCACAAGCTGAAGATCTCGGGCACCAAGTCGATGCATGGGCACCTGCTGGGCGGCGCGGGCGGACTGGAGGCCGGCATCACCGTATTGGCGCTGGTGAACCAGATGCTGCCGCCGACGATCAACCTGGAAAACACCGATCCCGAGTGCCATCTGGACTATGTGCCCAACACGGCCGTGGCTCACGGCTTCGACATCGCGTTGTCGAATTCGTTTGGATTCGGCGGGATCAATGCGACGCTGGCCATGCGGCGGTGGGCGGAGTAAAGACAGCTATTCGCTGTTAGCGGCTTTTTGCAGCCGGTCGCGGATCGCCGCGCCTATCCCTTCGGCCGGTGGAACGGGGCACAGAATCACCGTACAGCCTTGGTCGTCCAGCGCGCGCAGCCCTGCGTAAAGCTCCCGCGCCATCTCCTCCGGGGCAGCCCACCGTCCCCAGCCGAACACCGCCGCAACCCCGCTTGGCCTAGCCACCTCCGTCGGCAGCATGACGCCCACCTTTTCGCCCCTGAGGTCACGTGCCGTCTCGGCCAGCCGCTCGCCGAGTCTGTCGAGCGGCGCCCCGACCAGCACCAGCCTCGCCCTGGGCGCATAATGCCGCAGCCCCACTCCCGGCGAGGGCAGCGCCTCGCGTGGCCTGGCTTCCAGCTCCCTGCCGCCGCGATACATCTCCACATCCCCGGCAGTGTCTCGAATCTGGACACTCGTCACCGCGCCCGGCCGGTAGATCGTCATCGGGCTTGTGTTCGGGTCGAGTACCGTCGACTCGACTCCGTGCTCGGTCGGTCCCGCATCCAGCACCGCATCGATCCTCCCGTCCAAATCCGCGAGCACATGCGCCGCGGTCGTCGGGCTGATGTGCCCAAAGCGATTGGCGCTGGGCGCGGCCACCGGAACCCCGGCCCGCCGAATCACTTCGAGCGCCACCGGATGCGCCGGCATCCGAACCCCCACCAGCGGCCTTCCCGCCGTCACCGCATCGGGCACCACCGCCGTCCGCGGCAGCAGCAGCGTCAGCGGCCCCGGCCAGAAGGCCGCCATCAGCCTTCGCGCCGCCTCAGGAACCTCCCGGACGATTCCGCCTAGCCCGTCCAGCATCGCGGCAGCCCCGTCAGGCCCGGCCACATGCACAATCACGGGATCCCACGCCGGCCGCTGCTTGGCCGCAAAAATCCGCCCCACCGCCGCCGCGTCCAGCGCATTCGCCCCCAGCCCATAGACCGTCTCCGTGGGCAGCGCCACCAGTCCGCCGGCGCGCAGAATCGCCGCCGCCCGCTCCAGCGTCTCCCGAGCTTCGGCAGTATCGAGTTGCGCCGGGTCAACCACCAATCGCAGTGTCTTCACATTTTGATTGTCGCCTTTTCGCCGCATCTCCCGCCACCTGCCGTATACTCAGCCTGTTAGCCCTTAGCTTCTAGCCTCTAGCTGTTCGCTTCTCTGTCGCGCGACCGGCTTGTTGAATGTGGCTTTGCCTCTAACGCAGGACAAGCTCACAGATGAAAGCTAGTAGCTAGAGGCTGCTTTTTCCCATGCCTATCGAGACCGAGATCAAATTCCGCGTGGACGATGTTGCCGGCCTCACCCAGCGCATCGAAGCCGCTGGCTTCACGCTGCAAACCCCGCGCGCCTTCGAGAGCAATGTTTTATATGACACGCCCGACCGTCAGATGCGCGCCCGCACCGAGATCCTCCGCATTCGCAGCTACGCCGGCCGCTGGCTCCTGACGCACAAGCGCCTACCCCTTGCTGGCCCCGGAGAAGACACCCACAAGCACCGCATCGAAACCGAGACCGAAGTCGCCGACGGCGCAGCCATCGAGCAAATCTTCCTTTCG
>JBEKPI010000072.1:0-15562 GCA_049520855.1 Occallatibacter sp.
GATGGCCGTGCCCGCTTTCTTGTCGTACTCGAACTCCGCGCCCTCGATCCGGTCCACGCGGGAGCCGTCCTCGCCGTACAGTTCGATCTTCACGTCGTGCAACACAGCGTTGCCCTGCTTTAGCTGCACCACCTTCGACGCGTGAATCTTGAAGAGCGTGTGCCCGCCGTGGGCCTGCGTGTAATCGACGCCGTTGGCCTCCTGCTGGATTTCAATGCCCAGCCGCTTAGGCAGATCGCGGCGATTGAACGGATTCTTCCACTTGGCCACGGCCAGAAACACCACCAGCGCCGCCAGAAGCAAAACTCCCGTCCCAAGCACCAGCATCCTCATTCGCTCGATGGTCAATCGCACGGTCAGTTCGACCCCCCAAGCCGCTTCTGCAGCCGTGCCGCCAGCCGCTGGGCCAGACTCTCGCCCAGTTCGCTCCACAGCAGGCGCGCCGTGGCTCCCGAAACCTTCTCGACGCCCGCGGTCAGCTCGACAAGTTGGCGCACATTCTCTTCGACGTGCCGGGCAGCCACGGAGTCCAATTCCAGCTCTTCTTCCAGAAACGGCGTGTCCGAGCCGAAGTCCAGGCGGATATGCCCATCGGCCTCGTAAGCGCCTTCGTCGAAGAGCGGCCCGAAGCCCGTCACGCGCACCAGCCGCGGGGCGCGCGTCCACCGCGGGTCAAGACCGGCGGCGGCGTCCAACTCCCACAGGCTCCAGCCGATCTGGAACTCGTAGGCGTAGTCGTCATGCAGGATTTCCAGCGCCTCTTCGACGGCAAAACGCGGCTCCGCGCCGAGCGCGACCGCTCCATCCCCGACCGCGCCGATTCTGCGGCCATAAACCTGTTGGAAGACCGGCGACTCGCTCCAGCTCACGGGCCAGACGGTCGCCGAATAGACGCGCGCTTCGCCGCCGTGCGCGGCAAACGCGCTCAGCACCGCAGTCAGCTTGTCGGTGAGCGCGGCAAGGCGCAGATTGGGGTACCACAGACTCAGATAAAGCGTGTCAGACATCTGTCTTGATTGTAGACGTGCGCCAAGAGACGAGGAGGCGGCTTCAATCTTCGGGACGTTGAGGCTTACGCTGTCACAATCTCGCTGAAGTCGGCGATGCCGGAGAAGCCGCGCAGGACTTCGTCAATGAGGGCGAGGTGCGCGCCGCGGATTGCGGGGTCGGGATCGAGTACCATGACCTTGTCGAAGAAAGCATCTACCACCGGGCGCAGCGTGGCAATGGCGGCCAGCGCTTCGCCGTAAGCACGCTGCTGACGGAGTTTCGCTACTTCCGGCGCAAGAGCGGCGGCGGCATCGGCGAGCTGCTGGGCCTCTGGCGCGAGTTTCACATTTTTTGGCGAGCCGAGGGCAAACTGCTTTTCTTCGGCTTGACGCAGAATGTTCTTGATGCGCTTGAAGGCTGCGGAGATGGCGGCGAAATCGGCGGACTCGCGGGCTGCCGTCAGCGCTTCGGCGCGGGAAACTGCATCGCGGACGTCGTCGGCGCCTGCGGCCAAGACAGCGCTGACTACGTCGTAGGCAAAGCCGCGCACGTCTTTCAGGTAGAAGCTCAGTCGTTCCTTGAGAAATGCCCGTAATGGAGTATCCGGCTGGAATTTACCTTCTGGACCAATTCCTTGCTCCGGCTCGTTACCAGGCGCATGCAGAATATCGCGCAATGTTAGTGGAAGATCCGATTCAGCCAGAATTTTAACGATCGCATTTGCAGCTCGACGCAGTGCAAACGGATCCTTAGAACCGGTGGGTGCATTGCCAATTCTGAACATTGCATCAATTGTCTGTATACGGTCGGCCAAACCCAGTAACTGCCCTTCAACGGTAGTTGGAATTGGGTCTTCTATCGATGCAGGTGTGTACTGGTCATAGACGGCTTTGGCAACCGTCTCGTTGCAACCCTGGGCCTTTGCGTAATGCCCACCAATAATCCCTTGTAACTCGGTAAACTCTTTTACGAGTTCCGTGGTCAAATCAGTTTTTGCTAGTTCTGCGGCATTAGCAAGAGCATCCAGGTCAATCGCTGGGCAGTTTACCTCCTGCTGTGCCATCAACGCGAGTCCGCGCGCGACTTTAATGTTTTCTTCCGTCTTCCAATAATAACTGCCCAACTCTTTCTGGAAAGTGACATTTTTCAGACTTTCCACTCGGTCAGCCAAGAATATCTTCTGGTCGAAGTCCCAGAAGAAGCGGGCGTCTTTGAAGCGGGCTCGCAGGACGCGGGCATTACCATGGCGGATGATCGCTTCGCCCTCGGCGTTTACTTGGGTGTTGAGCACGGCTAAGAAATGCGGCGCCAGCTTGCCGCCGGCGCTCTCGACTGCGAAATATTTCTGATGGTCGCGCATCACCGTGACTAACACCTCTTCTGGCAGAGCCAGGTATTCGGACTCGAAGGCACCCAACACAACCGTCGGCCATTCGGTCAGATGCACTACGGTTTCTACGAGCGGCTCGTCTTCGCGCCAGCGCGCGCCGGGAACCGTGCGGGTGGCCGCATCGAGAGCCTTGCGGATCGACTGCCTGCGCTCGGCTACATCAACGACGGCGTAGGCCTTGCGCAATGCCTCGGCGTAGTCTGTTGCCTTGGACAGCACAACTGGGGCTTCACCATGGAGGATGCGATGGCCTCGGCTGGTGTTGCCCGCTTTGATGCCGGCAATCTCAAGGGGAACAATGGCGGAATCCAGCAGTGCAACGATCCAGCGGATGGGCCTGACAAAGCGCTCCGGCTTGCCCGCGCGCCAGTACATGTTCTTGGCCCAGTAGAGGCCGAGGACTTCCTTCGGTAGCTCGGTTGCAAGTAACTCGGAGGCCGCGCGGCCCAGCCGCTTGACCGTCGCGCCGACATACTCGCCTTTCGCGTTGGTAACCTTTTCAAGATCGGCAACAGCGACGCCGGCCTTCTTTGCGAAGGCTTCGGCAGCGGCTGTCGGCACACCGTCTTTGAAGGCAACCTTCCACGATGGGCCGGTCAACTGGTCTTGCGAGTCGGCCTGGCTCTCCAGCACACCCTCGACCAGCACGGCCAGTCGGCGCGGCGTGGAGTAGGTGGTGAACTTGGCGCCAGAGGCAAGCAGCCGCTCGCGCGTGAGCAATTCATTGACGCGACGGCCTAGCTCGGCCTCAGCCCCGGCAATCATGCGGGCCGGAATCTCATCCAGCCCGATTTCCAATAAGAAGTCTGTCATAACTTGAATTTCTTTCTGCTTAGTGTTCTTGCCATGGTGGTTCAAACCGAAAAAACAACCGCGGGTCCTTCGACTCCCTCCGCTTCGCTTCGGTCGCTCAGGATGACAGAGCAACGGGTGTTCAGGATGACAGCGTATCAGGAGGTTTGCTGCGCCGCATAGACCTTGGCTGCGCCTACGGCCAGGTTGCGAATGCGGCCGATCATGCCGACTCGCTCGGTAACACTGATTGCTCCGCGCGCGTCAAGAAGATTGAAGAGGTTCGAGCACTTTAGCGCCAGTTCATACGTGGACATCAGCGGGAAACGCAGCTTCTCGGCTGGGCTGGCCTTTTCATCCGCCAGCAATGCGTTCGCCCGCGCCAGCAGCGCCTGCGCCTCCGCTTCGTAGCTGTTGAAGTGCGCCCAGAGCCGGTCCACATCGGCGTCCTCGAAGTTATAGACCGAATACTGAAGCTCTTCGGTCAGCCTGACATCGCCATAAGTCACCACCGCGCCGGTCTCCGGATCGCGCGCCCAGACAACATCGTAGACCGAGTCCACATCTTGCATAAAGGCACAGAGGCGCTCCAAGCCATAAGTCAGCTCGGCGCAGATGGGGTCCAGATCAAGGCCGCCGCATTGCTGGAAGTAAGTGAACTGGGTGATTTCCATCCCGTCCATCATGACCTGCCAGCCCACGCCCCATGCGCCGACTGTCGGGCCTTCCCAGTTGTCTTCTTCGAACTTCAGGTCGTGCTTGCTGAGATCGATCCCGATGGCCTCCAACGATTGGAGATAAAGCTCCTGCACGTTTGCAGGAGGGGGCTTGAGGATGAGCTGAAACTGCGTGTGGCGGAAGAGGCGGTTGGGGTTTTCGCCGTAACGGCCGTCGGCGGGGCGGCGCGAGGGCTGCGCATAACCAACCTTGTAGGGCTTGGGCCCTAGCACGCGCAGAAAGGTCTCGGGCGCCATGGTGCCCGCGCCGACTTCTACGTCGTAGGGCTGCTGGAGCACGCAGCCGCGTTCCGCCCAAAAGCCCTGCAAGCGGAACAACAGCTCCTGGAAGGTGAGCGGAGTGGTCTTCGGTTGGGACAAAACCTGGGATGTAGGCACGGCAATTCTCTCTGGTCGGGACTCTCCCGATTCTATCAGCCCATAAGCGTTCGCAGTGCCGCCCAGCTCAGCTTGCCAGCCGCGCCAGCGCCTCGGCGGAGCGCAGCTTGCGCTCCAGGTGGCGCTCCAAGGCCTGGAGGGTGAAGCGGCGTAGGTCTTGCGCGCGGCGGCGGGGCCAGGGTTCGGCGGCAAAGGCCGATACGGGGGCGCGCAAGATGCGCTGCGCCAGTTGCCATGAGTCAGCCGAGAGTTCGCAGGCGCTGCCGTTGCGATGCACCTGACAGAAAAGGCCGTCGCCGAGCGTGTCGAAGCTGGTTTCGCCGGCCGACAGCAATTCGCCGCAGGCCGTGCAGTGGGCGATGTCGGGCAGCAGGCCCATCAGGCGCGTCATCCATAACTGGAAGTAGGTCAATGGCATCCAGGGCTGTTCGACCGTGGTTTGGTCCAGGACGGCCACGAGCAGGCGGAAGACCGTCTCCTGGGGATCGTGGTCGGGCAGCGCCTCGTCCAGCACTTCGGCAAAGAAGCTAAGCACCGTCATACGGACCGGATCGACCGGCGCGGAGAGCGGCGAACGAAGGATTTCAAGCTGATCGAGCCGCACCAACTCCTGCCGGGGGCGCTCGACAAACCAGGCGCGGGCCAGCGTCATTGGCTCCAGCGCCCCGCCAAACCGTTTGCGGCTCCTGAGCGCCGACTTGGCCACGCCCCGCACACGGCCGTAGTCGCGCGTGAAAAAGCTCACGATCAGGTCGGCCTCATGGACAGGCCAGGTGCGTAAAACGACGGCTTCGGAGGTGAGAACGGCCATACCGTCTTTATCTTCGCATTGCCGCCGCGGAGGGTTCGAGCGTACCCTTGAAGTTAGGACGTCGCGAATGAAGAAAAGAACCGGATCGATCATGGAAATGGAAGGCTGCGTCCCCCGGTTGGACCATGTGGTTACTCTTGAAGAGATGGACGAGGGTATCAGGAGGGCTGTCCGGGAGGACTGGATGAGGTTCCAGCAGCAGTCGTGTGAAGAAAGTCTACAACAGGCCGATCCTCAGCCTGAATCATTGGATCGCAAGATTAACTCGAACGCCAGGGCGCGTCTCGAAGTGACTGAGAAATCGAAAGTAGAGGTACAGGGCCTTCGCAGGCAGCTTTCTCCAATATCCGATCGGAGCTCCCGAGCAAGGTCTAGCAAGTAGCCCATTCCGCTTGGCTTTCCACAGTTTTTCTGGGACGCCGCCGCCCGGCCCATGGTTATAATGTGCTCAGAGGTTCCAAATGCCCACCGCAATGGTCACCTTCAACGGCCGCATTACCCTTCCCCCGCAAGTGCGCAAACACCTTGGACTGAAGACCGGCGACAATGTTGAATTTGTCGAATTCGAGAAAGGACGATTCGCTATCTCCTGCCGCAGCGGATTGATCCTTGACTCGGACCATCGACCCTCGAAGCTGGACTTTGCTGCCGGCCTCGATACGCCCGATCAGGCCAATTAGAAGCTGCTTTGGACCCTTCGGCGCCCCCCTCCGCGATGCCGCTGACAGACACAAACGCGCATCCCGCAGGGCGGGATGCGCGTTGAGAGCTGCGTGACCGAGAGGCCTATATCCGCTTAGCGGCCGAAGTGCGCGGCGTTCTTTTCCGTATAGCTGGCCCACTTCTCCGGCAAGTCGTCCTGCGCGAAGATAGCCGAAACCGGGCAGGCCGGCACACACGCGCCGCAGTCGATGCACTCGACCGGGTCGATGAACAACTGATCGGCCTCGGCGTGGCCTTCTTCGTCTTTTTTGGGGTGGATGCAATCGACAGGACAGGCGTCCACACAGGCGGTGTCCTTCGTGCCGATACAAGGTTCTGCAATGATGTATGCCATTCTTATCTCTCCAGGGGAATTGGCCCTTCGAGGCTGATATTAGCACAGGACCCCCAAAGGTTCGCAGCCCCAGGCAACAGCGTTCTGCGATGCGGGAATCCTATCGATAATCTCCACCGGCTGGCGGTTCCGAATATGAACTGGCTAGGCAGGGCTGGAAAGCCGCTTTAGCGAGCCGCCCGCGCCGCGCGGTGGGCCGCGAACTCCTGCGGCGTGGGGATAGGCGAGAGATTGCGTCCGGCGAACATGTCCTCAAAAAGGCCCAGCAACTCGGCGTGGATCAGGCCGTTCGAGGCAAGAATCTCGCGGCTGTCCAGTCTGTATTGGCCGCCGGAGAAATCCGTGACCTGCCCACCGGCCTCCTGAACCAACAGAATGCCGGCTGCTGTGTCCCAGGGATTGAGGTTGAATTCCCAGAACCCATCCAAGCGGCTTGCAGCGACATAGGCCAGATCGAGCGCGGCCGAACCGGCCCGCCGCACCCCGTGCGAGCGCAATGTGAACTCATGATAGAAGTGGATATTCGGGTTGTCGTGGCGCTTGCGGCTGGGAAAGCCGGTGGCCACCAGCGACTCGGCCAATTCCCCGCTGCGCGAAACCCGCATCGGCTTGCCGTTCAGCCATGCGCCTCGCCCCCTCTCGGCAGCGAAAAGCTCGTTCCGCATGGGGTCGTAGATCACCGCGGCCACAAGCGTCCCGTCCTGCTCGGGATGGAGTTCGGCGGGTCTCTGTTCCAGGCCCAGCGAGACGCAGAATTGCGGAAAGCCATGGGCGAAGTTGGTGGTTCCGTCGAGCGGGTCTACGTACCATCGAAACTCGCTGTCGAGCCGGTCGCGCGTTCCCTCTTCGCCGTAGATTCCGTGTTCGGGGAAGGCCGCGCCAAGCCGCTCGCGAATCAGCTTTTCGGCCGTCCGGTCGGCAACCGTCACCAGGTCCACATCGCCTTTGTACTCTGTCGCGACGCCCTGCGAAAAAAACTCGCTCAGGCGCGCGCCGGCTTCGCGGGCAATCTCCGAGGCCGCCGGAACCCACTGCCACTCAGGCGCGGCACTCAGGCCGCTGGCGGGGCTGCTCACGAGGCAGCGCCGTTAGCGGCGGAACCATTTTCTCCCGGCCCGCTGGCGGTCGCGCGGCGCGGTGTCCGCTTGCCCACTTCGGTGATGGTGCGGATCTGGTGCTTGTAGATGAAGAGATTTGGCTTGCCCTCGCGGGTCAGGCGCAACATTCCGTCGTCGAAGTACTCGATCCAGCCGCGCACGGTCTCTCCGTCGCGCAGCTTGACCTGAATGTTAACCTGGCGATCGCTGAGCGAGCGGAGGTAGAGCGCTTCCTGGCCGGTTTCGCCCGGCGGAGGCGTCTTGGAGCGGCGACGCGTGGATAAGAGAGGTGTCATGGATACATTTTAGATGCAACTGCGGAGAAAAGGCAGCAACATGCGAAAGAGATGGCTCGCCCTTCTCATTTCCCCGATCTGGGCCGCCCGGGGAAGCCGCTGGCCGCCCACCGGATCAACGATTGGCTTTGCCCGGCGCATCTGCGTAATAGCCGGTGCGATGGCGGATATTGAAGGCCAGAGCGGCGGCCCGGGGGATGGTCACCTGCACCCGGTGAAAGGCCCTGCCGGGCTCTTGATTCTTTGGATAGTAGCCGAGCATGTATTGGGTGCGCAGGTCGTCGCTGACGCGCGCAAAGGCCTTGTCCAGCCCGCCATCGCTGACATAGAAGCTCTTGCCCCCGGTCTCTTCGGCCAGAGTGATGAGCGCATGTTCTCCGCCCAGGTCGCGGCCCGCGCTGGCCTCGATGGGCACGTCGATAATGCTGTAGATCATCACTTCGTTGCGCAGTGCATCTTCAACAGCCTGCGCGTAGGTGCTGCTCTTGGCCGTATCGTCGCCATCGGAGACCAGCACCAGCACCTTGCGCCCCTGCTTGCCTCCCAGCCGTTCCGAGCCCAGGCAGACGGCGTCGTAGAGCGCAGTCGCCCAGTCGCTGCGCAACTGGCCGAGGCCCCGATCGATCTGGCTCAACTTGTTGGTGAAGGGCGTCAGCTCACGCACTTCGGTGGCAAACTGCAAGAGACTCATCTGATCCTGAGCGCGCAGCAGAGCGTGGGCGAAGCGCTTGGCCGCGTCGGCTTCCTCGGTCATGTCTTTATGCACACTGCCGCTGGTGTCGATGGCCAGCGTCAGATTCAATGGCAGCTCCGACTGGCGCTCGAAGACCGCGATCTGCTGCGGCCTGCCGTCCTCGGCGAGCGCGAAGTCATCGCGCGTCAAACCGCCTACGATAGCCCCATTCTGGTCGGTCACGTTGACAAAAACGTTGACCAGCTTCACGTCCATGTGGAGGGTCATCTCCTGCGCGGTAAGAACGACTGCCAGAAACACCACCAGAACCAAGAAGAACAAGGGACGAGCGCCAGCCAGGACGCCGGCTCCCTGCCGAGCAGCCGATGGGAGCGCTGCTCCGCGGCCCTCCGGCCAAACCTTCGACACGTCCAGAAAGAGAACTCGCACTTGCATCGCCTTCAAGAGAATACCGCCTGGCTGTTAGACGCAGGAGGCGGCGAACTGGAGCGATGCGGGCGGTCAGGAAAACTTGTACAGGAATCCCGAGGGCGTACCCCAGAGGTTCCGCGAGCGGTCCTCATAGAAGATGCTGAACTCGATGCCGGAGATGTCGTAGTCGAAGAGCGGGACGCGGTCGAAGGTATAGTCGCCCCGCACCGAGTACTCGTCGCCGCCGCAGTCGATCATCAGCGTGTCTTCGGTGGAGAGCCTCTCGGGGTGAGTGAGCAGCATGCAGGCGACGGCAAAGACGCCGGCGCCGAATTCATTGCCGGCCATGCGCAGGCGGGCGCGGCGGGCGGAGCAGCCGCGGTGCCTCATGCCGGCCTGCGCGGCAACGACGAGAATGTCGTTTCCCTGCTGCTGATCGGCCAGAATCTTTGCCGCCAGTTTGGAGCGCTCCGATTGGCGGAGATAGGTCGGCCCGAGGCGTCCGACGATACGGTTCTGGAACTTGCGCCGTGTGCCCAGCATCTCCAGCACCATTTCCACGGCCTCATTGTATGTCGGCGCCAGCGATTGCCAGCGCGGAATCGCAAACCACGCCTCCGCGCCCTCCAGCAACGGTTTGCGGGCCAGCTTCTCCATACAACTGCCCAGCGTTGGAAAGAGCTTGCGCAGCTCTGTCACCTGGGCTTCGACCGGGCGCACGCGATAGCTGGGAGGATAGATCCGATTGGAGCCCACCTCCTCGTCTTTGTACTTGTCGCTGACCGTGTGCCGGTGGATGATCTCCATCACCGATTCGGCGACCTCGGACTTGAGCTTCTTGCCCAGTTCGAGGACGATCTGCGCGCTGTGCCGGTCCAGTTGCTCGATGGCTGCAAGGCAGGCCGTTTGAGCGGCTGCTCCGAGAAACTCCTGGAGCTGAACATTCTGACTATCCGTCGTATTCCCAGAGAGATGCAACGGGGTAATGAGAGATGTGGTCGCCATGGTCACCGCTTTTCGCGCGCATCAGCGCACTGGATTCTGTGACCTTTATCGGCACAATCGCGGTTTTCAGCAGAGCGGGAAATCTAAAGTTGCACTTATTTGAAACAGCCGCGAACTTAAGCCCATAGAGGTTGATGATCATAAGTCCTCCGTTCATCGCCGATCAGGTGGTTACCGCATGCTCGAAAGCGAGGCATTTGTTTCCAACCGAACTGTTTTGTGGTGAAAAACCGGATTTTTTCGGTGATTTTCAGAGGCCAAATCTCACGATGTGGGAACATTTTAGCTCTTTGCCTTTCAAGGTATGTTGATTTCAAATAAGTTATAAATTATCTGCAAGGTTTTAAGGGAAATTTATACCCCTCCGGGGTATAGGGGGGAGGGGGTACCCCTCTGGGGGGTACGGACCGGGCATATCCCGAAGATTCGGGACCGGGGACTTCTTTCCAAGAGCTGATCGGAGTACGACCATACCTTTCATTTTGCCAGACAGGACAGGAATTATCTGCAAACTGTCTGGGTTGAGTTTCACGGCCTCTGCCCTATCGAGAAAAGCAAGAACGTCGTAAGTGTGGGCGCCCGGCTCGTGCCTGGCCGGGACGGGGTGCCTTCCCTATTGACCGCTGCATCGATGAGCGATACGGCATGAGGCAACCAAGCGTATGCACAATCAACGCCATCCCCGAGAGGCATAGTCCGCGCAGTTTTTGCTTGCGCGTACTGCCGGAATTGGCGATAATGATTCATCACCCACCTGCGGCGTGCCGCAGGCCCAAAAGCCGCCCGTGAGCAGTCACGGCGGCTTTTGCTTTATTGTATTCCAATGCGAACGAATGTTTATATCGACGGTTTCAACCTATATTACCGCTTGCTGAGGGAGAATCCACAGTGCAAATGGCTTGATCTAAAGGCCTTGTCAACGGAACTTCTTCAGCCCCAAAACCGCATTCAGACCGTTCGCTATTACACCGCCAGAATATCGGGGCGCGTCGATCCAACCGCACCTGCACGTCAGCAGATTTATCTCGACGCTCTCAGAACCGTGCCCGAGGTTACCATCCACCTCGGCAGCTTTCTTGTCACCAGGCCGTGGGCTGGTCTGGTGCATCCTCCGCAAATGCGGGGAGGAACTGTGCCGCAGTTCATTCCACCGTTCCCGACCGTTGCCAAGGTTTGGAAGACAGAAGAAAAAGGGAGCGACGTGAATCTGGGTAGCCATCTGGTCCGCGATGCATTTCAGGGGAAGTTCGAGGTAGCCGCAGTACTCTCCAATGATACCGATCTGGCTGAGCCGATTCGCATTGTAGCCGAGGAACTGTGTTTGTCTGTCGGCCTGCTCTGTCCTGTCGCCAAGCCTTCCGGTGGGCTTGCCAACGTTGCAAGCTTTATCCGGCACATCCGCATTCAGCATTTACAGGCAGCGCAATTCCCCGACGCAATTCCTGGAACCTCAATCGTTCGCCCATCAACCTGGCGCTGAGGCTGGTGTCTCCTGAATCGCGTCCGATTACGCAACTGCTCCCACGCCAACTTCCGCTTCCGCGATTGACGGCGGTTCGAGATGGGAATCGTGCCGGGCGTTCAAGAGCGGCAGGGCTACGGCCAGCACGTCTTCGATGCGGCTGGCGTAGTGGATTGCTACTCCCCCAATCAATTCCGGCGTCAGATCCTCTTCCACATCCTGGCGGTTGTCGGCGGGCAGAATGATGGTTTGAATTCCGGCGCGGCGGGCGGCCAGGAACTTCTCTTTGATGCCGCCCACAGGCAGCACGTTGCCGCTGAGGGTGATCTCGCCGGTCATTGCCGTCAGTGGACGCACCGGCGTATCGGTCAACAGCGACGCCAGAACCGTGGCCATGGTGACGCCGGCCGAGGGGCCGTCCTTGGGAATCGCTCCCGCCGGCACATGAATGTGCAGGTCGATCTCCTTGGTGAAGTCCTCGGCGAGGCCGAGCGAGGCGGCATTCGAGCGCACCCAGGTCAGCGCGGCCTGCATGGACTCCTGCATGACCTCGCCGATCTGGCCGGTCATGGCGAAGTTTCCCTTGCCCTTCATCTTGTTGGCTTCGATAAAGAGGATGTCGCCGCCGGCTGCGGTCCATGCCAAACCCACGGCCACGCCAGGGCGCTTAACGCGCTCGGCGACCTCGGTGTCGACGCGCACCTGAATGCCGCCGAGAAACTCCTTTAGCGTCTCGCGGGTTACGATGAGCTTCTCCGTCTTGCCCTCGACGACGCGCCGCGCCTGCTTGCGGCATACGGTGCCCAGCACCTGCTCCAGCTTGCGCACTCCCGCCTCGCGCGTGTAGTGGCGCACCACATAGCGCACCGCGTCCTCGGGAAACTCAATCTGCTCCGCCGTGATGCCGTTCTCCTTGATCTGGCGCGGAATCAGATAGCGGAAGGCGATGTGCATCTTTTCGTCTTCGCTATAGCCCTGCAGGAAGATCAGCTCCATGCGGTCCAGCAGCGGCGGCGGGACCGGGTCCAGGATGTTGGCCGTGCAGATGAAGAGTGTCTTCGACAGGTCGAAGGGTACGTCCAGATAATTGTCGCGGAAGGCGAAGTTCTGCTCCGGGTCGAGCGTTTCCAGCAGCGCCGAGGCCGGATCGCCGCGGAAGTCGCGGCCCAGCTTGTCGATCTCGTCGAGCATGATGACCGGGTCGTTGGTTTCGGCTCTGCGGATGCTCTGAATGATCTGGCCTGGGAGCGCGCCGATGTAAGTGCGGCGATGGCCGCGAATCTCCGCCTCGTCGTGCATGCCGCCGAGCGAGATGCGCTGGAACTTGCGGCCCAGGGCGCGCGCGATCGACCGTCCCAAGCTGGTCTTGCCCACGCCGGGGGGTCCGACAAAGCAGAGGATCGGCCCCTTCATGTCCGGCTTCAGTTCGAGAACGCTGAGATAGTCGAGGATGCGGTCCTTCACCTTTTTCAGCTCGTAGTGGTCCTGGTCTAGGATCTCCTTGGCCTTGTTGATATCGACTTTGGAGCCCGAGCTCTTGGCCCACGGCAGCAGGGCGAGCCACTCGATGTAGTTGCGGGTGAGCGAGTAATCGGCTGCCATGGGAGACATGCGCGAGAGGCGCGTGAGTTCCTTGATGGCCTCCTTTTTCACGTCCTCCGGCATACCGGCGGCATCGATCTTCTGGCGCAGTTCGTCGGTTTCGCGCTGGCCCTCATCCTGCTCGCCCAGTTCCTTCTGGATGGCCTTGAGCTGTTCGCGCAGATAGTAGTCGCGCTGCGACTGCTGCACCTGGTCCTGCACCTCGGTCTGGATTTTGGCGCGCAATTGCTGCACCTCGATCTCTTTGGCCAGATGGCTGTTCAACAGTTGCAGCCTGGCGCCGATGCTGGGCGTCTCCAGCAATTGCTGCTTGTCGTCGGTGGTCAGAAAGGGCAGCGACGAGGCCACAAAATCCACCAGGCGGGCCGGTTCCTCGATATTCGCGGCGATGGTCCGCAACTCGTCGGAGAGCGTGGGGGATTCGGCGACGATCTGTTGAAACTGCCCGATCACGTTGCGCACCAGAGCTTCGGCGCTGGGGGTAGCCGGCGGTTCCGTATCCTCCAGAGTCTCCACCTCGGCCACCATGAAGGGTTCGGTCTGCGCATAACGCACGAGCCGCACCCGCTCCACGCCCTCGGTGAAGACGAACCGGCTCTGGTTGGGCATACGCACAATCTTGTGCACCGTGGCCAGCGTCCCCACCACATGAAGGTCGGCCGGCTTGGGGGCGTCCAGGCGCGGGTCCAATTGGGCTACAACCACGATGGCCCGTTCCTCGCCCAACGACTCGATCAACTGGATTGAACTCTCGCGGCCCACGGTCAGAGGCAGGACGGCGTGGGGAAACAGGACGGTATCACGGACCGGGAGGACCGCAATTCTGCGCAAGCCGGAGGCATCCTTGCCGGGAGGGTTTTTAGGGGGCGGCGGTGAGATGTGTTGGCTGGGCATTGAGTGTCCTCGTATCAACTTTCCTTCATTAGACAACGCAGGGCTTGAAAAGTTTCAGCTAAAGTTCCCTTCCCGGCAATCATTTCTCCCTTTGAAACCGTACACCCCAAGTTACGGTCCAATTCAGGGTGCGGTTCCCTGCCGCGAATCGAAGTTCCGAACTGGGTTTCTGAAACGGCGGCGCTTGCTCGATCGCCAGCTTTCCAATCCTCGCGGACGAGCGAACCGGGCGCGAGCAGCCTTAGCGCGTGCAACCTGAACTCTCTCCGCCACGGTTGAGGCGGCTTCCGCTCGACTCTTGTATCGGCCAAAGCTCAAGGAAAGTGAGCGTGGCGTGCCGCAGGGCGAGGAGAATGAGCCGACAGAGAGGAATCGCAGGCAAGGAGAGGAAGATTGCGTTTCACGATAGAAATGGACTGCCCCTTCCGCCGCATTGGGCGGCGATCCTCGTTAGTATAAGAAAAGCAGCAAACAGTGGTGCGTGAACGGTGAACAGGGACAGTGAGCCGGCCGGATCAGAACCACCGATCAGGGTCCGCTGACGGCTGTCCGCTGTGGAGAGATATGGTCTTGAAGGCAAAGCTGGGGTCCGCGGCGACGGCTCTTTGTCGCTGTGGCGGAAAGCCAGTGCGGCAATCCGGCAAGCGGGGAGAAGGCGGGTTTTTCCTGGCCTGCCTTGTTGCCTTAGGGATCTGGGGCGGAATCGGCGGCTGGAGCCAGAGCGGCTCAAGCGCCGAGGGCGGTTCAGGCGCCGACACTTCAGGCGTGGGAGTCAACCAGGCGGCGCAGTCAGGTTCCGATCTCCTCAGTCAATGGATGGGCATGACGGTGCGGCGCATCTCTTTCGAGGGGGTCTCCGCGGATCGTCTCGCTCCCCTGCCCGGCCATCTGGCCCAGGCCGAGGCAACGCCCTTGAACCGGGAAGAGCTGAAGAGGAGTTTGCGCCAGCTTTTTTCGACCGGCCTGTTTGAGACCATTGAAGTGGAGGGTGTGCGCGAAGAGGACGGCGTAGCTCTCATCTTTCGCGGAGCGCCGCGCGCCTTCATCGGCGTCGTGACCGTCGACGGAGCCAAAGGCGCCACCATGAATACGCAACTTGAGCGCGCCAGCCAATTGGCGGCCGGAACCCGCTTTACCCAGGCCAAACTCGATCATGCGCTGGACCAGATGCGCGCGACGCTGGCTCAGAACGGCTTCCACCAGCCGGTGATCACCCAAACCCTGAGGGCCCACCCCGAAGAGCAACTGGTCGACATTGCGTTTCTTGTTGTCTCCGGCCCGCAGGCGCGCGTCGGAACAGTGGAGGTCACGGGCGACCCTGGCATGAGCGTGGAGGAATTTCGCCGCCATGCGCGCTTGCGGGCCGGTTCGCTGGTTGACCACGAAACCGGCAGCCGGGCCCTGGCCGGAGTGCTGAAGGTCTACAGGGGCGAACAGCGGCTGGAAGCTGAAATCAAGCTCGAATCCGATCAGTACGACGCACAGGCACAACGGGTCAACTTCCGCTTTTCCGCTAACCAGGGGCCTGTCGTCAAGGTGCAGGTCGAGGGGGCCCCGATCAGCCCGGAACGGCTAATGCGGCTCATTCCCATTTTTGAGGAGGGCAGCGTGGACGAGGATCTGCTCAACGAAGGCAATCGCCGGCTGCGGGACTATTACCAGCGCCTGGGATACTTCGACGCGAAGGCCGAGCACGATTTCCGATCAAAGAACGCCGACCAAGTGGTCATCATTTACCACGTGCGCCTGGGGCCGCGGCGGCGCGTGGAGCGGGTCACCGTGGCGGGCAATCGCTACTTCGATGCCGCAACTCTGGAGCAACTGCTCAGTGTCCATGCCGCCGACGACCTCGATCGCAACGGCGCCTACAATCAGGCTCTGGTCTCCGCCGACATCAACGCCCTTCAGGCCGTCTACCAGAACAATGGCTTCTCCAAAGTCAGAAT
>JBEKPI010000073.1:0-15551 GCA_049520855.1 Occallatibacter sp.
TGGGGTCCAGACTGGATTTGATGGGGACGAGCCTGTTCAAAGACGGATCCACGATCTATCTGGTGATCCAGGCTGGCATCGCCGGGCTGCGCAACTCAAATCGCCTCATCTCGCAGTACTTCACCACGGATATACCCAAACTCGAAATCGTGCTCAATCGGTATCAGTCTCGCACACTGGGTGTCGCCGAAGACCAGATTACCAAGGCGCTCACCCGGCCGGCGCAGTGGAAGATTCCCAACGACTATGCCGCTGTGCGGCGCATGCAGCACACCGCCATTCCGCTGGCGCTGGAGGATTCGCCCATCTCCCGGCTGATCCGGCAGATGGCCCGGACCGCTTGCGGCCTGCCTGCAATCCAAGAAAAGGGGACAGGCTTTAGCCTCAAGAAGATCAGCAGAAGTATTTCGGCGAAGATGTCCACCCCCGAGGAGCCGTCGAATTTCACGCAACTGGGGTTATCATCCGGCCCGCAGTACGCCGGCGCCGCGCCGGAAGTGCTTCAGCCTGACACCAAGGCAAGTATTCCAGAGAATTCCGTTTCTGCTCCTCCCGCGGGTACTGTGAATGAGGCAGAGACGCAGAGCGCGCCAACCAGCGCTGCGGATAACACAGACGCGGCGGTGGAGGGGCAAAAGAGCGCGAGCGCCCCCGAGCAACGCAGCGAACCTGAAACGCGCATGTACCGAGGTTCTACTTATGTGAGGGGTGCGGATGGCGAATGGCACCTACAGCAAACGCCATCCCAACCGACTCAGTCCGAGCCGGCTCAGCCTGAATCGGCTCAGCCCGAGGTCGTTGAACAGGAGGCGCCGGTTATCGCATGGTCGACGCCGGTTCCCATTGTCAGCGGAAGCGCTCTCAGCACGGCGGAACTCAATGCGATGGCATCGGTTCCGGGAACATTTGCCTACACCCCCGCCATCGGCAAGGTGCTCTCGGCGGGAACGCATGAGCTCTCGGTCGACTTTACTCCGGCGGATGCAAAGGGCTACACCACGGCGCAGGCAACTGTGTCGCTCATTGTAACCAAGGCGACGCCAGTCATTACCTGGCCTGCTCCCGCTTCGATCTCCTATGGCACGGCGCTCAGCGCCGCCCAGCTCAATGCCAAGGCATCGGTGCCGGGAACTTTCGTCTACGCTCCTGCCGCGGGCGCCGTGCTCACAGCAGGAGCGCAGACGCTCTCGGCGGCCTTTACTCCCACCGACAACGCAGATTACGCGATGGCGCAGGCCACCATTCAGCTCACCGTCAAGAAGGCAACGCCGGCCATTACGTGGGCAATACCCACTCCAATTGCTTATGGCACAAGGATCAGCGCAACTCAGCTCAATGCTGCGGCATCGGTACCTGGAACTTTCGTCTACGCTCCTGCCGCGGGCGCCGTGCTCACAGCAGGAGCGCAGACGCTCTCGGCGGCCTTTACTCCCACCGACAGCGCAAATTATGCCGCGGCGCAGGCCGATGTTCAGCTCACCGTCAAGAAGGCAACGCCGGCCCTCACGTGGGCAATGCCCGCTCCAATTGCTTATGGCACAAGGATCAGCGCAACTCAGCTCAATGCTGCGGCATCGGTACCGGGAACTTTCGTCTACACTCCTGCCGCGGGCGCCGTGCTTACAGCAGGAGCGCAAACGCTCTCGGCTGCCTTTACTCCGGCCGACAGCGCAAACTACGCAACGTCCCAGGCCTCTGTTCAGCTCACTGTTACCAAGGCAACGCCGATCGTCAAGTGGGCGGCGCCCTCCTCCATCTCTCAGGGCACAGCGCTAAGCAGCGCACAGCTGAATGCCACAGCATTGGTCCCTGGAACTTTCAAGTACACTCCGCGTTCAGGAGAGACGCTGGCAGCGGGAACACACACGCTATCGGTCATCTTCACTCCAACGGATGCCGAGGACTATACTGCGGTGCAGGCCAGTGTTCCGCTTACTGTCGCCAAGGCCATCCCCATCGTCCCGTTTTCGGCCCCCGCCTCCATTTCCGAGGACATCGAGCCCAGCGCCGCTCAGTTCCATGCCGAGCGCGCGCCAGCGCCGCCCAAGGCTGTTTCTGCCGGAGCTAGGAAAACGGTTCGCGTGAAAGAATCCGTACCCGAGATTGCCCCGGCGAAGGCTTCCATCAAGCCGTCTGCCGAGGTACCGGCAAGGCCCTCTGTGAGGCTCTCCGCCGAGCCCACGGCAGGACTGCCTTCCGACGCAACGGGGACGGCCATGGTTAAGGCTGGTGCTCCCAAGGCCCCGATCGATGTAGGCCCCGGGCTCGATTTGATGGGTTCGGCTGTATTGGAAGACGGCACTACGATCTACCTGGTCTTGCAGCCAGGCAGCGCCGGTCTGCTCAATGCAAATCGGCTGGTTTCGCAGTTCTTCGGTTCCGCGGGCAAAAAGCCCGGAATTGTGATCAACCGGTTTGAGCCTCCCTCAGCCGAAGGCGCTGGAGACCAAACGCCGGCGACTCTCATCCGGCCGGCTTATTCGCCCATTTCCAGCCTGATCGGACAAGTGGCCCGATCCGCTCCCGAAATTCCCGCAACCCCTGCAAAGAAGACGCGCTTCAGTCTCAAAGGTCTCAGCCGAAGCATTTGGTCGAAGATTTCCAATAGCGATGAAACGCAACGCATGACGCAGTTGGGGTTGGGCGACGAAAGGGACAACTCCGGTACTCCGCTTGGCGCGACTGAACCTGGCGGTACGACGAGTCTCCCGGCAAGATCCGCATACCCTTCTCCCGCAGGCAGCTTGTTTGCCGAAGCGAAGCCGATGACGTTCACGCCAACAGACAGGACAAGCCGCACTGACCACGCGGAAGCAAAGCGGGGAGTGGGACAGAGTGTCAGCACACACAGGCAACACAGCGAGCCTGAAACGCGCATTTACAAGGGTTCTGCCTACGTGAAGGGCGCGGATGGTCAGTGGCACTTGAAAGAAGCTCAAGACAGTGCCGTGAAAAGGGAATCGCTGGCCTCCGGATGGCCGATGCCCGCTCCGATCTACTACGGCTCCGAGCTGACCGGCACTGAATTCAATGCCAAATCCCATCCCGCGCCGCTGGCCAAGGCTTCCACTGCTGAAGGAGGAAGGCAATCTCGTAAGAAGAAACGCGCTCCCAGGAAGATCGCGGCAAAGCCCGCTGCGAGGGCGGCTGTCAAGAAGACTGCTGCAAAGCCGGGGGCCAAGGCTGCTGCAAAGCCCACGGCCAAGGCTTCGGCAAAGCCCACAGTCAAGTCTGCCGCCAAGCCGTCTGCAAAGGCTGAGAAGTCCGCTGCCAAGTCGCCAGTCAAGGCTGCAAAGTCCCTGTCGAAGCCTACAGCGAAGTCGCCGGGCAGGACCGCTGCAAAGACACAGATCAAGGCTGTGGGAAAAGCGCCGGCTCAGGCCACTGCCAAGCCCCTGATAAAGCCTGCCGCAAAGCCCCTTGTCAAGTCTGCCGTAAATGCCCCGGTCAAGGCTGTTGCCAAGGCTGCGGTAAAGGCTGACGCAAAGGCCCCGGTCAAGTCTGCTGTCGAGCCACTTGTCCAGGCTGCCGCCAAGGCGCCCGTCGAGGCTATTCCATCCCCCCAAGCGAATGTTCCGGCTCCAGAGTCCGTGGCTGCAAGCGCGAACCCTGTCCTTGCTCCGAGCCCGAAACCGGCTCAGGCAGCCAAGCCTTCGCAGCCTGCGGTCAAAAAGCCGGCTTCCAAGCCAAGGGTCGTTAAACCGGCGCCCGCTCCTGCGGCCGATCAGCCAGCTCCCGAACCTGCAAGGTTGGGCTAGGCGATATGCCAGCTCGAATCCTTCGTGGCGTTTTCAGGGATTCCGGAAGATAGCAGGCTCATCCCAGTCTCGCGTATTCCAAGCACAGCGGGAGGCCCCGCCCGCATCGATCTATAGCGGTTTTCCAATCGCCGCGGCTTGAAACCGTTGCGCTCTTATGGCTTCTTTCATACGAAGGAACCACCTTCTGCGGCGCGGGAGATTGCAAGTGAATTGGGGAACCTGTCGAATGTCTCAGCCAGCGACCACCATGGGCCCCGCAGCGGCAGCCATCGCCATCTCGCGGATCGTTTCGATCACTAGGTCGGGTTGGTCCAGGTGAATCCAATGCGCGCTGGCCGGTGCAATCACCTGTTGCACACAGTTGCCGATGCGGCCAAGGTCTTCATCGGACAGGGGTGTCGATTTCCCCGGTGTCAGCACCAGCACGGGGATGTCCAAGATAGGTTTGGCGTTCTGCATCTCCCGGACGGTGTCTGGCACTGCCTCGACGTGGTTGCGCATGCCGGCGTAGTAGCTTGGCCGCGACCAATGGGCCGCAACGATGGGCCACACCTCCCGCGGCATCTTGCCCACTTCGTCCTTGATGCGCCCGAGCACATGCTGGCCGCCGTCTCCCGCCGCGCCGGCTAAACGGTGCGCGATGCGGCCCGAGCGGCAGAAAAGAGAGGTAACAGCGAGGCGGGCCAGGCCGATTTGCGCGATGGGGATCGCGAAATGAGAGAGCTTCTTGCCGCGGTCGATCTCGAATTGCCTCCCAGGGTTCAGCGGTGGCCACTCCTCGCAGCGCATAGGGTCCACCAGCACGATGCTGGTCACTTCTTCCGGATAATTGAGAGCAAAGCGGCGCATCACCAGCCCGCCAAAGGAATGGCCGACCAGGATGTAGGGCGGCTTGATGCCGGCTTCCTCCAGCAGCCGATGCAGTTCGCCGGCACAGTTCGCCGGTGTCCGCGCGCTGCGGCAAGGGCTGCTCCAGCCCAGTCCGGCGCGATCGTAAGATGCTGTCGAAGCAAATTGCGAGACGCTCTCCTGGATGTGAAACCAGTTGAGGTTGGTGGCGGCTATTCCGGCCTCAAACAGAACCGTGGGTCCGCTCGACCCTTTTTCGAGCAGGTAGAGCTTATAGCTGCCTCCGATGTCGATCCATCGGCCTGCTCCGGTATAGCGCCGCCGGTCGGAACGCGCGCCGAGCCATTGATACACAAAGCCAACCGAGACCAGAGCCGCTGCCAAAGCGGGAATAATGAAGAGCGATTCCATGAATATCCTAGAAATGCATGAGTTGCTCGGGACTGAAATCCTTCAGGCCGAGATTTGCCTTTGGTGTGCCGCGATCGATAATCAGCAGCGTTGAACCGGCGTGGCCGCGCATCTTCGCCTCGATCTGGCTGGCCGACCACACGCCGCCAGTCTGGCGCAGCCCGAAGTAGGTAAACTCCTTCACCGCCCCGTCTTTCAGCGTCTTCTCCACATACACCGGAAAGCCAATGCCGTGATCGAGCCAACTCTTGACCTCGGCGTAGTAAGAAGCCTCGGCAGCACCGGGCGCACTCTTCAGAATATCGCAATCGCGCGCGCCAAACTTTGCTTCTCCGAGCGACGTTTGACCGCCCCAGAAATACTCCGCTTCGAGAAGATCCTCGTAGCTGAAATTCGTCCCCAAAAGGCCCTCGCCCCATTTCTCAAAAGGCAAGGCAAGAGCCCCCTTGTCGCCGGGATGCGCAATCAGAATGGAGTTCTTGCCGCTGGGCCGCATCGCCAGCAGAATGTGGACTGGGACGCGGGGGCCGGCCGATGGGGCTTCGCCCGCCTTCGAGGGCGGGCCAACCTCGAACAAAATACGAAGCACACCTGGAAACCAGCGCGCTTTGATGCTGATGGGATAGCTGGTCCTCGTCCCGCTCTCGTCCACTTTCACCAGGTGGCCGCTCACGCGATAGTCCGCCGACTCGACACGCGCGCGCTGAGCCGCCAGCATAGTCTGCGCAACTGTATCGGAGGCTTTTGCAGTCGTTGGCAGCAGCATCGCCGCAGCCAATACAACCATGAAGACAACTCTCATGCCTCGATCCTTCCGTCGCGGATGCGAATCTGCCGCGCAGCCGAGTGTGCGATCTCGTTCTCGTGTGTCACCACAATCAGCGTCATCCCCCGCTGCTTCTGAATCCCAGTCAGGATTTCCATGATGCGCGCTGAGTTGACACTGTCCAGGTTGCCGGTCGGCTCATCTGCCAATAAAATCTCCGGCGCGTTGGCCAGCGCGCGGGCAATCGCCACCCGCTGCCGCTCGCCCGCGGATAATTCATTGGGATACTGCCGCAAGCGGTGCTCCAGGCCCATCTCCCGCAGCAACGCCTCCGCCCGCTCGACGCGGTTATGCGGCGTGGGGCTAAGGGCCAGCATCGGCACCTGCACGTTCTCTATTACGCGCAGAGTGGGCAGCAGATGAAATGCCTGGAAGATAAATCCGACGTTCCGGGAGCGATACGTGTCGAGATCGATGGCCGAGCCGAGCTTGTCGTTCCTGAACAGAACCTCGCCGCTGGTCGGGGAGTCGAGTCCGCCAAGAAGTTGCAACAAGGTTGATTTGCCGCTGCCGCTCGGTCCGCTGATAGACACGAAGTCCCCTGCGAATATCGACAGATCGACGCCGCGCAGGGCCTCGATGCGCCCCTCGTCGTAGCTCTTGCGGAGGTCGTGAACTTCCAACTGCGGGCTAGTCATGGCGCAGCGCCTCCACCGGCGAAAGGTGCGCGCCGCGCCAGGCGGGGATGGCTCCAGCGACAAGCCCGGAGAGCACGGCGATGCCCAGCGCCTCCAGCAGATGCAGCGGCGCCACGGATGCGGAGACGATTGTTGCGGTCTGCGGCAGGGTAGACAACATGCGCAGAGCCCCCCATCCAAGGCCAATGCCGAGAATGCCGCCGACGAATCCCAGCACTGCCGCCTCGGTCTCGATCAGCAGCAAAATGCTCCAGCTCTTCCAGCCAAGCGCGCGCAGGACGCCGATCTCGCGTGTCCGTTCAAAAACCGACATTGCCATGGTGTTGACAATGCCCAGGATGCCCACGATCAGCGCTATCGACGATGTGCCCCAGGCCACGGCATGGGCCAGTTCCACAAACTGATTCTTGCTCGCCCACTCGGACGCCGGCACGGCGTGCAGGCCGGGCAGAGCGGCATCGATCACCGCCTGCGCGAGCTTCACGTTCTGCTCTTGCGATTCGCCGTCCGCCGCGGGGCGAAGGCGGACATGAAACCCCGATACCTTTCCCTGCAGGCTGGATATCTCCTGCAACTGGTCGAGCGGCATCAGGACTGCCCCGGCTTCCAGCGCGGAACCCCCATGATAGACGCCGATAACGGAAAAAGTCTTGCCTTGAATATCCAGGGTATCCCCTGTCTTCTTATTCAGATTTCCAGCCAGGATGTCGCCCAGCAGCACTTCAGGCTTGCCGTCCTGAAAGCGGCGTCCGGATAGAAGGGTCAGAGAATCGAATTCGTAGGAGTCGGCCTTCCATCCAAATGCGAGCGCATTGACCTCCGGCGTTAGGTCCATCATGTTAAAAATCATCGGCGTCGCCTGCGCCACCATGGGCAGCGTGCGCAGCTTTACGATAAGAGACTCATCCACCGAGGCGTTGAGAAATGTCTTTTCGACAACGGCGATGTCGGTGCCGCTGCTGGAGTACAAGCGCATCCATTCGTGCTCGAAGGATCGCGAGAACCCGACCAAAGCGACGAAGGCGCCGATCGCCATCGCGATCCCGCCCAGCGTCAGTAGCGTCCTCAGGCGTCTGCGCCACAGATTCTTCCATGCGAATCCAGCGAAGGAGAGTTGGGCAGCCATGACGTTGGGGAAAACCCTCGGGTGGTCGGATTGGACAATGAAACCGTTACAGCAAAACCAGGGAAGACGTATCCCGGAACCAGCACACTCAAGTCGGCGCGACCAACAGTGAGCGACGACCTCTCTTTGAAGCGAATCAGGCTACAGTATTCCTGGTTTTGCTCTAGTGCCAGTCTATCGGCTGGCAATCGCTATGTCCATTCCATGACTTGCAATTGGATAGGAATTTGAGCGGCGCGTTCTTGTTCACGAGCCTTTCGGCCAGCCAGTGGATGGGCGCATGGCCATGGAAGAATGTGCCGGTTCCATGCTGCGCGGCAATTGGGCGATAATTCAGCATCCAAAGTTCGCCGCCAGCAACACCGCCCGAATCAGCCGTCACCGTGGAACTTTGCTTGAATTTGCCTGGATGCAAGCAGGCCCGATGGACAACGCGACCATCGGACCCGCTTGAAATTACTACCGGCCGCGGCCGCGCGAACTGCCGCCGCCACCGCCGCTGCCCTTGCGCGCCTGATAGCAATCCCGGCAAAAGACCGGGCGATCGCCACGCGGCTCAAAAGGCACTGTTGTAGGCTGTCCGCAACCCGAACAAATCACAGGCGTACCCTGTGCCGGAGCCGAACGGTAGCCGGAACCCCCCTGGTCGTTCTTCTTTGCCTGACGGCAATTCTTGCAACGCTTTGGGGTCGAATAACCACGTTCCTGAAAGAACGTCTGATCAGCAGCGGTGAAGGTGAAGTCCTGCCCGCAATCGCTGCACTGAAGTTGAATATCTCCGGCCATGGGTCTCCTCGTGGAGATTGTACAGCGGAAGGCACTGTTTGGGTACAAGGAATCTTATCAATTGACAAAACTTATCGGTGAAAACGATTTCTGTCTGATTTTCTTCCTGGGGTGTAGCAGCTTTGAACGAAGTATCCTGCCAGGATGGAAGGTTAGATGCCAGTTCTGCTCCATTTCCAGCTTATGTCCTGGCTATAGCTCCCACCAATCCAGCAGCAACATGCGCGGATAATAGAGTCCGGCTCGAAGGCCGCCGCCGGCCGCATCCGCGCCGCGCAGGTTGCGCAGAACCTCTGCATAGGCTTCGAGCTGGGGTGCGAAGAGCGCGCGCAGCGCGGGCAGGGCCGTGGCTGGGTCCATATTGTCGGCATGGGCGGTCTTGTAGTCGATGATCCACCAGCAATCGTCCCCATCTGCGCCCGGCGTGGAACCGGCCTTGAAGACACGGTCCACGCGCACCGCGCGCAGGCTGCCGGCCACGACTCCGGCCCAGCCCGCCTCGCTGGCTGCGTTCTCGTGAGGTGAGAGAATCCACGCGCCGATCTGATCACGCGAGGCGTTGAGCGCGAGTTGAAGCGCCTGGCCGGCAATCTGCGCGGCCTCGGCTCGGTTGATGCCGATGGCGCGCGCCTGGGCGGCGATAGGTGGCACGGATCGCGATAGAGCCGAGCGTGTGGCCTCCCAATCGAGATTCATGCGCAGCCGGGCCAGCTCCTCCAGCAATGTGTGGACGGCTGTACCCAAAGCGCGAGAGCGCAAGCCGCCTTCGTGCCGAGTGTAGAGCCGGGCGGGTCCGGCTCCCACCCCGAGAACCGCAGATTCCGCCGCATTTCGCAGGCTGGCTTGGGTTTGCGCCGGGTAATCCGGCGGCAAACGGCGCAGAAGCGTGCTCCGGATCGGAGCGGGCATCACCAGCAGAGGTCTCTCCCCGGAGGCTGCGATGGATTCGATTTCTTCTTCCTCTTGGCTCTCTGGAACTGCTCTGTCGGCCTTCCAGTCCTCAAAGCGCGCGCGGACCTCTTCTCCAAGCGCGGGCCAAGCCGTTGCCAGCAGACTGTTTACAGGTTCCACCAGCGTGAAGCTGCCGTCCTGCTCCTTGCAGGCCGGGCGGGCGAACAAGTGCAACTCCTCGCGCGCGCGGGTGGCCGCGACGTATAAAATGCGCCGGGTCTCCTGCGACTCGCGCTCGCGATAGACGCGATCGACCCATGCCTTGGCCGAGCCGCGCTCTGCGCCCTTGCGCTGGAAGGGCGCGATCAGGAACTCGGTGATCTCTCCCGATTCGTCGGGTTGGGCGAGGCCGCGCTCCAGCCAGGTGAGCATTTTCGGTTTACCTCGCCCATTCGCGGCCTGTAGCTCCGGAACGATCACTACCTCAAACTCCAGGCCCTTCGACTTGTGAATGGTCATTAACTGCACGCCGCAGTCGCTGCTGCTGGCGGGGTCGGCCAGCGCGGTGAGCTTGTCGAGCGCTGCGTCCAGGCCGGTGCCAGGCAAATCTTCTTCGCCGCCGGGCAGCCGGTCCAGACAGCTCCAGAGCAAGTTAAGGTTGGCGTTGGCGGTTGCATCCACGCAGGCCGCGCCGCCCAGCAGCAGCCAGACCTGCTCCAGCCAGGTCCCCAGCGACAAGGCGGGCTGGGCGGCGCGCAGAGAGCGCGCTCCGGCCAGGGCATCGAGTACGCGCGCTGCACCGGGGCGTCCGGCTTCGCTGAGCAGCGCAAGCCGCTCGGCAAGCAAGTCGGGCACGGGACGCGCAGGCACCTCCGGGTCTCCTGCGATCACGTGCAGGTCTTCGAGCGAGAGGCCACACCACGGCGCGCGCAAGACACCCAGCCAGGCCACGCGGTCCTGAGGATTGAGCAGGGCGCGAGCCAAGGAAAGAGCGTCGAGAACCTCCGGGCGTGCAGCAAGCTTTTCGAGATCGACGGCGCGAAAAGGAATTCCGGCTTCGCGCAGGGCTGCGGCGATGGGAGCCAGATGGCTGCGCGCCCGGCCCAAAACGGCAACACGGAATTTCTCGTCGCTTGCCTTCGCCGCTTCGATGCGGCTCATGTGGCTGCGGATCAGGGCCACGATTTCGTCGATCTGCGCCGTACGGACGGCTTCTGTCTCTCGCAGCGTCTCAGCTTCGGCGGAAGCGCCGCTTTGGGTCTTGGGAGCGAATTTGAGATGCAGTTTGAAGGGCGGTTCAGTGCTGGCCGTGACTTCGCGAGCAGGTTTTGCATGAGAGAAACTGACACCACCGCTATCGCTTACAGTAAAAACCTCAACAAAAATCTCATTAAGCCTCCCGACCAGTTCTGGCCGTGTGCGGAAGTTGGAAGTGAGAGAAACGGAGTCGAAGAGCAGTGGTTCTTCGCGAGGGATTTCAAGGCCAACTGCCTTCACGCGCGGAAAGAGTTCGGCGTCGGCGTCGCGGAAGAAGTAGATCGATTGCATCGGGTCGCCGACCAGAAAACAGGTGCGCCCCTCGCGCTCGGGCCACGCGGCGATCAGGCTCGAGAGCAATTGGTGCTGTCGCCGGCTGGTGTCCTGGAATTCGTCCACCAGCAGATGCTGGATGCCCTCGCAAACAGCCAGAGCTGCGTCAGTGGGCAGCTCGTCCTCGCCTCTAAGAACCCGCTGCGCGATCTGCGCCACCTCAATAAAATCCACCAGCCCGGCCTCGGCAAAAGCAATCTGCAACTCGCCCGCGGTATGGCGAAGCAATGTAAAGCAGGCCCGCACAATCTGCCAGTCTTGTTCGGTGTAGCGAGCCGGGGGCAGTTCGCGGACTGCGCCGAGAGCAGCGTCGAGGCCGGGGACAGCGGCGAGAGCGCCGATCAGATCGGTGAGCCGGCTCTTCTCCCGCTTTCGGTCGGTGGGAAAGCCCAGCCTCTTATCCACTTGCTTGCGAAATGCGCCATCGCCGGTGAGCAGCAGCGCCGCCAGGCTCATATAAGCCTGCCGCGCCTCCTCACAATCCGCGCTGCCGTTGAACGGCGCGGACGGAAACTCGGCCAGTTCCGCAAGTTCCTGGTGAAGCTGGCCGCCGCTTTGCTCACAGGCAAACCGCGCCAGCGCAAGCGCCTCTTCCCGCGCGCCGGGAATCTGATCGAGAAGCCGGCTCACCTCAATCAGGGCGTCGCGCACAGCCCTTGCAAAGGGTCGCTCCAGCCGCTCGCGCAGCGCCTCCCAATCCGGCTCGTGTTCCAGCACAAAGCCGTGCATCCAGCGGTCGCGGCTCTTGAGCATCTCGACGAGCAGTTCTTCCATCTCCTGCCAGCCGTTGTCGCGCCACACCAACAAATCCTCGATCGCAGCCCCTAGCGCCGAATCCCTCTGGTCGATCTTCTTGAGCGCCTCGCGGGCTGCTCGGCGATAGAGTTCGTCGGGCTGCTCGGCGATGTCGATTCCACCGCCCAGGCCGGAGAGCAGCGGCTGTTGCAGGGCTAGGTCGCGGCAAAATGAATCGATGGTGCAAACGCGAAGCTGGGCTGTCAGGTCGAGCAGCTTCCAGCCCAGCGCATGGGAGCGCATCAGAGCGCGGTGAGCCAGGAAGTCCATCGAAAACTCGTCGGCTGGTGGAGTTAAATTGGCGGCTGCCTTTTCGAGTTCCCCCAGAATCCGGCTCCGCATCTCGGCCGCGGCGGCATTGGTAAAGGTAATGGCGACAATCTGGCCGGGCGCGTCCACCTCGCCCAGCAGCCGCAAAAGGCGTCGGGTGAGCAGATCGGTCTTGCCCGACCCGGCCGGCGCTTGCACCAAAATGGACCGTCCAGAGTCGAGAGCGCGCTGCCGCTCAAGCTGATCGGGAGGATCGGGGCGGGAAAAGCTACTCATCACCGTCCTCCTCGCCTTCGAAGTCGTCACCGGCTTCCAGTTGCGCCTGATGTTCCTGAATGCGGCAGAGGGTTTGCAGACCGCATCGTTCGCAGGTTTTGGGGTACTCGCGCGGGTCTACCTTGGCTTGTCCGGCAACAAAATCTCTGGCTAGCTGCTCAATGCAATCCCGCCAGTCGAGAAGCTGCTCCAGGTTGAGCTTGTTCTTCAGCAGGGAGCTAGTTCCTCTGAGACCCGAAAATAGTGTAGCCGTGGGATCGAAGACCTGCCCGGCAAAATTCGGATCGCCGGGGCGCACTTTGGCAAAGACCAGCCCGCCGAGTACTTCTTCGGATTCAAGGGCGAAGCCGGCATAGAGCGGCAGTTGCACGTCGTCGGGGCGGGGCAGATCCCACAAACTCGGCGAGACGTTGCCGGATTTGTAGTCGATCACCAGTTGGGAGCCGTCGTTCAGCCGGTCGATACGGTCCAGGCGCAGATTGAGCGTGAGTCCGCCGAGGTGGACTGTGCGCTTGACCTCGGTCTCGGCGACCTCGAAGGGAACGCGGGTCTCCTCGAACTCCAGCCACTCGGTCACCAGCCGGGTCAGCCGCTGCTCTTCCAACTCCAGATAGCGCCGGGACATTGCCTCGCGGATGTGGGGCTTGATCGCTCTCGACAGCACGCGGCGCACGTGTTCAGCCACAAAACCCTCCCGGTCGCTCAGGCTCGTCAGATCGGCGTGCGAACGAATGTCATCCGGCGATCCAGCCCAGACGGCGTGGAGCACCTCATGAAGCAAGCTGCCGCGCTGTGCTGGCGTAAGGCCAGCCTCGGCTGCCTCCCAGCCCTGAGCGGCAAGGCGCGTGGTGGCAAATGCCTTGAAAGGGCACTGCGACTGAGCGGTAAGAGCGCCGGCGCCGCCCGCGATCTTGCCGGGCGGGAAGGGAATCCGGCTGAAGTCCTCTCGCCATTCGGCTACCGGCTCCGGGTGGGGCGTTGGTTGCAGCTCCGCCGAAAGCTCCTGCTCCGGCCCGGCAAGCTGGAGGATCAATCGCGACGGGCGAGCTTCGGCGGCCTCGTTTTGCTTTGCAAAGCTGAAATGAACCTCGCGCGCCGAGGCCAGGATGCGTTTGGTGATGGCTCCGGCCAGTTCCCAATCGAGTTGCGCAGTGGCGTGGGGCATTCCGGCCTCGCGCTGCACCTCGACGGGCAGCAGCGGATGCGTCGTGCCGCTGGCGGGCCAGGCGCTTTCATCGGCTCCCAAAAACCAGACGGCGTCGGCGGTCAGTCCGGCCGACTCGGCAGGGCCGGCGATTTGGATGGGCGCGTCCTGCGATTCGGGGGAGAAGAGCGTCTCGTCCAGAGCCCGGCCCAGTTGTGCGAGGAAATCCTTCCAGCCGATGCGGCGTCCATCGAAACCCAGCGAGCCGCAGCTCTCCACGGCCATCTGCCAGCGGCGTAGCGCCTGATACTCGGCGCTGGCCAGAGGCCGCGCGCCCGCAAAGCGCAGTTCCTCCAACAGCCTCGGAACCAGCTCCGCCCAATGGAGTGGGCTTTGCGGGCGGCGCGCTGAATCGGCAAGTTGATGCCGCGCCCGAGTGACGCGCTCGACCCAGGCTGCGGGCAACAGCTCAGCGGCGGATCGCTCGCCCACCCAGTCTGCCAGACTCCAATGAGTTCTCTCCAGGCCGCGACGGCGCAGGTCACGCATATAATGTTGCAACGCCGCGGACTCCTGCTGCGTCGAGGCGGCGTGGCCGGTGGAGAGCAGCCAATCGAGTTCCTGCTCGCTCAGGCTTCCGTCAAGCCAGCGCAGCACGAGATGCGCCGCCCGCACAAGCGCAACCCGGCTGAGCGGAATTCCCAGCGAAAACTCAAACGCTGAGCCGGCGTGTCGAAGAAGCGCGCGCTCGATCTCGCCGCGGCGTTCACTGACGGCCTGTGTGACGACGAGCAGGCGCGCATCAGGGTTGGCGGCGAGCTGGCGGCCGCACCAAATCGCACAAGCGGCGAGTTCCGCCTGTGCATCGGCGGCGGCATGGAAACGAACCACGGCAGCCGGCTCGCCGCTGGCAGCCTCGCGCCACTCGCCCCAGGCATCGAATAGTCTGCGCTGCACGGGCAGAATGCGGTCAAATCCGGCCAGGAGCAGCGGCGGACGCTTTGCCGGGTCCGCCTCCAGCAGCGGAATCAGCTCGTGCGGCAGGCGGCTGGCGCTCAGCAGGCTTTCCGTCCGGCAGGTCTCGTCAAAAGCCGCAAGCCAACCGCTGAAAGCGGCTGCGTCCCGATCCCATCCGGCTCGCGCGGACGAACGCAGGTAGCGCGGAGCATACGAGCAAAGCAGATTGTAGGCCTCCATGGCCATAGCGGCCAGGCGATGGCGCGGGCCTTCGAGCAGAGTAGCCAGTGACCGATCCAGGCCGGCGATCTCTTCCCACAGCGACTGTTCCTGCGCGGGATTCAACACAAGGCGCCCATCGCCGCAACGCGCGTCCCATGCAGCGCGGACGAAGCTCTTCCAATCGAGGATGTCGGGCGCGGGCCATGCGGTCAGGCCTTCCGCCTGGCGGGCGCGATGGAAAGCCGTGGCCAGGGCGCGCGCGGCGCGGTCGCTGGCCGTGACTACCCGGCCGCCTTCGCGCAGCCATGCGTCGATCTCCACTGCCGCCCAGGCCCCCATTCCAGCGTTATACTCCGTCCGGCCTTGGGTCTGCCATCCCGCCATGGAAGCGAATCTGCCGGAGCCAGTGCCTGCCAGCGTCGCCGCGAGAAATCGCTGTTGCCGATGTTGAGTCCTTGATGAACGAGGTTCGCCAGCGCGCGCGGCGCCGCCGGAGGCAGCCGAAGGCGCTGATAATCGTAGATGTGGACACCGAGCGCAATTCATCGCTGTTGAAGGACTACCTGACCTACCTGTGCGTGGAAAAAGGGCTGCGCCCCCTGACCTGCGAGGCCTATGACAGTGACTTGAAGACCTTTGCCGAATTCATCGAAGCGCGGCATGGCGTGCTGCTGACCGCAGTGCAGCAGGATGTGGCGGCTTTTCTCGAGCATCTGCGCGGCCACGGCATCGACCAGCGTTCGGCGGCTCGCAAGCTGAGCTGCCTGCGCGGCTTTTACAAGTGGCTGCTGCTTGACCGCCGCATCCATCACGATCCAACCGTCAACATCGAGTCTCCCAAAGCGTGGAAGGTGCTGCCCAAATCGCTGGCCGAGCCGGAGGTGGCCGAGATGCTGGAGCGGGCGCGCCTGAGCGCCGAGCATCCGCAGGCCCAGGCCACGGCCTTGCGCGACCGCGCGATTCTGGAGTTGCTCTATGCCGGTGGCCTGCGCGTCTCGGAGGTTACGGC
>JBEKPI010000074.1:0-15396 GCA_049520855.1 Occallatibacter sp.
TGATTCTTGGCGGCGAGAGCCTGCGCGAGTACCGAAGCAGGCAGTGAGACGGCGCTGGCCGCGGGAGTCTGCGGCGCCGAGCCGTAAGCCACCGCGCTGGCCGTAGTGGGAATCGCCAGGGTGCGCACTCCGTCCACTATGGCTGGCACGCTCCCCGGCTTGTTCTCGTCCGTATAGAGAATGACTGCGGCTTCGCCGGGCTGGTCGCTGCTCTTGCCGATGGCCACGCCTAGAATCCCAGCCGCCGGATTCACCAGCAGCCGAGCCTGCCCGAGGGCCTGCTGGGCGCGCATGGTCTCCGCATCGCTGAGCGAATGGCCCTGCGCCGCGGCGACGGTGCTGTCGCCATAGCTCAGGCAACTGACCCCATGGTCGGTCGTGCCGACAAAGCTATAAGCCCCGCCCAACTCCGCGCCTAACTCGCTCAGTACGTCGGGGGCCGGATTAGCCACGCCCTGGCTCACGCCAGCCAGATCCGTCCCGCCGGCAAAGTAGAGGCCCACCGGCTCGGCGTTGGCGGCATCGACCACCAGCGCGCCGGAGTCGCCCGCATCGCTGAACTGATTGCCGCTCATCCCCAACTGATGGGTAAAGGTCTTGGTGAGGTAGGGCCGCGTCTCCGCGCAGTCCAGGTAATAATCGACGGTCACGTCGAGGTCGATGGCCGAGATGCCGCCACACGTTAATCCAGTGGTCCGTCCGCTCTTGGCCACCGTCAAATCCAGCGCGGCCAGCTCGCCTTTGCCGCCGGTCGAGCTGATGCCGGGGGGCGCGGCGGCCAGTGTGCCGTCCGTCTGCCTGCCGCCGAACTCCAGAATGTTGCCGCTCGGGTCCACGGCATGCGAGGCCACTTGCGCGATGGCCGCGTCCGCATTGGTCTGCTTCGAGCTGAGCGGCAGCCAGCCGGTCAGCCAGGCCACCGGGGCGATAGGTTCTGGGCTAACATGATCTCCAAACGGCGTGCAGTTGTTGTCGATCAGCCCCGGCTGGATGATGGTGTCGCCCACGCTGGCGTGGTCGCTCCGGGCCAGCACGTGGTTGTTGCTCAGCAGGTACTGGCGCTTCGAGGAGTCCTCAATCAACGCGCCCAGCGTGCCGCTGCAGCAATCGACGATCTGCTCGCCGCGCGTGTCGTAGTCGCTGTTGTTGCCGCCCGAACTGCCCAGTGGCACAAACGCCGGCAACTGGCTCTGATGCGTGGCCGGGTTGCTCGTGACCCCGGCGGAATTCACCAGCACCACCGAGGAGGCTCGGGAACTCGAAACCGAGCCGGACCCAGACTTTCCCACTGTGGCCACCACATAGGTTGCGCCGGTGGCCTGAACCGCGGCCGGCGCCGTGTATGTGACTGTGCATGAGGTGAAGGCCTTGCTGTCGCGCTGGCAACTCACCGCGCTGAGCGATCCTTGCCCGCCACTTTGGCCGGTTGCCGAGCTTGCCAGCTCGAAGTCGATGCCGGCCGCCCCGCCCGCCTCGGCAAGAATGCCGGTGACCGAGACCGCGCCATTGGCGCCCAGGGCAACGTTCTCCGGCGTCAGGGGTTGCAGGAATCCCGGCGTCACGGTGATCATGGCGCTCGCCCGCAGACTTGGATTCGCCGCCAAAGTCGCGGTCACCACCACATCGGCGCGGTCGGCGGTCAGGTAACTGGGCGGCGTGTACAGGCCGCTCGGATTGATGCTCCCCGGCCCGCTGGTCGCGTCGCCGCCGGCAACCGACCAGATGACCTCCGCCGCGCCGCCGCCCGCCAGGGTGGCTGTGAACTGATGGGCCAGGCCCCCTTTTGCGTTCGCCGCATTGCAGCCGGTGCAGTTGGTGTCTATGGATACTTCGCTGGGAGCGATGGAAAAAGCTGCATTCGAGGAGTTGGCCGCGACCAGTCCGCTGCCGCAACCGGCCGCCACGAGCAGCGCCGGTGCCAGAATCAGCGAAAAGTTCCTCAAAGACAGCCGCATCGCCAAAGTCCCCACATCTATTCTATCGACGAAATCAATACTGCGCTGTTAGCGGGCGCGGGATTTTTGCGCGCCGCGCGAATCGCCGGCGGAAGTGGATGGTATTGAACCGTTTAGGCAAGGTATCAACGTTTCGCGCCCAAACCGGAAAAACCGCGCCAACTCTTCAGAATCAACATGAGGGCGATGGGATCAGTTGGCTGCCGGTTGAGCCGGGTCTGGCCCGCTGAAGGCTATCTGCTCAAAGGTCATGCGCAGATACTTGTGCGGATTGACCGGAACATTATGCACGCGCACCTCATAGTGCAGGTGCGGGCCGGTGGCGCGGCCCGACTGGCCCACATAGCCGATGACCTGGCCGCGGGTCACGTGCTGGCCGGGCACAACCGCAATCGCGGAGAGGTGCCCGTAGAGCGTGAGCACGTCGTGGCCGTGGCTGAGCACGATCTGGCGACCGTATCCGGCGCCCATGGTGGCACCGGTCACTTCGCCGTCGGCCGCGGCTCGTACCGGCGATCCGTAGGGCGCGTCAATGTCGATGCCGGTATGAAAGGCGCCTTCCCCACTGATCGGATCCTGGCGCGATCCGAAGCCGGAGCCCACTGTGCCCTCCAGCGGCCAGAGCGAGGGCGCATCGGCCAGCTCCGTCCAGTCGCCGGCAAAGTTGGGCGACAGGCCGCTCTCCAGCGCCCGGGAGACCCTGCCCGACATGGCCTGTGCGCGCAGCGCATAAAACTGGTCGATGGAGAGCTTCACATCTTGCGGGTCAACGTCGTCGGTCACAGACAGGCTGGCGGGGGTCGGCTCAGCCGCGGCGCTGGCGGCCGTTGTGGGCTTGGATGCGGCCAGCTTGTTCTGCCGCAGACCGTAAAGCGCGGTCACTTCATTGGCCAGTGCGCCTAGCGAGGCCACCTGCACGTTGCGGTCGTGCGCAATCTGCGCCATCTGCTTGTAGTCTTTGCGCAGCGTCTCGCGGTCCTGGCGGACCTGGTTGAAGCTCTCTGTCTTGAGCAACATGCGGGTATAGGAGCCGGCCAGCCCCACGATCGTAAACGCGCCCACCAGCGCGGCGGCTACAAAGCCATACGCATACTGAAGCGGCAGCGGGATCTTGCGAATCCGCCCGTCTTCATCTCTGGCGACAAATAAAATGTAATAGCGCTTGCGCAGCATCCTAGCCCTTCATCCCTGCCGTGGGCAGGGTCGCAGTTCGCCGTGTACTTGACAACACCGCAAGGCAAAGGAGCCCTTCGGCCCCCAAATCAACAGATACACCCCAAGGGGCGCACTCCCAGGAACGTGAATCAAGGCTAGCAAACCGCCCCTTCTCCGGTCAACGAAATTTAATACTGGCAAGGTTACCTTTCTTGATGGAGGATCGGCTGGAGCCGGCGTCGGCATGAGGGCCGCTTGGCCCCCAAGCTCCCCGGTTTACCCTATTCTCATGAGATGCATATGAGGCAAACTGCCCCCACAACCGCCCACGGACGAGGCGAACTTGCCTTGCTCGGCGAGATTCGCGAGCGGGCAGCCGGCCGCGCTCCGAACGGCGCCCTCGGCAGGAAGGCCGGCCTTCGCCTGGGCATCGGCGACGACTGCGCCCTGCTGGCCCCGCGCGCCGGCGAAGAACTGGCCGTAACGACCGATCTGTCGATCGCCGGCCGCCACTTCCGCCTCGACTGGCACCAGCCTGAAGCCGTAGGCCATCGCGCCTTGTCGCGCGGTTTGAGCGATCTGGCCGCCATGGGCGCTCGCCCCCTGGCAGCCTTTCTTTCCCTGGGTTTACCGCGCTCGCTTACCGAATCTGCGGAAGGTCGGCGAGCAGGGAGTCGTTCCTGGGTCCAGCGTTTCCTCGATGGCCTGCTGGCCCTGGCCGAGGCCCACAAGACCCCGCTGGCCGGCGGCGATCTGGCCGAATCTCCGGTCGCCGTAGCAGACATTGTCCTGGCCGGCGCAGTTCCTCGCGGCCGCGCGCTGCTCCGCTCCGGCGCAAGGGTAGGCGATCTGCTCTACGTCACCGGCTCCCTCGGCGGAGCCGCCGCCGGCCTTGCCCGCCTGGCCACGCTGGCCGAAGCCCAACCCGGTCGCGCCCGCCCTCCACGCATCCCCAAGAAGCTCGAAGCCCTGCTCGCCCCTCACCTCTATCCTCAGCCGCGCATCGCTCAGGGCCTCTTTCTTCAGCGCCGCAGGCTGGCCTCCGCCGCTATCGACCTGAGCGACGGCCTCTCCACCGACCTGGCCCATCTCTGCGCCGAGTCTGGCGTCGCCGCCAAGGTCGATGCGTCACTCCTTCCCATTCATCCGGCGGCAACCCTCGCTCAGGCCCTTCACGGCGGCGAAGACTACGAACTGCTCTTCACCGCTCCGCCGACCGCCCGCCTGCCCCGCGCCATCGCCGGGGTTCCCGTCACACGAATCGGCCACATTCTCAAACGCCGCGCAGGCCAGCCCGCCGTCACCCTCATCGGAGAGCAGGGAACTCAACCCCTCGAACCCCACGGCTGGGAGCATTTCAGCAAGTGAGCCTGCGTTCTTGCCCACAGAGACAAGAGCATCGCTCCGACTCTTCCCTCGCAGGCATGAATTGCCCGCTCGCTCGAAGGAACATCGGTCTTTTCGTCAAATCTAAACCGCAAATATGCTATATTCCTTGAACCAGGCGGCAACCTGGATAGCCGCGCCACGCGATGCAGATCGATTTTGTCTACCCTGTTTTCGCAGCCTCTTTCCCCCTGCGACTCCCGAAAACGAGGTTCTTCCATCATGCCAGTCATTCTGAATGAAGTGGGCGCCGTCGGCTCTGCCGATGCGAATGGCCTTCTGTCGATTCGCTTCGGCCTGTATCTTCCGGGCGTGCAAAGCACAGCCGGCTTCGAGGTGATCGTTCGCATCATTCACCAGGCAGACCGGTTCACTCCCGGAATCAATCCTGTCGATGTGAGTCTTGCCTGGCAACTGTCGCCAACGAGCGGTCTTGACTTATGGACGGCTACGGCCGAGCTTCAGCCCGACCCGCAAAGTCATTACGGCCAGGATGGCATTTATCTCTATCGCTTCCAGCTATGGTGGACCCCCGCGGGCGGGCAAAGGACGCTGATCTCGCGCTGGTTTACCGATCCGTTTGCCCATCAAACCGACGTGGGAATGTTAGCCGCCGTCCCCTGTGCCCGCGTTCCGGCAGCGCCAATTGCCTGGACGGACGCCAACTGGACGACTCCCGAACTTGATGACCTTGTCGTCTACGAGATTCACGTGGATCAGTTCAATAATACCTTCCAAGGCATCGCCGACCGGCTGCCCTATCTCAAAGGTCTTGGCGTGAACTGCCTCGAACTGATGCCGGTCACAAGCACAAAACTCGATTTCGATTGGGGCTATGGTCCCATCCAATACTTTGCCCCGAACGCGGACTACGGCGGCCCGCAAGGACTGCAACAGTTAGTCGATGCCTGCCATGCCAGCGGCTTCGCCGTCATTCTCGATCTGGTTTATCAGCACGTCGATCCTTCCTTCCCGTACTACGAGGTTTACCAGGATATTGCAAATGCCGGGATTCCCGGAATCGCCAGCCCCATGATTGGAGCCAACGGCCCCTTTGGCCCGGTGGTCGACTTTTCGCAGGCCTTTGCGCAGCAGTTCTTCCTGATCGCCAATCAGCAATGGCTGGACGAATATCACGTCGACGGCTTTCGATACGACGAGGTTACCGACCTCTATCAGTCGCCCACCGATACCGGCTACTCTCTGCTGGCCTATGAGACGTATAACTACTCACGAGGGATTCCGCGCTTCGGCTGCGCCCCCGGCGCTTATAGCCGAGTTATCCAGTGCGCCGAGGCGCTTTCGATCGCTCCCACGGTGCTGCGCTCCACTTACACCACCGCCGCCTGGCAGGATGCATTGCTGAATAGCGCCGAATCCGCGATAGGCGGCGCTCTCGACGCTGGCACGCTGACCGGGTTCGCGCATAACCTCGACCCCTACTTCGGCGGCGTCTATCCGGCAACCAAAACGGTGGTGGATTCAGTGGGCAACCCCGTCGAAATGCCCGTTGCGCCCTTTCAATATCTCAACTCGCACGACCACAGCCATCTGATCTGCTTTTCCGGCCTCACCGGCGACGGCCCCTTGCCCTGGGGCAATCGCAACAACTTCTTCATGCTTCAGCCCTTCGCCATCGCGCTCTACACCGCTCAAGGCGTGCCCATGCTGTGGGAAGGCGAGGAGTTTGGAGACAACTACGAGCTGCCGCAGAGCGGAGCTGCGCGCATCAACCTGCGCCGCGACGTGAATTGGGAGTATTTCTACGACGATGCGGGCGGGCCGCTGATCCGGCTCTACCGCATCCTCGGGCTACTGCGCGCCTCAAGCCCCGCTCTGCGCAGCCGCGAATCTTACTTCTTCTATCAGCAATCGCTCCAGGGCAACAGCATTGTCGCCTACCAGCGCCACGCTGCCGCCACGGCAAGCGCAGCCGAGCAATACGCAATCGTCCTGCTCAACTTCAGCGGGAATGCCGGCACAATCACTCTTCCGTTTCCCAAAGCCGGCGCCTGGACCGAGAAGATCAACGCCGATGTAAGTCCAATGACGCTCAATGTCCCCTCCGACGGCGCTTCGCTCACCGTGAGCGTGCCCTCCTGGTACGGGTATGTCTTTCTGCTGTGAGGCATCGCCGTCTATCATCAAGAGTAAGATGACTGCCCAGAAACCTCGCGTCCGCTTTGCCCCCTCGCCCACAGGCCTGCTGCACGTGGGCAACGCGCGCACCGCGCTCTACAACTGGCTCTTCGCCCGCCGCGCCGGCGGCCAGTTCATCCTCCGCATTGAAGACACCGACCTCGAACGCTCCGAAACCCGCTACGAAACCCAGCTCATCGAAGACCTGCGCTGGCTCGGCCTCGACTGGGACGAAGGCCCAGCCGGACCGGATGCGGCTCCCGGCTCCCCGGACAAAGGCAGCGTCGGCCCCTACCGCCAGTCCGAGCGGCTCGCCATCTATGCCCAGCACACCGAGCGCCTGCTGGCCGACGGCAGGGCCTACCGCTGCTTCTGCACTCCTGACGAATTGGAGGCCGAGCGCAAGCTGGCCGTCGCCGAGCAAGGCGCGCAAGTCTACTCAGGCCGCTGCCGGTCTCTCACCACCGAGGCCATCGCCCAAAACCTGGCCGCCGGCAAACCCTTCGCCGTCCGCCTCAAGATCGGTGTCGAGCCGCTGCGCTTTCATGACCTGGTCCGCGGCCCGGTCGAGTTTGCCGCCGAGACGGTCAGCGACCCGATTCTCGTTCGCTCGGCCACTGGCGGCACAGCGGGCCTTTCAGGCGGAGTCCCGGTCTACAACTACGTGGTCACCATCGACGACGCCCTCATGGGCATCACTCACGTCATCCGCGGCGACGACCACATCTCCAACACTCCCAAGCAAGTGGCCATCTATCAGGCCTTCGGCTGGACGGTGCCCGAGTTCGCTCACCTCTCCACTATTTTGGGCACCGACCGCGAACGCCTCTCCAAGCGCCACGGAGCCACCTCCATCTCCACCTTCCGCGAGATGGGCTACTTGCCCGAGGCGCTGGTCAACTACCTGGCCCTGCTCGGCTGGGGAGCCGAAGACGGCAAGACCGAAACCTTCACACTCGACCAACTCACCCGCGCCTTTTCGCTTGAGCGTGTCACGCCCTCGCCGGCCATCTTCGACTTCGACAAGCTCAACTGGCTCAATCGCCACTATCTGAAACTCGCAGCCCCCGAGCGGCTCTCAGCCCTCGCCTGGGGCTATTTTGCCGTGAAGGGTACGGGCTTTAGCCCGTACATTCATCCTGCCAACGAATCGGTGGCTTTAGCCCCTGAGGAAAATTCTTCGGAGGGCTCGTCTGTTTTTTCACCTCTGTCCCCGATTCCCGAACCCCTTCAGTCCTGGTTCGCCCGGCTTTTGGCGGTCTTTGTCCCCTATGTCGATCACCTCGACCAGCTCCCCCTGAAGGCCGCTCCCGTCCTCGGCTTTGATCCCGAGGCCGCCCGCGCCAACCCGGAGAACGCCGTCATCCTAGCCGCCGACTCCGCCCGCACCGTGCTCAGCGAATTGGCCGGCCGTGTCCGCGCCCATATCGGCCCCGTCTCGCCAGAGACTTTCAAGGCGTGGTTGAACGAGATCAAGGCCGCCACCGGCGTCAAGGGCAAGGAACTCTTCCATCCGGTCCGCATCGCGCTCACCGGCGCGCACTCCGGCCCGGACTTCGACAAGGTCTTGCCGATCATCGAAGACGGCGCGGCGCTCGGCCTGGGCGTCCTCAGCGTTCGCCAGCGCATCGAACGCTTTGTGGGAGTCTGAGCGCCATGGCCGACATGTTCTGGAACTGCATCTTCTGGGTTCATGGCCAACCGCCTCCGGGACTGGCCGTCGTGGCCTGTCCCAAGGGCGGCTGGGGCCTGCGCGACACGCTGCGCCTCTACCAGCGCGGCGGCATCCAAACCCTCGTTTCGCTCCTCGAAGACAAAGAGGCTGAACGACTCGGCCTGGCCGACGAAGGCCGCGTCGCCCGCAAAATCGGCATGGGATTTCTCTCTCACCCCATGCCCGATCACAGCCTTCCGCCCGACGCGAACGCATTCCAGGCCTTTGCCGCCGGGCTTGCCGCCCGCCTGCGCGCCGGAGAGCGCATCGGCGTGCATTGCCTGGGCAGCATCGGCCGGGCCACCGTCACCGCAGCTTGCGCCCTGATCGAGCTTGGCTGGGAGCCGGCGATCGCGCTGACCGCGATTGAAACAGCCCGCTTGTATCCGGTTCCCGACACCGAAGAGCAGCAGGAGTGGATCCTCGGCTACAAATCAGCCAAGACAGCTCAAACGATCCCAGCGCGCGGCCCTGCGCCGATAGCCGTTCCCGTCTCCGCGCACATCCACACCCCGGTCCGCACTGCCGCGCCTGTCTCCGAACCGGCCTCCGCGCCCATGGTGGACTTCAGCTTTCCCCACAACTGGCAGGCCGATATTTTGGCCGAATGCCCGCTCATCCTGCCTCCGCGCCACTTCGTCTATCCCCGCCAGGCCGAAGAGGTCGAGCGCGGCGCTCTCGAAGTCATGATCCGGCCGGGCGCGCAGGACGCGCAGCCCTTTCTGGCCACCTGCGCTCTGGGCTTCCGCGATGCGGCCGCGCCCACCGGCCTATGGTCCACTCCGAACCCGGAGGAGATATGCGCCGTCTCCGGCGGCTACGCCTACCTGATCGACACCGCTGCCCCTGAGCGCTTCACCATGATCCCCTTCCGCCCGGTGCTCGAAGTTCGCCCAGCCGTCGCCCAAGGCCTGCTCCTCTTCGTCGGCCATCACGCGATTCTCGCCTGGGGCGCGGACGGCCAAGCCTGGGAATCTGAAAAACTCTCCGACGAAGGTGTGACGATCAGCGCAATCGAGGGCAGCACCCTCTACGGCATGGCCTGGGAGATGAAGACCGACAAGGAAACGACGTTTGTGCTCGACCTGAGAACCGGCCTTAGCGTTTCATAAGCTCGCGGCATCGGCTACATCACGCCCCGGCAGCATCGTTTCATACGCCGCGTAGACGCCTTCAAACACCGAGTCCCAGCTCATCGTTAGCGCATAGGCCCGCGCCGCCAGCCGCATCTCCGCGAGCTTCGACGGGTCAGCCAGCACTCCAGCCACCGCCGCGGCAAACTCCGCATCCGGCACAATCCGCCCTGTCACTCCGTCGCGCACAATCGACGGCGGGCCGCCGTCGGGAGTCACAATCGCCGGCACTCCGCTGGCCAGCGCCTCCAGCACCACGTTGCCGAATGTATCGGTGTGCGAAGGAAACACAAACAGGTCCATGCTCGCATAAGCCTCGGCCAGCGGCTCGCCCTTGAGCACACCGGTAAACTCGGCGCGCGGCAGGCGCTCGCGCAGCCAGCCCTCCTCGCTGCCGTGGCCGACAATGAGAAAGCGGAAGTTCGTCACGCCCATGCGCTCCAGTTCTTCCTGCGCCTGGGCCAGCAGCGTGATGTTCTTTTCGACCGACAGCCTACCCACAAATCCCAAGACAAATTCGCGGTCCTCCGGGCGCCGCCTGCGCCGGGCTGGAGTGAACAGCTCCGCATCCACGCCGCGCGGCATCAGCCGGCATTTTCGTCCCGTGCTCCGTTCCAGCAGCGCGCAAAGCTCTGGGTTGGGCGCAAACAGCACCCGCGCCGCCGAATAGAATCTGGCCGTAACCGCCATCGTCAGATCCTCGATCTTCTGCCCCGTTGCCGCCGACTGTCGCTCCGGCATCCAGCGCAAATACCGACCCGATCGCCGCGCCAGGTATTCATGCACGTTGGTGTGCCAACTGGCCGCCAGAGGCACCTTGAAATAGCGCGCCAGCCCCGCGCCCAGCATCCCCAGCTCGCTGGGGCCGGTGATGTGAACCAAGTCTGGCTTGAAGCGCCTCAGCGTTTCGCCGATCAGCGGCATGTGGCGCAAAAACGCCGGATCGTAGCTCAGGTCTTTTTCCAGGGCAAAGGAAAGAAAGCTGCGCGGTAGCTCCAGCGTCCAGAGATTGCCGTCCTCTGTGACGGCCTGGGCGCGGTCTCCCGCGCGAACACAGAGGAAAGGCAACCCGCGCCGCCGCGCAAAGGCCTCGAAGTGGCGGCTGGTGTGCGCCACTCCGTTCACTTCATGGAAGGAGTCGGGGAAGTAGGCAATGCGGGGGTGGGGGAGCGGAGTGATCGGGGCTGGCGGAGTTAGCGCGCCTTCATTCAGCAGCACCGATTCTGAAAACATGCCTTCCCTTCGCGGCTATTCAAAGCCCGCACCTTTCAAATCGGTCAAAAGGAGTTTGTGTGGCAGACAGGCTCAGAGTTGCCAACAACACTAACTCCGCTAACTACGCTCTTGTCTGGACCGTATGATTTGGTAATTGCTTCTGGACAAGTGCAGGCGTGGACGCCTGCACGACAGCCGGTCTGGAGACCGGCGCTACATTCCGGCAATTACAAAATCACGCGGTCTTGGTACTAGCTCCGCTAACAACGCCAACTCCGCTGATCTCCGTCCTATTCCCCCAGCGCCAGCCGCAGCTCGTGCGAATCGCTCCATGCCAGCCGCAGGCCGCCGGAAACCAGGCCGACGCCCATCAACTGCACCGCTCCCAGCAGCCAGCTCATCGCCCTCGGCGGCTGCCCTTTGGGCCACAGCTCGCTCAGCGGCCTCACGACTCCGTTTGCGTCCGGATGGTAGACGCGCTCGTCCCATGTGCGCGAGCCCTGCGGAAACTCCGGGTAGTGCCGGATGGCGTCGATCGTCGATTGCAGCAGGCGATGCTTCCACGGCTCGGCGTACTGCGGCATGAAGAGCATATCGCTCTTCTTCTCCCGCCGCACCTCGTGGACAAACTCAGTAAAGCTGGTCGCGTTGGTCAGGTTGAGGTTGGCGTTCGGCTCCACGCCATGCCGGTCGCCGCCAGAGATCAAGAGCATATTCCACTGTTCGGCCAGCCGCCGCACAGACCGGTTCTCATCCCAGTTGCGCAGACCGTTCAGCTCCAGCGCGTGCAGATAGTTGCCGTTGACTTGCAGGAATTCGTTCACCAGAAACTCGTGCCGCTCCTGGCCGATCAGGTAGAGATCCCACATGGGGTGGTTGAAGACCACCAGCACGTTCGGCTCCTCGTCGAGCGCCCGCAGTATCTCGGTCAACCGCGCGTCGCTCGGATGGGCCGTGAAATCGGCCAGCGTCTCCATCCACTCGGTCGCCTTGGCGCTGGGCAGGTTGTGGATGCCGAGGTGAAAAGACTGCTCGCCGTAGGGGGCGCTCCACTCCACCGAGACCGGAATCTGCCGCGCGCTGGGCACGGTGCGCAACAGCATCGGCGCTGTGATGGTGTCGTGGTCGGTGATCGAGACCATCGGCGCGAGATCCAGGCTTTCGATCTGGCGGGTCTCAAGATCGAAGGCCAGCTTGGGAGTCATCGGCGGCGTCCAATAGCTGGCCGCGTAGTTGATGCGCACGCCGTGCATCCGCTCCGAGCGGTGCTCCAACCGCGCCAGAAGAGGCCGAATCGCCGGGTACTGATTGCCCAGATTCGCCAGAAAATCCAGCGTCTCTTTCGATTGGTTGGTGTGGCTGTGCAACGAAACGCCGCTGCGGAAACCTTGCGATGCTTTCTTGTCGCGCCACAGATACGAGATGGTCGAGTGGGCCATTTCCGCTCCTTGGATTTAGAAAGCGAGCTTGAATTCCGCCGGCAAGCCGGAATCTCTGGAACCAGTTTGCAGGTACGACTATCAATGGAGGATGAATAAGAGGAGAATAGAACTTCAATTGGCGAAGGAATCAAGAAAGTTACCAGAAAACACGAGGAAACACCTGGAAAAACCGGAATGAAGTAGCGGCGCAGTTTCCGGTTTGGCGGTGATAAACCCGGAACTTTCGATTTTGGGCTATGCCGTATGTTAGCCCTGTGAATTCTAGACGCCAAGCACGTAGGTAAAACGCTCACTCCGGACACCTGCCTGTGCCGAGTTGTATGATTTTCGGCATGCGATATATTGGGTGGCGGTTCGCTGCTGGCATTCTGGCGGTCGCTCTTTCCTCAGCAATTGGAGCGGATGAGCCAGATTGGTTTTGTCCGTCCAATCCCGGTCTGCCAGGCGGTAGTCAGGTCTGGGAGACCTGGTTCGTTGGCTCGATAGGCAATGTGGGCGCGCGGATGCACTTGATGGGCGGAGGCAACGTTGCCAAGGGCGAGTTTTACCGGCAAAACGACTGGAAGCCTGTGATTGTTGGTGGGCGGGTTCAGGCCGACGGCACGCTGCTGCTGCACGATGAACAGGAATCTAAGTGCGGCGTCGAGGATGAGTGTGCAGGCCCCGGCGTGCTGCGTGCTCATCTGACGAAGGCTGGCATGACCGGAACCTGGAAGGCCTCACCCGGCGATCAGCCGGAAACAATGCGGATGGGAGTGGAGCCAGCTCCAAAGTGCGATGCCGCGGGGCCGAAACGCATCTTCCGCGATTCAGGGTGGCCGATAACTTTTGAATATCCGGCTGCATGGCATATGGACGCGAATGCGCATAGGATTGCACTCCTGTGTCCTGATCCTGACAGGATGGCGTACGAGGGATCGAATGTCTCCTTGAGGACGGGAAATCTAATGCACAGCGGCGATCTGCAGAAAGAGGATGAGAACTTCACCGGATTCACTCGGGACGCTGCAGGGAGATGGCAGTACGAATTCTATCTTGCAGGCGGGCCTCAGCCGGCACTTGTCGAGCAGCGCGGTGGACTGACGATCATACGCGCCGACGACCCTTCAGGGAGAGGCTATTGCCTCGTAGGTGGCTACAGTGGTCTCGCGGACTTGGAGGTAGTGCTGATTGTTTTCGAAGGTCGTTGGATTTTGGTGAATGGCGGCCCGCAAGCGACGGAGATAGTTGATCTGGTGGTGAAAAGCGCGGCACCGCGAAAATAATCGTCAGATTATACCGGAAACTGTGCAACTGCACTGTAATGCTGTACTCCAAAGTTCGTCCTGTCTACTTGCTCGTCTTGGCCATCTCCGGCCCGAGAAAATCTTCCACTGGCCAGCCCGCCATCCGATCCTCGCCGGCGGTGATCTGCTCGCTCTCGGCCACAGCCCCCGCGGCTGCCTCGGCCAGCAAATAATTTTCCGTCAGCCCCTTGCGCAGCATCTCGAAGGCCTGTTCCGGAGAGTCGGCAAACTGGAAAAGCTCGATGTCCTTGGGCGAGATGGCCCCGGTATCCACCAGCACGTCCAGGTTGAAGACCTTCTTCCAATATTCCGGGCCGTAGATGACCACCGTGATCTTCTTGGCCAGCTTGTGGGTCTGCGCCAGGGTGAGAATCTCGAACATCTCGTCCAGCGTTCCGAAGCCGCCGGGAAAGACCACCAGCGCCTTGGCCAGATAAGCAAACCACAGCTTGCGCATAAAAAAGTAGTGAAACTCAAAGTTGAGCGAGGGCGTGATGTAGGGGTTGGGGTGCTGCTCAAAGGGCAGACGGATATTCATCCCGATGGTCTTGCCGCCGGCCTCGTAGGCGCCGCGGTTGGCCGCCTCCATGATGCCCGGCCCGCCGCCCGATGTGACCACAAAACGGTGCCGCTTCGAGGGAATTCCCTTGGCCCATGCCGTCAACATCCCGGCGAGCCGCCGCGCGTCCTCGTAGTAGCGGGCCATCTCCACCGCCGCCACGGCGCGCTTGCGCTGCAAATCGGTTGCGATGCCCTCGGCAATCTCCAGCGGCTTGGCCGGCTGCTCATGGCTGGGCGCGGGCTCTTTGGAGCCGGTGTTTTCCAGCAGTTCCAGCTCGTGGTCGGCCTGCTCGCGCCCGCGAAACCGCGCCGAGCCGAAAAACACCACCGTGTCCTGAATCTGCTCCCGGCGGAAGCGCGCCAAAGGCTCCATGTACTCCGAGACAATGCGAATCAGCCGCCCGTCGGCGCTGTTGAGAAAGCCGGAGTTCTCATAGGCCAGCGGAGCCTGCTCCAGCGGCGCGGGCGTCCCGTTGCCGGGAATGACCGCAGAGCAGGGACTAGGGACTAAGGAGTCGGGACTAGACGGCGCAGCTTCAGCCGCAGAGTTATCCGAGCCAACTCCGGGCTCAGATGAAGCGTTGGTCGCTGTGATCCCCGCATTGGATTCCGTGGAAAGCATTCTACCCCCTGGTCGCTGTTCTCTATTATCTAATCCCTATTCCCTAGTCCCTTAGTCCCTAGTCCCTCGCCTTACCCATCCCAATGGCGGAAAATGCCCACCAACGCAATCCAAAAACTCAACAGTCCCAGCCCCGACACCAGGCCGCGCACCGCGCCGCTCGCCGCATAGTGCGCGACCCAAGGAAAGTAGAGGATCAGAGGATTATCGTCCCACAAGAAGCGCGACCGGGGAAGAAACCACAGCAGCTTTCCCGACCACGGCGCAATGCAGATCACGAAACCAATGAACATCAGCAGCAGCGAGCGCACAAACAGCTCGGAGCGCTCCAGCCAGCGCGGAATCCGCTGCGGCATGTGTTCCCGGGAGTGCTGAGGCGCGGTCTGGATTTCTGACACAACTCCGAGTGCTGGCCCAGGCTGCGGAGCCGGGTTCGAGGCTTGAGATGGCGACATCAGTTCCGGCTGCTCAGACATTCTTGGGTTTCGTTCGCCGCCCCCGATTCCCGCCCATTCCAAGACATTCGGCAGAGGCCCATTTACCGGCCCGGCCCAGGGACACCGTATTGCAACGGTAACACAGCCGGGGAGGGCGGCAGGGCGCGACGGCCGGAAGGAATCTGTCCGACTGGTCTTGCGGCAAGAGCCCACGCCGCCCATCGCCTGGCTGGCACAGGCGCGGAAACGAAGGCCGCGGAGAATCCGGCCGCCGTAGCCCTTTGCCTGCCGCTTCAGAAGCGGAAGTAGACGCCGATCATCGGCTCCGCCGTGTGCGTGAAGGCGCCGGTC
>JBEKPI010000075.1:0-15393 GCA_049520855.1 Occallatibacter sp.
GCGAAGCGGTTGGGAATATCGGTGAGCAGGTCGTACTCCGAGCGCCGGCGCAGATCGGCGTAGAGCCGCCGGGTCTCGATGGCCAGCGTCGCCAGCCGCGCCCCGTTGTTGAGAGCTACAGTTTCGCGGTCGACCGGCGGCGTATCCGGATTGAGTCCGGCAAAGAGCACGCCGAGCGCCGGACCCACACGGGCATCGATGCAGGCGCGGACGATACGCAGGCTGTTCGGCTCCTCCGGACAATCTCCAAGCGTCTCTCCGTCGGCGATCTCGCACCAGCATGGAGCGCCTCCCAGCGTGGAGGAGACCATGGCCACAATCTGCACGAGGATCTCGGCCAGGGGCCGCGATTCGTTGATGTCCTCGAGAATGCGGCTGCGCTGCCGCTCGAGGTCGGCCTCGACCTCTGTGCGAGCCGACATGGCAGCGGTTTGACGCCGTATCTTGCGTTCCAGGGCCCAGCCCCTGGAGATCACGACGAAGACCACGATCAGGAGCGCGCCGAGGGCCAAAAGGAGGTTGCGCGTGTTGATAAGGGATGGCCCGGCGACAACCGTAATATCGTCGGGGGAGCGCAGCAGAATATTGAATGGCACCTCAGTGGACGGGTTGATGGTGTCGGATTCCACGACGGTGCAGATGCCGGTGACGCGAACTTTTGAGCCCAGTGGAATCTCCATCATGGGCGCAAGCGCGCCGGCTCCAAGTGGGTGGTGGTAGATGGCAGTGAACAGGCGGCCATCGGAGGCCAACACATATTCGTCTTGCGAGGCCTCCCTGACACCGGTCACAACCTGCCCTTCAATGGAGACCAGATCGTGCTGGAGGCCATCGGGCGCGTTCGGACTCCAGTAGGCCAGTTGATGCCAGGTCGCCAATTGTGGCGCAACAGGCTTGAAGATGTGGTTGTCCCGGATTTCGCCGTCCGACAGGGTCAGCAAGCGGCCATGCGCTTCGGGAAAGCCGGTGGCATCCGCTTGATCCCCGATCTTCAAGGGTTCGCGGGTATGGGTAGCGATCCACAGGCTCCTGGAGCCGTCCTGAAGGACAACAGCCGAGTTGGGCTGATAATAGGTAATGATTCCATGAACCCGGACCCTCGGAGTGAGATCGTTCATATGATAGTCGACAAGGATCTGATCCATGGGCGCGACCGGTTGTGACCATGGACTGGCGTCCGCGCGCTTCAGTATCTTCACATCCTCCATTGCGGAGACAAAGAGTACGATCCCGGTCTGCTGCATCTTGTCGTCGAACAATCCAGCGGCGACGCCGGTGACCTCGATTTCGGCGTCCAGCAGGTTTTCAAGTTCCGCCGTGTCGGGGCTGTCCAGCCGGGCCTCGATATGGCCGCTTTCGGTCAGCAACTCCAGACGGATGTACTGAACCGGGGCCAACGGACTGACCACCAGGTCCGCGGAGCGGACCTGGGCACGCATGGTGACCAGCCGAGAGTCGTACAGGCCGCGAATCAAGTCCTTGAATTCGGCTGGAACGGGTTTGGGCAGGGCGCCGTGGTGGAGCAGGGCCACACTGTCGGCAATCACGATGGGGTGGAAACTCCCCTCCGTATGCCCCGTCAGCCGGACGCGATCTCCAGGGGCGAGAGCAGGAATCACGGGGATGCGCACGTAGATTGGATCGTCTTCGTCCTGGACGAACATGTAACCCTCATAGCCACGGAAGTAGGTAACCGTGGCTTCGAAGGAAACCGGCAACTCCTTGCCAGCCTCTTCATTCGTCAAGGCTTTAATGGCTTGGAGCGTGGCGAGCGGCGCGGGCGCCGCTGCCCAGGCAGCGGAGGCCCATCCAAGAACAATCGCAATTGCGCAAATCAGTCTCTTCATCGGTGAGAATCCAGTCGAACGAATCTCGTGTTATCTGGCCCGTAAGATCTTCTATCGGCCGGTGAGGGGCGGGAGCCGCCAGGGGAGTCACCTGGCGTTAAGAAGAACCTCGCTCCCATAGTACATCCCTTGCAGGTAAACTGGACTAAAGCTCTTCCAGGACTGCCCCACGCATGAACAAAGCGATACCGGCCGGGAAGCCCGGTGAAGCTCCGGGTTTCAGAGATATACGGGAAACAGGCGGGGCGGCGGACCAGGAACTTCCGATCCAGGCACGGATCGGACGGGGAATGAGAGCTTCCCCGCCGACGCTCCGTTACCTTAGTCATGCGACGATTGTTCGCCATCTTTTCCCCTCGCCATTCCCATGGCCCGGTATTGCGCCTTTCAGCCAGAGGTGCCCGATCCGGATTGAGTCGCTACTTCCGTTTCTCCATTACTCCGGCACGGTCCCATCGTCCTCGAAGCCGAAGTATATATCCAGACGGCTGACAGACCCTGTTCGCTCGAATACGGCGGCGCTGGTGATGGCGTCGAGTTCGAGCGCCTCAACCCTTCGATGAGAACCGTCGGCGCGGGTGATCTCGATCCTCCGCGGCCCCGCGCGATGGGCAACCATCGGCAACTGGCAGGTTGTAAATGCCATCGTGCCGGGATCGAGATCGAGACTGCGTTGCTGGCCGTCAAGATCGTAAAAATGGAACTGCCTCGCCTCTCGAAGAAGCTCGCTTCGGCGAACCAGATGCCGGTGGAATCGGAGCCGCCCCTCTCCGACGGCGACGCCCATTTCGCCGAGGCGCGAGATGAGATCCTCCTTCACCTGGCCGGTCATGCCGGGCTGCTGCACTCCCGCAAAACTGGGCGTATGGGAGTAAGGGTCGGTGGGGATCGCGCCGTAGAGTTGCGGCGACTTGTGGACGCCGATGCCCTCGCGGATCTCCTGATAGTGGCTCGTGAGGCGCTGGACCACGGCAGCGTCCTCGCCCGCGCACCCGGCCCGGTCCAGCACCTCCTGAACGGCCAGAAGGAGCTTGGAGACCATATGCCAGTAAATGCTGCCAAGCCCTTCGTATTTGTAAAACGTGCCGGAACGTCCGGTAAAAGACTGATGATCGAAGACCTCTTCATACAGCGCGAGGATGCGCGCGTTCTCTTCATCCGGCAGGCCGTAGGCCCGGAGAGCCTCCTTCAACAGCCCGACGTTTCTGAAGCCGGCATTGAAGTGAGCGACGCCGTTCGCATCCCGATCCACGATGCGGCGGTCGCCGCGCGCGATCATGTCCGCCAGCGGCTGCGACATTGCGATAGCCGCGTCAGGGATATTATTCTTCTCAAAAAAGCCCGGCAATTTGCGGTTTGGATAGAGAATGTAACTATTCTGATCGGCGCGATATAGGCGGCTGCTGCGCAGCGCGTCGAGCAGCGCAGCCGATTCCCGAGCGGAGAGCGCCCCGGAACTCAGCACGGCCACCTGGCCTTCGAGCATCTCCTGGAGGCGGCGAATCACGACCCTGTCGCCATCGGCCTTCATCAGGTTGTAAGCGTGATACAGGCCGTCCTCCCGGCGGTTGGCGCGAATCGAGTGGTCAATGTATCGCAGTGCCACGTCGCAGAAGGCTGCCACTTCCGCGCCGCCGAGCGGCGTCAGACGGCCTGAAAAACCTCGGGCGTAAAGCTCGGCCCGATAGTCGCTTCCCGCGCCGCCCAGGGATTCGAGAACAGCCTTGCGGTCCCGGTCTCCAATAGGCCCGTCGAGCAGGCGCACATGCCGCTACAGCACCGCCGCCACCCGGCGAAAAGCCACGGCGACCTCTGAGGAAACCTCGATTGCGGGTCTCTCGGCGTCCCCAAACAGGCCGCCGCAAAACGACAGGAACCGGCGCAGGAAGTAGAGAGTCACCATCGAAACGCCATAGCCGACCAGCGCGTTGTTGGCGTCGTTCCACTCCGGCCGCTGCGTGTTCATCCACAGGCCGGCCTCGGGGATGAAGTTGAAAAGCCGGGCCAGAACAAGGACCAGCAGCTTCTCCGCCAGGTTGACGTGGTAAGGCGCGCCGTCCGCGCCCGGCAGCGCTTTGCCATCCGCGCCCATCGCCGCTACCCTCTGGCGAATTTCCTCGTCGAGTGCGGAGTCGAAGTCAATGGTGCTGCGCGGATCATCGAGAAGCGCGCTGAAAGGCCGGATGCGGTAGGGGACGTTGGCGTAGGTAAAGACGCGGCGCGTCAGCAGGCCCTCGAGAGCGCCGGGATGATAGCGCGCCGACACTTCCAGCAACTTCAGCAGGTAGGCCGCCTGATGGTCGCCCCAATAGCCTATGAAAGACCAGGTGTCGTCCGGGTCAAGCACCTCCCACTCGAATCCGTCGCGCATCACGCGGTAGGGGTTGTAACCATCCGCGGTGGAAGAATCGGCAAACTTGAAGATCATGCTCTCGACGTATCCGGGATAGGAGAGCGCGAGCGCCTCCCAGTTCTGAAAGATGTCGCGCCAGTTGCCCTGGTAGTCGAGGATCTTCTCGCCCTGCTCGTCTTTCACGCGAATGGCAAACATGTTCCACGGGCGGCTGGGATCGCCGTGGCGGCGGCTGAAGGTCAGCGGCAGGTACTCATGCGCCAATCTCTCCAGGTCCGGGTCGTCTTGCTCGCGAGCCAGCGCAAGCAGGCGGCTGTGCGGCAGGGATTCCGGAAGCGCGTCGAGGAAGCCGGCGCAACGCTCAGCCACTGCGCGATTGGCCTTGGCGATAAACGCCTTGAAGTCGGATCGGGAGACCTGGTATCCGCCATCGGGGATTCCACCGCGCATGGTATTGAACAACGCATTGGAGAAATGCCGGTCGGAGCTGAGCTCGTCGCCGGTGCACTGAAGACCGTCGGCCGCGGCCACAATGCGCACCAGATTGGCCGTGCCGAGTTCGACATCCTCGTCAAGCTGTGCGCGCAAATTCTTGCCAGCCTTGAGGGTGCCCACGAGAGCCGCCACTTTGGCTGCATCCTGATCGACCTCCGCCACCAGGCTCCACTCCTGGCGCCTATGGGCGGCGAGCGCCAGCCGGGAGTTGACGAAATACGCGCCGCGGCGGCCGCAGATCAGCGATTCCTCGTCCACCGCCTCTCCATTACGAAAGCGATCGAGCTGAGCTGAGCACAGGAGCCGGCGCGCGGATTCGATGCCCTCCGACCAGACCGTGGTCACGCGCAGCGCCTCATTGGGCTCAGGCCGGTCGCCGGGAATGGAACTGAGCTTGAAAAGGCCAAGGCCGGTCGCCGGCTCCAATTCGTTTTCCTTGTAGCCGTCCGCCAAAGTGCTGTATTCGAGTTGGAAGCGGCGAGTCAGGCCAGAAGGCATGAGGTTTTGTATGCCGTCCAGAAGATCGATCTCGACCGGCTCCGCGCTCAGGTTCACCAATGCGGAGCGCCGCACAAACCCGAAACGGCTGCTGGTCATCCAGGCGCAGGAAAACGACAGAGCCAAATCGTGGTTGATCTCCTTGAAGACGATCTTGTTGCTGTAGACGCTCTTCGACAAGCTGCGGGTAACGCGGTAAAGACCCTCGTAGCGTTGCGAAAACGGCTCCCACAGCGCGACTCGCCCGCTTCGCGAGGCACGGAGGATGGTCTTGCCGCCGGTCTGGTCCTGGCTGTCATGGATGCGATCGTCGGTGTAGTAGGGTAAGAGAGCGTGGTCGGGATCCATGCGGCCGGCGGTCAGCGCGCCCGTGCTGGAGACGAACATCCAGTGATCCGAGTCGCCGACGATGCTCATCAGGAACGGCGGCATCGCGTCGTAGTTTACGATACGGTAGAAACGCTCGCCGCCGATCTCGATTTGATCTCCCTCCACCTTGCTCGCGCCGCTATGGAGAGGCGTTTCTCCTACGAAAGTGGTGCTCAAGGCTGCTCCTCTGGTTTGACTCTCTTCGGCGAACTGGTTGAGCGCCTCAACCTAAGTGTTCAGCGGCTCTACTTGACGGCGGAGCCCGGAGGCGGCGGATCGTAGCTCGGCGAGGTTGGCTCCGTCGGCATCAGCTCCGGATACAGTGCCTGCATGGCCAGCTTGGCCTTGCGGTCCACGGAGAAGAGCCCCCAGTGGCCTTCGGTCCCGGGGCCCTTCCATGGCTCGTCAAACGCCTCGAAGTAGAAGGTGGTCACATTGTTGGCCTTCGCCCAAGCGTTCAGCTCTTCGTAGTAGCGCTTCTGCTTGACTTCGTCGCCGGCCCGCGGCACGTGCTGGTCGCCGACCGAGTAGCTGGCCCAGCCCGCCTCGCCGATGACGATCGTCTTGCCCGGATGCGCCTTGCGCACGCTCTCGTAGTTCTTGATCGTGGAAGGCATTGCCGTGTCGATGTCCTCGCGGCCCCACATCGGATAAGTGTGCATGATAATGAAATCCACATGGTCGGTCAGCTTGGCATTCGGCTGCCGCCAGTAGAGAAAATCATCGGCTAAGGTTACCGGGCAGCGCACCGCTTTCTTGACCTGATCGACATACTCGATCGCTTTGTCCTCGGTCAGCTTGTGATCGGACCAGGTGACCAGAATCTCGTTGCCGACATTTACCGCTATGACGATCTTCCTGTACCGATTGGCCAGGCGGATCGCGGTCGCAACCTGGTCCGCATTCCCCCCCTCGAAGCCGGGATTGCCGTCGAGCCAAAGGCCAAGTACAACCTTGATCCCCAGCTTGTTCTGCTCAATGACTTCCAGCACGTCCTGGGAATGCTGGTCTCCACCATATAGAAGAATGAGCTTCCAGTTCTTCTTGAGGATTGTGAGGTCTTCGAGAATCTGCGCATGGGTGGGAAATATCTTCAACTTCGGGCTCTGGCCCACACGGTAGCCGGAGTAGTCGATGGCGTTGCCATACCATTTCTGCACAGTCAGATCGGGCTTCGGAGCTTTGTCCGCGGCTTTGGCGGGAGTGGCAGCGAGGGCCGCTCCCAGTATGAGGGACGACAGAATCAGCTTCCTGTTCATTGTTCGATCTCACCTCGGCGCTCTTTCAGGTCGGCTTCGATCTTGACCATCTTGGTGTCGCTGAGCGGATAGAGCAGCATCAGCGCCGCGGCTAACACCATCATGCCGCAGGGAATCCAACTCATGCAGAGAATGATTCCATGCATGGAGCGCGCCGGCTGCTCCACGTTGGCCACATAACCGAAAAACGTGAGAAGCAGGCCAAATACCCATGCGCCGAAGGCAAATCCGATCTTGGTGGCGAAGATGGCCGCGGCAAAAAACAGTCCAGTATTGCGGCGGCCGGTGCGCCATTCGGCATGGTCTGCAGTATCCGCAAACATGGCCCAAACCAGCGGGGAGTTAAAACCGATGACGAAGCTGGAGAGGATCTGCAGCGCGAAGATGAAGAATATCTCCGGGCTGATCGACCAATAGAATCCGTGATACAGCATTCCGCCAAGCGCATTTACGCCGTGGATAATGCTTGAAATGATATGCGTTGCAGCAACATCGTATGCGCTGTTGGTGCCGGGCAGGCAGAAGCCGCCAATCACAAGGCCGCCTCCGCCGATGGCGAAGATGAAGAGCGGCTTTTTGCCGAATATTTTTGTCAATCGAGTGGTAATGGCAACCGCGGCTATGAATGCAAAGCCGTTTACCACCATGAATGTGCCCACAAGCGATTCGTTGTGCAGATAGTACTTGAAGTAGTATGTGGAGGCCGCGCCCTTGACGGCGAAGGCAGCCAGAACCAGCAGCAGCACGCTCACCAGCATAATCCACGGTATGCTGGTGAATAGGTTCTTCATGTCACGGCCCAGGTCGGACTTCTGCGCCGCCGGCGGCGTTACGCGCTCGCGCGTGGTTAGGAAGCAGAGCACCAGCAGGATGATAGCCAGGACGCCGTAGAGAACCATGGTGAGCTGCCAGCCGCGCGCCTCGTTGCCCTGACCGAACCACTTGACAAATTTCAAAGTGAAGTACTGGATGAATGTTCCGGCGGTGAAGGCTCCAATAAAGCGAATCGAGGAGATCGACGTGCGCTCGATCGAGTTGGGCGAAATCACGCCCATAAGCGCGGAGTATGGGATGTTCACGAAGGTATAGATGAACATCAGCAGGCTATAGGTGATGTAGGCGTAGACGACCTTGCCGCCGCCACTGAGATTGGGAGTCGTGAAGGTGAACACACCGGCCACCGCGAAGGGGATGGCGCCCCAAATGAGATAGGGCCGGAAATGCCCCCAGCGCGTCTGGGTGCGGTCGGCGATCGATCCCATCACCGGATCGGCAAACGCGTCGGCAAGGCGCGTGACCATCAGCATGGTGCCGACCGCCAATGCCGAGATGCCGAAGACGTCGGTGTAGAAGAAAATCAGGTACCACTCGAAGGTCTTCCAATAGAGGTTGGAAGCCGCATCTCCAAACGAGTATCCGATCTTTTCTTTGAGGGAGATACGGTCTGCCAACGGAACCGTCATTTTAGCTGTTTCCACACTGGCCTTGCCTCTCTGGATCATCTTGAAACGCCCACTACAGGAATTGATACGCGCAATCTACTATAAATCCTCTCCATCGGTTGGGGTAGGCCCGCGCTCACTGAATCCGCATCGCGGAGAGAAACACGGCGCCGGGGGCTGGACTCCCCGACCGGGCACCACCCGCCGCCAAATTCATCTGGAAAAACTGCGAGTCCAAATCGAAGAGCCAGTTTTCGTCTGTCAGGCCGCGCGGAACGCGCCACGGAAGTGTAGATGACGGGCTCCGCCTCCGCCGCCCCTGGGGAGGGCGTTGCCTTCATCCTCCGGGCAGCCGGTGTGCGGCTGCCCGGAGAAGTTTGCGGGTTGGGTTAGAAGGTAAGGCGCGCGCCAAACTGGCCAACGCGCCCGCCGAGGCCGCCGTAGCTCTGAATCATGCCAAAGTGAACCGGGTCGCCATAATTTGTGTTCGGGCCGGCAAGCTGGTCGCGGTTGAGGACGTTAAAGAACTCAATGCGCAAGGTCAGATTGTACCGCTGGTCCGGACCGGCGGAGAGGCTCTTGTGCAGCCCAAGATCCTCGGTGGCCAGGCCGGGGTTGCGCACCTGCGACAAAAAGTTTCCAGCGGTGCCCAATTGAGGCGCAACTCCAGCTCCACCTGCGACCGGATTCTGGAAGCAGGCGTAATTCAGCCAAACCTGGTTAAGCTTGGGCTTGCCGCTGGTCAGCTTGCAACCCGGAAGAATGTCGATGTACACCGAGGCGAACCCGATATAGTAGTTGGTGGAGTGGACAGAGATGGGCGAACCCGTTTGGTAGTGGAAGTTGCCGGTCAGTGTCCATCCACCAATAACGCCATCCATTACTGGACTGGCGTTGGCCCCGAATTGCTTGCCCCGGCCAAAGGGCAGGTTGTAGATCACATACCCCTTGACGATATGCGTCACATCGAAGTCGGCGATGTCCTTGGCCTCGTCCTTCAGGTCGTAGATGTTCTGCAGCGAACCGATGCCCCACTGCTCCTGGAAGTCGCTGTCGACATCCCCATGAGCACGCGACCAGTTATAGCTGGCCTGCAAAGAGAGGCCCTTTGCGGCGCGCCGGGTGACGCTGAACTGCAGGCTCTTGTAGTCGGAGTTGCCCAGCGGCGAATTCACCGAGAGCAGCGGACCATACCCGGCCTCAGCCTGCGGATAAGGTGTAACACCTTCCCAGCCGGGACCGGCGCCGCCCCAATATCCGTTGTATGTGGACGGGAGCTTTCCGTTCTCAATAAGGTTCTGGTAGTTGGCGATCGTCGGCTGATTTGTCTGGAAGCTCCCGCTCTGCAGGTGGGTGCTGCGGCTCTGAATCCAGTTCACATCCAGCTTGGTTACGCGGTCCAGTTGGCGCTGCACGCCCACGCTGCCCTGCCAGGTGTTGCCGGGCGTGAGCGCGCGCGGATCGACGCTGACAACGTCAGCCTGCGTATAGGCCGCCGTATAAGCGGCCTGTGGCGTGATTACGGGATTGTAGCCTTTATCCCAATTGAAGTGGCCTTCCTGGGTGATGGGATGGAAACCGACGTTGCCGGCTTGCTGATAGGGAATGCCGCCCCAGGTGTTCATATTCAGAGGCGTGAAGAAGACGCCGAAATTGGCGCGCGCCACGGTCTTCTCCGTAACCTTGTAGGCAACGCCAAGATGCGGAGAATAGTTGAACCAGTCCTGGCGCTTCTCAAAGGATTGTTTTCCGCTGGTCAGATACTCGTACTGGCCCAACTCGCCGGTGATCGGGTTCATGTCGTTGAGTTCAAAGCTTGACCAGTGGCCGTACTTCTCCTTGTAGGGGTTGTTGTAATCCCAGCGCAGGCTCAGGTTCACCGTCAAGCGCTGATTCACCTTGATGTCGTCGCTGGCGTAAACCGAGAAGGCCTTGCGCCGGCCGTATTCGTTGTCGGGATTGTTATTCATGGCATTGTAAACATCGCCCAGCAGGAAGCTGCCGAAGGCATTGCCGCTAACCTGGTATCCGGTGCCAGCCGTTGTACTGGGATCGAAGATGATCGGATAGCCGCCCGTGAACGTCCCCACATCGGTGTGGTAGTTGAACTGCATGGCGCGGAACTCGGCGCCCACCTTGATAATGTTGCGGTGATGGCTCCATCCCACTTCATCGCTGTAGATGAAGGTGTTGCCGGCATAGTAGTCGTTGAACTGGCTGCCCAGCGAAGAGAAGTTCCAGCCGTTCTGGTAGTTCGCGCCGTTGGTGAACTCGCCGGAATCGAAGTAGATCAGCGGGAAATTGCCCGCGCCGTTCAACAGGTTCAGAGCGCTGTCCCATTTGCCCGGTTCCGCGGTATTAATGCTCGGATTGCGGAAGCGGTTGAAGGTGGCGTAGGCGGTGTTGATCATGTTCGGCGAAATGGTGGCCGCATAGCTCAGGCGCGCGCCCGGCGCCGTGGTGTCATGCCAATAGGAGTTGGCCATCGGGCCGCCATAGGGGGCCGTGGCCGACCAGGCTCCGCCCTGATCGGCATTGATGCGCGGATAGTAGTCCCAGTAAAACGACCCGTTGATGTGCTGGCTCTGGCTCAGGTTGTAGTCCATCTTGATGCTGCTCTGCGTGTTGTGGAACCACGGATCGGGGTTGTAGCCCGGGCCTTGGTTGTTGACCTGAAGAGAGTTCTCCGGCTTATAGTACTTGTGATAAAGCTGGAGAATCTGAGCAGTCGTTGTGCTGATCAGATTGGTGGGGATCTGGTTGTTGGCAAAAATGCAGCCTGTTCCTGGAGCATAAATGGCGCCAAGATAAACGGGGACAGCGGGTCCATCGCAAACGCCCACGGAATTCACCGCCCGCGCGGTAGCAATCTGGTCGCTGGTCGTTAGCATTGGGCTCAGGTCGGCGAATTGCGTCAAGTCGCCGCTCGAATCCAGGCCCATCATCGCATCGGTGGGGACGGTGCGCGAAGGAGCCCCCAGCAGCCAATTCGACTGCATATAGCGCTCGAAGGCTCCATAGTAGAACAGCTTGTTTTTCTTGATCGCGCCGCCAAAGCCGCCGCCCCAATCGGAGAGCGATTCGTTCAAGGCCAGGTCGGCCGTCCTGTACGTAGGATCGGGAGCGGTGCTGGCCGCCAGCTTGGCGTTGGCGCTCAGGGCATCCAGGCCGACCGAGTGCATGAAGCCAAAGAGAGAGCCGTGAATCTGGTTGGCGCCGGACTTCATCTCATATTTGAAGACGCCGCCACCGCTGCGGCCCGCATCGGCGCTGATGCCAACCGTATCCGCCTCAAACTCCTGAATGCCTTCCATGGGAGGCTGCGACTCGCTGATATAGCCGCCCAACTGCGAAACCGCCGAGGTGCCGTCGATCAGCACTTCCTTGGTCATCGCCATGCCGCCGTTGATGTGCGAAGAGTAGTCGCTGCCCTCGACGCCCGGCACGGAATCGAACATCAAGTTGGAGAGATTGCGACTGCCCTGCACGGTCAACGGAAGCTCGCTCACCGCCTCGGCGTCCAGGTTGGTGGAAACCTGGGAATCGTCGGTCTGCAGGATTGGCGCCGCGCTGGTGACGACGATGGATTCGGTCGTCCCGCCCAACTGCAGCGTGGCATCGATCTCCGCGACCTGGCTGATCAGCAAGGTAATGCCCTTGCGCTCCAGCGTCTTGAATCCATTCTTGGAAAAGCTGACGGTGTAGTTGCCAACCGGCAGGTTGCCAACCCGGTAATCACCGGCGTTGTCAGTGGTTACGGTCTCAACGGCGTTGGTGCCCACGTTGGTTACGCTGACCTGGACTCCGGTCATCACTGCCGACAACGAATCCTTGACGGTGCCAGCGATGGTGGCGCGATCCGATTGCGCGAAGATGGGTACAGCCACGATAAGCGCAAAGAGCGCAAACATGGCCAGAAGTTTCTTGTGCGTCATGGAAATCCTCCAAAAACCGCGCGAAATCGCACGGCTGCTGTGCGCATCCATCTCCGCCCGGCCATTTTGTCGGGTCGGTATGCGCCTCAGTGGGCTGTACCGGTTTATTGCCGATTTCACAACCAGTTTATTAAACCAGGTTAAGAGCCATTGAAACTCTAATATTTTACTCGCTCAGATGTCAAGCGCTTTTTGGTATTATCGTCTTGTGCGTAAATCAAAACATCGCGCCGGTGGACCTGTCCCGCCCGTCGCCGCCCCAGCTAAACCAGTTAGTTTGCGCGATCTGGCCGCCTACCTGGGGCTCTCCCGTACTACCGTCTCCCTGGTGCTCAACAACTCGCCCGTGGCCCAGGGACTCACGCCGGAAACCCGCGAACGCGTGCTGAAGGCCGCCGCCGAGCTCAACTACAAGGCCAACTATTTTGCGCGCATGCTCAACAACAAGCGCAGCCACATGGTCGGCGTTCTCGCCCCCGAACTGAGCAGCGGATACGACTCGGAAATATTCAACGGCATCGAGCGCCTGCTGATCGAGCGCAACTACCTTTATTTTGTTTCCAGCCACCACTGGGACCGTGATCGGATACGCCAGCGGCTCGAGGTCTTTGCCGAACGCGGCGCCGAGGGCGTGATCCTGATCAACACCCCCGTCGCTGGTGGATCGGTTCTTCCGCTGGTTTCCATCGGAAGTTTGGAAAGCGATCTTCCGATAACGCATATTACGGTGAATAATGCGCATGGCATTCGCCTGGCGCTAGAACATCTTCATGCGCTGGGGCATCGCGAGATAGGCTTCCTGAAAGGGCACACGGGATCGAGCGACGCAGAGTCGCGCTGGGATGCCTGCGTGGCGGCTATGCGAGGGATGGGCTTGCATATCCATAAGGAGAATATCGTTCAACTGGAGCGCATCGACGATGGGCTAAGCCCCATTCGCGAGGGATATATCGCGGGCAGTCAGTTGTTGAAAGCGTCGCAGAAATTCACCGCAGTGCTGGCGTTCAACGATCTGTCGGCTATCGGCGCCATCAACGCCTTCCGCGACGCGGGCAAGCGGATTCCCGAAGAGATTTCGGTGGTGGGGTTTGACGATGTTCCAGCGGCAACCATCGTTCATCCTTCCCTGACGACCATCCATCAGCCATTGATCCGGATGGGCAGGCTGGCCGCCACGGAGATTTTGGCCAGTATCGAAAATGCGGAGTTGAAGCCGCGCCGCATCCTGATCAAACCGGAGTTGGTGATCCGGCAATCGAGCGCCGTGTGCCCGCCAATTAGTTTCGATCGCGAAAGAACGTCCGTCGCCCGGTCCGCGCCGAGAGCGCAAGCGCGAGCTGCCGTTTCCGCGGTTTGAGCAGGACTGCTCCGGTTCGGGCGCGGAAGTGCAATGCTCGGATGGCCGGCGATCCAGGCGTCGATTCATTCAGTCGCTCCATTCGATTGTTTTCTCTCCCAACATTTTGTCAACGGCAAGGGTCAGGCATTCAGAACCGGTCTGGAATCGTGTGAAACGCAATCCGCGTGGGCGCGGCTTTGAAGGCGGTCAGCATGGTGGCCGGGGCCAGCGTGCTCATGCCGTACTTGTTGTTGAGCGCATCCATGGCCGCCAGCAGGCGCGCCCGGCTCTGGTCGTCTTCCGTCCCGTCGAAGAGGTTGAGCGAGTGCAGCCGGTCGGGCACGAGGCCATTCAGGTGGACGCCGATGAAGTAGGGGTGGGCGAAGTCTTCGCCTGCGGGTTTGCTGGCCCAGAGGCGGGCGAGGGCGGCGATGAGGGTTTGGTTGTCCTGGCACTCGCTGAGCTTGAGCTCGCTCTTCCATCCCTTCTTGGGCACGCCAAAGTTGCTGACCGGGCCGCGCTCGCCGCGCGGACCGGCAAAGCCGATGGCGAGGCCAATGCTGCTAGCCCACAAGTGCGCCGCCCGCAGGCGCATCGCCGCCTTGTGCAGCAGCTTGTGCGCCACCGCCCAGGCCTTCTCCGGCGTGCGCATCTCGGGGCGAGCACATGCTGGTGGCTCAGCGACTTCAGATGCTCGGTCTCGGACATGTCGAAGTCCTCGCCCCGCAGCCAGTACCACAGCCGTTCGCCCCACACCGAGCCCCAAAGCTCGCCGGCCCCTTCGCAGTCGAGCGCCAGCAGTTGTTCCATCGTCTTGATGCCCTTGTCGTTCAGCCGCTTCTCGGTCTTCGCGCCGATGCCGGGCAGGTCGCGCAGCGTGAGCTGGCGCAGGGCTTCGGGCAAGATGTCGAGCGGAAGCGCCACCAGCCCGTCGGGCTTCTCCATGTCGCTGGCCACTTTAGCCAGATAGCGGTTGGTGGCCAGGCCGACCGAACTGCGCATCATGGGGCCGACCCGCTCCAGGATGCGCCGCTTCACCTGCCGGCCCAGCTCCATCGCCGCCAGCAGCGGCCTCTCGCGCCCCATCAGCCGGCAGGCCATCTCGTCGATCGACAGCACCGCCGTCACCGGCAGGCAGCTCTCCACCGCCTCGACGATGCGGTGATGGTAGTCGACATAGATCTCGTGCCGCGCCTCGACCAGCTCGATATCGGGGCACATGTGCTTGGCGTCGGCCACTACGGTCCCGGTCTTAACGCCAAAGGCTTTGGCTTCGTAACTTGCTGCAATGCAAACCGTTGTGTCGGCCATCATGGGCACAATGCCCACCGGCCGGCCGCGCAGCTCGGGGCGCACCTCCTGCTCCACCGAGGCAAAATAGGAGTTCAAATCGACAAACAGCCAGTTCAAAAGCGGGCCGCTTTCCGGCTCCGGTTCCGGCTCCCGCGGCAGGCTATCAGGCTGCTGCGCCAGAGCCTCAAGCTCCTCCGGCCACTCTCCGGCTACAGGGTCCAATGTCGAATTGGGGCCGGTGGCCATATCAGAATCATTTTCGCTTTTTCTTCCCTACTTGGCAAGCGAAAAATTCCGATGGTAGACTATGCCAGCCGGAGTTCCCCCGGGCAAGAGAAGCTCCAGGGCGCGTGAGCCGAAGAGGCCAGACAGAAGTGATTTTCCTGGAATACGCTGTTTTTGGTGATTGACCGTGCAGAGCCTGATTCACTGGTTTATGACGTATGCAAACATACTCGCCCTCCTGGTCACAGTGGGCGTGGCCGTGTTCCTCGTATGCTGCCTGGAGTGTACCAACTGCCCCAGCCGCGACAAGGACGAGGTCTTCCGCCGCCGCGAACTCT
>JBEKPI010000076.1:0-15366 GCA_049520855.1 Occallatibacter sp.
CCGCCGAACTTGAACGCCTGGCGCACAATGTCAAGGAAAAATCGAAGCCGTCCGTGGCGGCGAAGTGAGGAGGTAAGCCATGTTCATGCAACTATGCCACTCGTGTGTGGGCAACGCCACAAGCCCGAGGCAGCCTCTGTGTTTGAGCCAGTTTGAAAGCCATCAGGCAAGCTATGCCATGCGTCTCGCGCTGGGGCTGGCGCTGCTGCTGGTTTTCGGGCTGCCGGGCCGTGCCCAGCAGCACCCGGACCCGTCGATGTCCCCTCCTTTTCAGCAATTGGCACACCAGGACGAGGAGAGATCGCTGGCCCAGATGCCCGACAGCGATATCATCGAGAAGGAACGACAGTTGCGCGCGCTCAATGACCAGCGGCAAAAGTCGATGGTCTCCGACGCCGCCAAACTGCTCAAGCTGGCCCACGAGTTGGACGACGAAATCAGCCGTACAAACCCAGAGTCGCTTACCGAGGACGAGCTGCACAAAGTGGCCAAGATCGAAAAGCTGGCGCGCAGCGTCAAGGAAAAAATGAGCACCTCCGTGATCGGACCGGCGGTGAACCCGCAGTATCCGTCTCCCGAAAATCGCCTGATACCTTGATGGATTTTCACCAGGAGGGCGAACGGAACAAAGAGGCTGAGCCGGATAGGTCAGCGAGGTTTGGTTCGCACCGGGCTCTTTGTGCGGATCGAGAGGAAGCAACCGCTTTTCTTGCAGGCCAAAGGGTACTCAGTATCCATGGAAGCGCCATGGCCCCGGATTCTGTTCCTCTTGACCGTATCCACAGTCCGGGTTGCTACAATCGGAGCAGGCAAGTCAAGTTCCCCGCCATTGAAACGATCGCGTTTTTTGAGGTGTGAAGAGAATGGAACTGGTAGCTTCCAGCGCTCGCGACTCTGTGTCGGCCGCCCTCGGCTTAGGCGGCCTCAGCCCTCAGCAGATGGTCGATATCTACCGGCTGATGGTTCTCTCCCGCCGCGTGGACGACCGCGAAATCCTCCTCAAGCGCCAGCAGAAGATCTTCTTTCAGCTTTCGGCCGCCGGCCACGAGGCGCTCCAGGTGGGAGCGGCGCTGGCCATGCGCCCCGGCTACGACTGGTTCTTCCCCTACTATCGCGATCGCGCATTGTGCCTGGCGCTGGGCGTCACGCCCCTTCAGATGCTCTTGCAGGCGGTGGGCGCGGCCAGCGACACCGCCAGCGGCGGCCGCCAGATGCCCACCCATTGGAGCAGCCGCGCGCTCAACATTGTCAGCACCTCCTCCTGCACCGCGTCGCAGGTGCTCCACGCCGTGGGCTGCGCCGAGGCCGGCCGCTACTTCAGCCGCCATCCCGAGGCCGCTGCCCGCGAGGCCGGTGACTACCGCGCCTTCCGCGATGTCAAGTTCCACGGCGACGAGGTGGTCCTCACTATGCTCGGCGAGGGTTCCACCTCGCAGGGCGAGTTCTGGGAGGCAATGAACACCGCCTCGAACCAGAAGCTGCCGGTCGTCTTTTGCGTCGAAGACAACGGCTACGCCATCAGCACTCCTGTCGAGGTGAATACGCCCGGCGGCAACATCTCCCGCCTGGTGGCCAACTTCCCCAACTTCTTCTTTGCCGAGGTGGACGGCACCGACCCGCAAGCCGTTCTCCAGGCCTTTCAAGCCGCCGTCGCCCACTGCCGCGCCGGCCGGGGGCCAGCCTTTGTCCACGGCCACTGCATCCGGCTTTACTCCCACTCGTTTTCCGAGGACGACAGCGCCTATCGCCCCAAGGCAGAACGCGAGGCCGACGCCCTGCGCGATCCGCTGGGCAAGATGCAGATGCGCCTGCTGCGCGAGGGCATTTTGACCGAAGAGCAGATCGACGCCCTCGAGCAATCTGCGGAGAGGGAAGTCTCCGATGCCGCCGAGCGCGCCCTCCTCGCCCCGCTGCCGCTTGTCGAGGGAATCGCAAAGCACGTTTACTCCGAAGACCTCGACCCCACCAGTTCATCCTTTGCCGCCGAGCGGAAAGAAGAAGATCCGCCGGACGCGAAGTCCCGCACCATGGCCGACCTCATCAACGCCTGCCTCCACGACGAGATGCGCCGCGACCCCCGCATTGTCGTCTTCGGCGAAGACGTGGCCGACGCCAGCCGCGAAGACGCTCTGGCCGAAGTCAAGGGCAAAGGCGGCGTCTTTAAGCTCACCGCCGGCCTGCAAACCGAATTCGGCTCCGAGCGCGTCTTCAACTCGCCGCTGGCCGAGGCCAACATTGTTGGCCGCGCCCTCGGCTACGCCGCCCGCGGCATGAAGCCGGTCGTCGAAATCCAGTTCTTCGACTACATCTGGCCGGCTTATCACCAGATTCGCAACGAACTCTCCGTGCTCCGCTGGCGCTCCAACGGCGAATGGGCCTGCCCGGTCGTGATTCGCGCGCCCATCGGCGGCTACCTCACCGGCGGGTCCATCTACCACTCGCAATCCGGCGAGAGCCTCTTCACGCACATCCCCGGCCTGCGCGTCGTCTTTCCGTCCAACGCCCTCGACGCCAACGGCCTGCTGCGCACCGCTATTCGCTGCGACGACCCGGTCCTCTTTCTCGAACACAAGCGCCTCTACCGCGAGACCCACGACCGCGCCCCCTATCCCGGCCCGGAGTTCGCCATCCCCTTCGGCAAGGCCCGCATCGTCCGCGCTGGCGCCGACCTCACCATCGTGACGTATGGAGCGCTGGTGCCGCGCAGCCTGCAAGCCGCCGAGCGCGCCCGCCGCGAGCACGGCATCGACGTTGAAATCCTCGACCTGCGCACCCTCAATCCCTACGACTGGGAGGCCATCGCCACATCGGTCCGCAAGACCAGCCGCGTCATCGTCGCTCACGAGGACATGCTCAGTTGGGGTTACGGCGCTGAGATCGCCGCCCGCATTGCCGACGAGCTCTTCGACTCCCTCGACGCCCCCGTCCGCCGCATCGGCGCCATGGACACCTTCGTCGCCTACCAGCCCGTATTAGAAGACGCCATCCTCCCCCAGCCGGAGACCATCCTCAAAGCAATTGTCGATTTAAAGACTTATTGAGGAGAAAAGAAGTAATATAGCGCGCCGTCGCAAGGCTCGAATGCGGCCGTTGTTAGGTTGGCAAGAAAGTATCTTCATCGAAGAGGAGATTCTTACGAGAACTGGACGGAACAAGATCCTTGCCGCCGCGATCGTTTGCGCCCTGGCCCTGACCCTAACTGCGCCTCCAAAGGCCCAGGCGACCACCCCCATCGGCGGCGTTACCAAATCCGACGCGGCCTGGATCGCCGTTGCCGTTGCCGCGATAGGCGCGGGAATCGGAATCGGCATCTACTACGCCATTCATCATGGCCACAGCCTCTCCGGCTGCGCTGTCGGCGGGGCAAACGGCCTCGAACTGCAGAACCAGAGCGATCAGCAGACGTATACCCTTGTGGGAGCGGTAGCCGGGATCAAGCCGGGGGAACGCGTTCGGGTCTCAGGAAAAAAGGTGAAAAGAACGGCCGGCCCGGCCCAACAGTTTCTTGTGGAGCAGTTGTCGAAAGACTACGGCGTCTGCTCGGCGACTCCTTAGACGCGATACTGCTGCGCTGAAGATGGGACACCCTGGCTTATTCAGGCAAGATGCTCCTTGAGGAAAGCCAGCGAGCGCTGGCAGGTGAGAGTTGCGGAGGCGGCGTTGCGACTGGCGCGGATGCCGCCGGGTTCCTGGTGCTCCATATCTGCCACGTCCTTGCTCCAGATTGTCATGTAGCGCCCGGCCGTCGTCACCAGGTTCCCATTCGCATCCCTGCTGTGGCCCTCGAATATGGCGGTTCGTGACTTCCCACATCTGGCACGATGAAGCTGCGCCAGATATCGGGCACCGGGCCTGGGTCGGCGTTCCCTCCATCCGCCTCTTCCGCCTGCTAACGGCGGAGGCGGCCGAGTCCGTTGAATGCGGCGACTTTGTAGCACTCGGCGAAGGTGGGGTAGTTGAAGACTGTATCGATAAAATACTGGACGGTGCCGCCCAGAGTCATGACCGCCTGGCAGATGTGAACCAGCTCGCTGGCGCCTTCTCCGATGATGTGAACGCCCAGGACGGCCAGCGTCTCGCGATGGAAGATGAGCTTGAGACGGCCCGTGGTGTCGCCGCGAATCTGGCCGCGGGCGGTCTCCCGGTAAAAGGCCATGCCGACTTCGTAGGGGACATCCTCGTCGGTCAACTGTTCTTCGGTCTTGCCGATGAAGCTGATCTCGGGGATGGTATAGATTCCATAGGGGTAAAAGCTGGGGTTTGAGGTGGCGGCCTTGTCGTCGAAGGCGCGGGCGGTGGCGATGCGTCCCTGCTCCATCGAGACCGAGGCCAGGGAAGGGAAGCCGACTACGTCGCCGACGGCAAAGATGTGTTCGACCTTGGTTTGGAAGTGCTCATTGACAGGGATGCGGCCTCGCGCGTCGGCTTCCAGGCCGGCGGCGGGCAGGTTCAGGGCGTCGACGGCCCCCTGGCGGCCAATGGCATAGAGCAGCGCGTCGCCGGTGATCTTCTTATTGCTGACCAGCGAGGCGACGACGGTGCCCGGCCGGGTTTCCTCAACGCTCTTCAGCTCTTCACCCAGCCGGAAAGTCACGCGCCAGTCGCGGAGGTGATAGCTGAGGGCCTCAACGATCTCAAGGTCGGCGAATTCGAGCAGCCGGCTGCGCTTTTCGATCAGCGTGACACGCACACCGAGAATGGCGAACATGCAGGCGTATTCGACGCCGATGACGCCGCCGCCGACGATGATCAGCGAACTGGGCAGGGTATTGAAGTCGAGGATCTGGTCGCTGTTGACAATGGTGCGGCCGTTGATCGGCACCAAGGGCGAGGTAGCCGGGCGAGTCCCGACGGCGACGATGATGCGGCTGGACTCCAGCGTAATGTCGGCCAGCGGGCCTTCGACGCGAATCTGGTTGGGGCTGATGAAGTGGGCCACGCCATGCACCACTTCGATCCCGTTGCGCGAAAGCTGCGCTTCGGTTACGTCCGCCTCTGTCTTGATGACCGACTTGACCCGGAAGACCAGATCGGCCATGGTGATCTTCTCCTTGACGCTGTAGTTCATGCCGTAGATCGAGCGGTAGTTGTAACCCGTGAGGTGCAGGACGGCCTCGCGCATGGTCTTCGAGGGGATGGTGCCGGTGTTGATGCAGACGCCGCCCACCACGGTCAAGGCCTCGACGACGACCACGCGCTTTTTCATTTTGGCGGCAGCCACGGCGGCGCGCTGCCCGGAGGGGCCGGAACCGATCACGATCAGGTCATAGTTGACGGCGTTCATGCGGATTTCTCCCAAAGCAAGATGGATTTCGTTTCGGCTGCAGCGCTAAGGAGCATGGTACGGTAAGAGCCCTCAATCGGAGGCTACCATGCTTTTCAGAGACGGTCGCTTCTCCGCCAGGTGATTTGCGTCACAGTATACTGGTTACTTGCACCAGTAAGGTGAGAATCGAGATGTATCTACTTTGGCTCCGAGTTGCGGCGATCCTCTATGCGGCGGCGGCGATTGCTGTCTTTCCGGCGGTCCTGTACGGACTGCTCCGCTGGCGCAAGACCTGCGTCCACCTCGGCGGCATGGCCTTCTTCTTCCACTTCGTCTCTTGCGTCGAGATGCTCGTCCAGGCTCATCGGCTTGTTCCGGTGGGCACCCGCGAAGTCGAATCGCTGCTCGGCTTTGCCATCGCCGGCCTCTTCTTCCTCGTCTGGTGGTTCTACGACGCGATCTCGCTCGGGCTCTTTGCTCTGCCTGTCACGTTTCTCGCTGTTCTGGTTCCAGCGCTGGGTCCGGAGCGCTACGTCTTTCCCTCCAGCGGTGTGCGCATCAGTTGGCTCATCGCGCATATCGCGGCGCTCTTGCTTGCCTATGTTGCCCTCGGCTTCAGCCTCTTGTCTTCAGTCCTTTACCTTCTTCAGGAGCGCCGCCTCAAGAGCAAACACAAGCCCGGCGAGGACTCCTGGTGGCTTCCGCTGGACTGGCTGCCGCCGCTCGACACGCTGGAGCGCATCGCCCACGCCATGCTCGAATTCGGCTTTCCCTGCATGACCGTCGGCCTGGTGATTGGTTCCGTTCTGGCCCAGGAGACGCCGCTGGGCGCCGCTTATTTCCTCGACCCCAAGGTCATAGCTTCTTTTGTCTTGTGGGTGGTTTACGTCGCGCTCTTGCTGGTTCGCCGCTCGGCCGGTCTGCGCGGACGGCGTGCGGCATACCTCTCTGGCGTCGTCTTCCTGGTGATGCTCGCCGTCTTCGCCGTCAATGTGTTCAGCCGGGTACACAGGTACGGGCCGTGACGACCCTGGCCATCATCGGCGTCAACCACAAGACCGCGCCTATCGAGGTGCGCGAGCGCATCGCCATCTCTCGCGACGATCTGCCGGAGACCACGCGCGCCCTCGCCGCCATTCCCGGCGTGACCGAGTGCATGATTGTTTCCACCTGCAATCGCGTTGAGATTCTGGCTGCGATCGATTCTCCCTCGACCGACATTCGTTCCTTCTTGCATCGCCACTTCGGCTTGGCTCCCGCGCTATTGGCTCCCCATCTCTACGAACATCGCGACCAGGAGGCCGTGCGGCATCTCTTTCGCGTGGCCGCCAGCCTGGACTCGATGGTGGTCGGCGAGCCGCAAATCCTTGGCCAAGTCAAAGAGGCCTTTGCCGTAGCCCGTGCCTCGGGTACAGTGGCCGGCCACCTTGAACATCTGTTGCAGAGCGCCTTTGCCGCCGCCAAAAAGGTCCGCTCCGAGACTGAAATCGGCTCGAATTCGGTTTCCATCGCCTCCGTTGCCGTGGAACTGGCGCGCAAAATCTTCGGATCGTTGCAGGGGCGCACGGTCTTTCTGGTCGGGGCCGGCAAGATGAGCGAACTGGCCGCGCGGCATCTGGTCCAGCAAGGCGCAGGGGCGATCTTGGTAACCAACCGCACATTGGAGCGCGCACGGCGCATGGCCGAGACGTTCCAGGGGCGGGTCATCCCGTTTGACGATCTGTATGAAGCCGCCAGCCAGGCCGACATCGTGATCAGTTCCACCGGCGCGCCTCATCCCATCTTCCGCCGCGAACATGGCCAGGCCTTCCTGCATCGACGCCGCAACCGGCCGATGTTCTTTATCGACATAGCCGTCCCCCGCGATGTCGATCCTGCGATGGGCAAGCTGGAGGGCATTTTTGTCTATGACATCGACGACCTGCAGCAGGTGGCCGCGGCGCACATGGCCGAACGCAGCCGCGAGGCCATGGACGCCGAAGCGCTGATCAAGGGCGAGGTGGAGCGATTCCACCAGCGGCAGCGCGCCGTCAACGTCGCGCCAGCCATCGTGGCGCTGCAACAGCAGGCCGAGGAGATTCGCCAGGCGGAGCTGAGACGTGCGCAGACCCGCCTGGGATCGCTCAGCGCGGAACAGGCTGCTGCGGTCGAGGCGCTCACCCGCGGGCTGGTGAACAAGTTTCTCCATCCGCCGATGCAGGCGCTTAAGCAGGCTGCCCGCGAGAACGACGAGACAAGACTGGCTGCGCTCTGCGAGACATGGTCGCTGGCCGCCGTTTCGCCCCAGGATGCCGACCAGAACGTCGTTCCTCCAGCGGATTGCGCAGACGCCGTGGATCCTGAGTCGAGGCAAACTGAGGGCGCACACGTGAATACAGCCAGCGTGGCAGGCCGCCCATGAACCTGCGCATCGGAAGCCGCGGTTCGCAACTGGCCCTGTGGCAGGCCAACCATATTGCCGGGCTGCTTCGCGGCCAGGGTCACTCTGTCGAGATCGAGATTTTCAAAACGACCGGCGACCGGCTGCAAGAGGTAACGTTTGCCCAGGTTGGCTCCAAAGGCATGTTTACCAAGGAGATCGAGGAGGCGCTGGCCGAGGGCTGCGTGGACCTGGCCGTACATTCTCTCAAGGATCTGCCCACTGAGTTGCCGTCGCCCTTTGCGCTGGCGGCGACGCCCCCGCGCGTGGACCCGCGCGATGTCTTTGTCTCGGTGAAGTTTGAGAGCCTGGCTGCGCTGCCGCAGGGCGCGCGCGTGGGCACCAGCAGTCAGCGCAGGCGGGCCCAGTTGAAGGCGCTCCGCCCCGACATCGAGGCGATTGAGTTTCGGGGCAACGTGGACACACGGCTGCGCAAGCTGTCCGATGGGCAAGTGGATGCGATTCTGCTGGCGGCGGCGGGGCTGGATCGCCTGGAAAAGACGGAGTGGGTCCGTGAGCGGCTGGAGCCAACGGAGTTTTGTCCGGCGGCCGGCCAGGGAGCTTTGGGCATCGAGACGCGCAAGAACGACGCGGCGACCATTGCGGCGGTTGCCTTCCTCGACGATGCGGCGACGCGCTTTGCTGTCACCGCAGAGCGGGCCGCGCTTGCGTCTCTCGGCGGAGGCTGTCAGGTTCCGATAGGCATCCATTGCCGCGCGAGTTGCGATAAGGCGGCCGAGCCTTGGGATGAGATTTTTGCCGTAGTCGCCGTTCCGGAGTCGGGAAAGGCTGTTCGTATTCATCATCGCGAGACTCGGCATAGCGCCCACAGCACGGACGCCGAAGCCTCGGCGCTGGGGCGTCTGGCGGCCCAAATGCTGCTCGATGCGGGAGCTGGGCCGCTGCTTGAGAGCCTGGCCGGAGGCTTGCGGTGAATCCGCAGCCGCTGGCCGGCAGGCGGATTCTGGTCACCCGCGCCTTGCATCAGGCGGGCAAGCTCAGCGAAGGCCTGCGCGCGCTGGGCGCCGAGCCGGTCGAAGTTTCTGTGCTGGAGATTCGCCCGCCAGAGAGCTTTTCGCTACTCGATGCGGCGCTGCACAAGCTCGACAACTACGATTGGCTGATTCTCACCAGCGCCAATGCCGTCCGTGCGCTGAGCGGCCGCGCGGCGTCCTTGGGAATTGCAATGCTGCAACCGGCTGGTTTGCGAGTGGCAGTAGTCGGCGAAGCTACTGCTGCCGCCGCCCGCCAGGCAGGTTTGCAAGTTGCTTTCGTCCCCGAAGCCTATCTAGCGGAAAGCCTGGTCGTGGGCCTGCTGCAATCGCTCCAAAATCAAGCCTCCAGCCAGAGAATCCTGCTAGCGCGCGCCGCCGTTGCCCGAGACGTGATTCCCGATGCGCTGCGAGCGGCTGGCGCAACAGTTGACGTCGTGGATGCGTACCGCAACGTGCTGCCTGAAGCCGCTCCGGAACGCTTGCGCATTGCGCTTGCAGACGGAATCAATGCCGCAACATTTACCAGTTCTTCCAGTGCGGCGCATCTGTCCGAGGCGGCTCGCGCGGCTGGAGTTGCATGGCCGTTTGCGGGCGTTCCCGCGGTTTCGATTGGACCGATTACCAGCCAGACACTGCGCGAACTTGGCTGGACGCCTGCGGCTGAGGCTGAAAACTCTGACATTTCGGGGCTTATTGAGGCCGTTTTGCGTTTTTTTGTCAATAAATCACCTGATTTAAGGCGCTTTTCGGCAGGAAAAAGATGAGTTTCGCAAGTTGCCAATCAATGGCCCTCTTCAGATCATCTCTGAATTCAATGATTTACATAAGTTCTGTTGACTAAATAATTACCTGCAAGGTTGCGAGAATATAAAGGGGGGGTGGGGGTATTAATTAAGTGGGGTAATAATATACTTGACTAATGATGAAATCTACGATATTCTGTTCTTGCTATGGAAAACGAACTCAAAACCCTTTCAGATGCAATCAGATACTTCTCTAACGAGCAGGTCTGCATTGATACCGTTGCCGCGATGCGCTGGCCCGATGGCCCTCAGTGTCCCGCTTGCCTTATGCCTGACGTTCGCCAGCATTGGCTCAAGAATCAGCGCCGCTGGCAGTGCCGGGATTGCGGCAAGCAGTATTCCGTTAAGGTGAACACCATCTTCGAGGACTCGCCCCTCAAACTCGACAAGTGGCTCACCGCGATGTGGCTCCTGGCGAATTGCAAGAACGGCATCTCTAGCTATGAAATTCACCGCGATATTGGCGTGACCCAAAAGAGCGCCTGGTTCATGTTGCAGCGGATTCGCTTTGCGATGAAGCACAAGTCGGTTCTCAAGCTCGGTTCTGGCGGCGCTCCCGTAGAGATGGATGAGACTTTCATCGGCGGCAAGCTCAAGAACATACACAAGTCGAAGAAGCCCAAAGGACCGGGCTTCAGCGGCAAGGCCGTAGCCGGTACTGCAAAGACTATCGTGGTCGGCATGGTTGAACGCGGTGGCCGCGTCAAGGCTGAAGTAGTTATGGAGCGTACCCATGCCGTACTCCGCGCCGTGGCGAATCGGCACATTGCCCCCGGCGCTTCTCTTGTGACAGATGAATGGGGCGGATACAAAGGAATCAACTTTGAACACGCGGTCGTTAATCATGCCGTGGAATATGTGAATGGGCTGGTTCACACTCAGGGGATCGAGAACTTCTGGGCTTTACTCAAGCGGTCCCTGGGCGGAACCTATATCAGCGTGGAACCTTTTCACCTTGACCGCTACGTGGACGAACAGGCGTTCCGCTACAACAATCGCGCAACAAAAGATAATCCGTTGACCGATTCAGACCGCTTCATGCTGGCTTTATCGCAGATTTCAGGGAAAAGACTGACCTATGCAGAACTGACCGGCAAGGTGGGAGAAAGCGCGGGCTAGGCTGGCTTGGTTGGGGAGACAGAGACGCGGGAAGCGGATTTAGGACTTCGCTTCTCGCCCTTCTCTTGCTCAATGCGCCTGTTGATCTCGGCTTTAGATACACTGAGAACCTGCCCTAGCAGATTCTCGAAGGCTTTATATTCGGCGGATTGCGGTTTCGCATTCATGGCACTATGATAGCGCGTTTTTGGGAGGCAATATGAGCGAATGTGCATTCTGCCCTCATACTGGGAAACTCTCTGCGGAGCACATCGCAAGCGCCTGGATGCGGGAACTGTTTCCAGGGCGGAGAACCGCATGGATACAAAACGACAATATGAAAGAACGGAAGACATTTGAAACAGACTCGATAGATTGGACAGCTAAAGTGGTCTGCGAAAACTGCAATAACACTTGGATGAGTGCAATTGAAGGGAAACATGCTAAGCCAGCTCTAACGCCGTTAATCACAGGGCAAATGGACATCCCGATTGACCGTTCACGCGCTCATTCTATGGCTCTATTTGCGTTTAAGACTGCCGTTGTTCTTGACCACACTCAACGGTTTCGAGAGCCTTTTTTCTCCAAGCGCATCCGATATGCATTCCGGCAGCACCTTGCAATCCCCAACATGGTAAACATGTGGTTCTGTGGAATTAAGGATCACAGGGGAAACGGGCAGTTCAAATCCGCTTACATGAAAGGTGATGCTTCCCCCGCCGAGCATTTCCTGATGTATGTATGTACATGCGCTATCGGCTGCTTCGTCTTTCAAGTTTTGGCAGTCACGCAAATAGGAAACGCGCGATTTAGCCCGCTTGGTGGGTTTGAAGGTTTGGGAGAGCCATTCTTCCCTTCGATCAGACGAGGATATATTTGGCCCCCTCGATTTGCGCTCGATGGCGTGTCTGAGTTTGAAGCCTTTGCTGACCGTTGGCGCAACGTCGTGAAGATTGGAGACTGATTCCCACTGCCCTGTCACGGCATCTTCGAGTATCGCGGAATGGATTTCATTAGTCAAGTATATTATTACCTTAAGTGGTTACGGGGGCCAGGGAGCAGGGAACAGAAAGCAGACCTTTTGGTCGTTGTCATATTTGTATTGTGCGCCTGCGCAGAATAATTCTATGCAAAAAGCGGCGAGAAATGATTTAGGAATTCCATAGCTTGTCTTTTGACGTGCAGAGCTGTTCCAGATTGCAGCGGTCGCATTTGGGTTTGCGGGCTTCGCAGACCTGCCGGCCGTGGTGGATGATCTGGTGGGAGAAATCGATCCAGCGGTCCGGGGGAATGATCCGCATCAGCTCCTGCTCGACTTTTTCTGGCGTTTCGGCTTTGGCCAGTCCGAGGCGGCGGGCGATGCGGAAGACGTGGGTGTCCACGACCACTCCTTCGGCCTTGCCGTAGGCGACGCCGAGGACGACGTTAGCCGTCTTGCGCGCCGCGCCGGGGATGGTGACTAGCTCTGCTAGTTTTTGCGGGACTTGACCATCGAAATCCGAAACAATCTTGCGGGCCGCGCCTTGAATGGATTTGGCCTTGTTGTGGTAGAAGCCGGTGGTGCGGATGAGGGCTTCGAGTTGGGGCAGCGTCGCCTTGGCCATCTTCTGCGGGGTAGGGAAGCGGCGGAATAGCTCGGGAGTGACCATGTTCACGCGCACATCGGTGCATTGGGCGGAGAGGATTGTGGCTACCAGGAGTTCCCACGGCGAGCGATGCGTGAGGGCGCACTCGGCTTTGGGGTAGGCTTCGTCGAGGGATTTGAGGATCGCGGCTATGCGGTCGGGGGCCAGGAAGCCGCGTTGGGATCTGTTTGCGGACTTCTTGGGCAATGGTTTGGTCATGGGCATGGCGGATTTCTCTTGGGAAGCTTCGTGCTTTCCGATGTCTTAGAATCGAGGCAAAGGGAAGAGATGCGGCGGAAGTTTGTGTTCAAGTCTTGGGTTTGGACCCAAGCCGGATCGCCTCGATTTCATCCTCGCGCGCGCCGTCCTTGTCGCCCATGGCTCCGCGCGTGATGCCCCGGTTGTGGAATGCCACTGCGTAGTCCGATTTGAGCCGAATTGCCTCGTTGAAATCCTTGAGCGCGCCCTCATGGTCGCCTTTGGCCTCGCGCGCAGCGCCCCGATTGTGGAAGGCGTCGGCAAAGTCCGGCTTGAGCCGCATCGCCTCGTCGAAATCCTTAAGCGCGGCCTCAAGGTCGAACTTTTTGCAGCGCGCAAGGCCCCGGTTGTGGAAGGCCTCTGCAAGGTCCGGTTTGAGCCGGATTGCTTCGTTGTAATCCTTGAGCGCGCCCTCACGGTCGCCTTTGGCCTCGCGCGCAGCGCCCCGGTTAACGAAGATGTCGGCATCGTCTGGTTTGAGTCGGATTGCCTCGTTGTAATCCTTGAGCGCGCCCTCCAGGTCGCCTTTGCCGCCGCGCGCATTGCCTCGGTTGTTGAAGGCGTCGGCATAGTCCGGGTTGAGCCGGATTGCCTCGTTGCAATCCTTGAGCGCGCCCTCCAGGTCGCCTTTTCTGTAGCGCGCAACGCCCCGGTTGTTGAAGGCGACGGCATAGTCCGGGTTGAGCCGGATTGCCTCATTATAAAATCGTAGCTTTTCATCGAGGTCGACAGCGTCAAACCCTCGCTCAGCCCATTGCTGCGCCGTCAATTCCTTTTCCTGGACCGGCGGAGCGGCGTCAGCTACGGCTCTCTGCTCCGTGGCGGCTACCTGCGCGGCTGGTGATGCCGGATGCAGCACCGCCTGCAGCGGTACATTCAGAAATCTGTCGCGCAGGCGGCCCATGGCCTCCAGAAAGTACTCCGGCGGAATGCTGAGCCCGTTGTAGCGTTTGAGCGCGGCCAGCTTATCTATGAGCTGGCTGGCGATCTTCGGCGAGCCGAAGTCGAAGCCCTCCAGCATCAGCGGCACTATGTTGCGCTTGCTTTCGAGGGCAGTTTCGATCTCGCAGCGCAGCCAATCGCCCGGTTCGCCGCAACGCTCCAGCGCGGAGGGGGTGAGCAGGACGAGGAAATGTGCCCGCGCCGTGATGTTGCCGAGGATGATGCCCTCGAAATCGCCGCTGGCGATGCCGCTGTAGTCGAAGAAGACATCGTACCCGTGCTGGGTAAGATTCTGGAAGATTGCCAGCGCCCAGGGGACATTGGTGCGGCGATAGCTGATGAAAACCGTCTTCTCGATGCGTTCCATGCGCCAGACTCCGTTCCTCACTTGGTGGGAATGACTTGAAGAGTACCAGAATAGCGCCTGTTGCGGGGTGGCGCTCCGCAATTCTGCTGAGAGTTGGGGCACTCCGATGAAGAACTGGCCGAATAGGGCGGAGAAGGTGCTTACTTCGTCAAGGCTTATATCGGCGAGTCATCGAAGGGCCCGCGGCTAAAGCCACTCAAGTCGCAGGTCATGTTTCAGTAACCTGAAGGCCACTGCTCCCTCCGAAGGAAAAGCAAGCATAAACCAGCTGAAGTCGTGGTTCATGCGAGAAGGCGGGCGCGCTTGCCTTGCGACTTGAGGAGCTTAACGGCTTGCTTATCGAAGCTCACGAACTCGTCGGCACCGCGCCGAGCGCCTTCGAAGGCGATTGCGCCGTCGGCGAAGTCGCCGCCTGCGTCGAGTACTTCCAGGCCCGCTTCGATAGCAGGACGGTCTAGCTCGACGTTGTCGCCGCTCATGAGTAGTCGAATAGAGAGGGCAATCTCCGCGGCAGATCGTTTATAGAGCCGCTGCATCACCCATACGAATTCGCAGAGCGCCGGAGTGGGCACGATAACCAGTTCGGCCTTCAGTAGTGCTCTTGAGGCTATCGGTGATTGGAGTGGGTCATCTTGTAACGCGTCGCGGAGCAGCACGTTCGTGTCGGCCGCGATTTTCACCGTATTCCTGCCCAGCCATCGGCGATTGCTTCATTGATTTGTTCGATAGTCAGCCTGGGCGTTCCCTTCTTGGCAAGCGATCCGCTGAAAGCAGCAATCGATCCCTTTGGGGTGGCCGCTCTCATCACGAGCCTGCCATCCGGCAGTTTATCGGCCTCGATCTTCTGACCGGGGACGACATTCAGGTGCCGGAGCAGTTCCTGCTTCAGGGTGATCTGGCCCTTGGCGGTAACTGTAAGAGTGGCCATCGATTTGCCTCCGTATTCATGGTAAGGCAAAACGTCCTTACCGTCCAGGTCTTTTCGACATTCTCAATCAGGCCGGGAGAAGTTCTGATCCAATCTGTGTTGCGGGCCAGCATTCTCCCAGGGGCTAAAGCCCGGCTCATCTTGCGGCCTTTACGGCACGACTGAAGTCGTGCCCTGACACTTCTTGCGGCCCTGAATGCGTTTTTCCGCAACCTGCACTACAGTGCCCTTTCAAAGCTACAAGCTGCCGTTAAGCCAGTTGCCGAATTTGTCGATGGGCAGCCTTATGCTGATGAAGAACTGGCCGAAGAGGGCGTAGACGGCGCTGACCTCATCAAAGCGCATCTCGTAGATGAGCTTCTTGAAGACGACCGGGTCGTCAGCGAAGAGGTCTACTCCCCACTCCCAATCGTCCATCCCAATCGATCCGGAGATGATCTGCTTGACCTGGTCGCCGTAGCGGCGGCCGATGAGGCCGTGCTCGTGCATCATGCGCTGGCGCTCGGCAAACGGCACGGTGTACCAGTTGACGCCTTCGCCGCGCTTGCGGTCCATGGGATAGAAGGTGAGGTACTTGGCGTCGGGGATGGCGGGGAAGAGGCGGGGCGCCATGGCGGCAGAGGAGCGGGCGAGCGCGGAGGCGATCTCGGCGGTCCACTCCGGCG
>JBEKPI010000077.1:0-16513 GCA_049520855.1 Occallatibacter sp.
GACACGGAAGGCATTCAGAGCGCCGGAACGGTGACCGACTCGGCGGAGTTCATGACAGCTCTGGAAAACTCGGCGCGGGAGGAACTGATCGCGGCGGTGCGAAAGAAGGTTGAAGTCCTGCCAGCGAAGATCTACGAGAAGGCGAGCGGCCGGGAGAAGGAGGCGGATCTGGACGGCGCCGGCGAAATGTATCTGAGGTTCTTGAACCTTACGCACGAGGACAACTCAATCGAGCGTGTTCATGCCAAGCAATTTCTGATGGAGAATTTCAACATGCTGCCGGAATCGGCCGACGCTCCATAGAGCGCGGCGCTAGCGGGGTTCGGGGCAGGCGAGAGGCGGGACGAAATCGTGGATTCTCCTGGGAACAAGCAAAGCGGCGAGATAACCCAGATCGGCAAGTACGAGATCATCGACGTGCTGGGGCGCGGCGGCATGGGCGTCGTCTATCGCGGAATCGACAAGCAGATCGGGCGCGAGGTCGCCATCAAGACTCTGACCCAGGGGTTCATGGGCGATGCCAACATGCTGGCGCGCTTCTATGAGGAAGGCCGCCGGACCGGCCGCCTGAATCATCCGAATATCGTTACGGTTTACGACCTCGGCGACGACAACGGAACCCCCTACATCGTGATGGAGTGCGTTGAGGGAGATCCGCTGGACAAGCTCATGCGCTCCGGATCGCAGCTTTCGATGGCCGACCGGCTGTGCATCCTCGAAGAGGTGTGTTCCGCGCTCGGTTACGCGCATCGCAACAACGTCATCCATCGGGACGTGAAGCCGGCGAACATTTTTGTCCAGCCGGATGGTTCGGCCAAGCTGCTGGACTTTGGCATCGCGCGGCTTGAAAAGCGGGAGCAGGACATGAGCCTGACGCGCACCGGCCACCTTATCGGCACTGTGCCCTACATGGCCCCGGAGCGATTGCGCAACGAGACAGTGGATGGACGGTCGGACATCTTTGCCGCGGGCGTGGTTCTGTTTCAACTGGTGGCTGGCCAGCTTCCTTTCAGCGGCGCTGACAATGTGCTGATGCAGAAGATCATGACGGAGCCGCATCCCCGGCTGAGCAGCATCCGCCAGGATCTGCCCGCTTCCCTGGAGCCAATCATCGACCGGGCGCTGGCCAAGAATCCCGACGATCGCTACCCCACGGCCGAGGAGATGGCCGCCGATCTGACCGCCGTGATTGCGGAGCTGCGGCAGGAGCAGGTTCTGGAGCTGCTGCCCGAGGCGCTGCGGCTGATGGATGCCAAGGAGTTCACGCGCGCGCGCGGCGTTCTCCACCAACTGCTGAAAATTGACAGCAAGCATGCGGAAGCGCGCACCATGCTGGCCGAGATTCAGCGCCACTTTACCCAGCGCCAGCGCGAGGAAAAGATCCAGCAGATCCGCATGCAGGCCGAGGACGCTCTCAGCCACAACCGCTTCGACCAGAGCCTGTCCATGCTCGAGAGCGGCCTGGAACTGGATGCCTCGAATCCCGAATTGGTCAAGCTCCGGGAGAAGGCGCGGGGTGAAAAGGACAAGCAGGACAAGGTCAACGAATTCTTGCAGCAGATCGAGACGGCGCGGCGCAAGGGCGACTTCAAATCGGCGATTGCGGCCGCGCAAAAAGCGCTGAGTGTCGATGAATCGAATCCCCGCATCGTCGCGCTCAAAAACGTTCTTACCAAAGAGGCGGAGACCGCGCAGCGCCAGTTCAAGGCCAAGTCGCTGCTCGATTCCGCGCGCGGGGAGATCGGTTCCCGGCGCTATAACGAGGCGATCGAGCTGCTGAAACAGGTTGAGGAAGTCGATCCTACCAATCCCGAGCTTCCGCTTCTTCTTGGCGACGCCAATACCGGACTTGAACAGGGCCGGCGCAGGGAGTCGGTCGTCCGCCTGGAGGAGGAGGTTGCCGGGGCAACCAGCTTTGAGCAGCTCCAGCAGGTGGCCAAGGCGATTCAGGAGGCGATGACCGCCATGCCCTCCGAATCGTCGCTGTACCGGCTGAATGCACAGGTCGAACGGCAGATCAAAGAATATGAGAATCGGCTCCTGGTGGACGAAACAGTCCAGGCCTGCCGCAACCTTCGTCCGCGCGAAGCGCTGGAGCTGGTTCGGAAGGCGCGGCTGCGGCTGCCGGGCGAGGAACGCCTGCTGAACCTCGAATCGCTGCTTGCCGATCGCGTCAGGCAGCAGAGCGTGGACGAACGCCGGGGCGATTACCTGGCCAGAGCGCGCGAGGCTCTGGAAGGCGGCCACTATGCGGATGCGGTTCGGGTGCTGGAGATGTGCCAGACCGAGGGCATCGCCACCGGCGAGATACTCTCCCTGCTGGATTTTGCCCGATCGGAGGAGTTGGAGCACCGGCGCCAGGAACAGCTTCGCGCCAAGCTCGACCACGCTCAGTCTCTGATCGGCGAAGCTGCCTACGACGAAGCGATCGCGTTTCTGGAAGAGGCGCTTCAGCAGGCCGACGACTCGGCCTTTCACCTGCTGCTCGACCAGGCGTCGTCGGGCCGCGAGACATTGCAAAAGCAGATCGAGGCCGCATTGGCATCGGGCGTCAGCCTGGTTCAGGCAGGCAAGCAGGGCGAGGCGCTTGAGTTCTTGCAGGCGGAGCCTCCGCCCGTGCTGCGATCCGCGCGCGTGCAAACATCGTTGGCCGCGCTCGAAGAAGAACGCACGCAGGCTCTCTTCCGGACGCTGGGCCGGGCGTATGCGGGCTTGGCGGCCGACCTTCCGGCAGGCGAAGCGGTTATGCGCCACGCCGTAGCGGCTTCCGGCCGTTCCCCGCTCTTTGTCCCGATGGCGGAAGCCTATCGCTCCAGGGGGAGATCCCATGCCGACCGGGTCACCGGGGAGGCCATCCAGAACGCTAAAATCCTGCTCCGCGACCACAACCGGGACGCGGCGGGACAGGCGCTCCAAAGCGTCTCGGGCATGGTCGATTACGCCAGCCCGGAGGTGAAGGCGGACTGGCTGAGCACGCAAAGAAAATCGGCGCAGACGAGCCTGATCGCCCGCTTGCGCAACTAGTACTGAGACCGCGTGATTGCGTAGTTGCCGGAACCTGGCGCCGGCCTCCTGGCCGGCTGTAGCGCGGATGTCCCCGTCCGCGCTTGACCAGGAGCAAGCACCAAATCATACGGTCTAAGCTTTAGTGCTTTACCTCCGCCATCTTCTTGGCGACATACTTATCCAGCATGGCGGGAATCTCAGTGTTCATGCGCTCGACCATGCGGTCCTCGGCGAGCTTGGCCTGCGCGTCCATGCCCTTGACCATGCGGTCCTGGGCGACAGCGATCTTCATATCCATGCCGTCCATGCGGTCATCGAAGGTTTTCAGCCTGGCATCGAGTGCGGGCGCGAACTGACCGACAGCGGATTGCGTCTGCACCCGCAACGCCTGCAAGTCCTTATGGGTTTGGGCAAGTTCCTGGCCCTGCATATAGATCCAGGCGAAAAGCAGCGCGAGAACCGCCAAATTGGCCAGCAGGATGAGGCGAATGGTTTTGAGCTTGCCTTCCAGGATGCGCAGGTTTGCGCCGTCTGCCGGGCTTGCCGCGGCGGCTTGCGGCAGGGGCTGCTGGGCGCGCGGCTGCCCGTAAGAGACTTGCGCTCCAACGGCATTTGCCCCGGCGTCGGGGCGTCGCGGCAAGGCCGGCGAAGGCGGCGGAATGGCGGCGGCTCCATAGGCGGCCTGTGCCGAATAACCCGGTCTTGCCGGCGCGCCAGCCGCGGGGGGCGGAGCGGGGGAATAGGATGCCGCCGTCGCGCTGGAGATCACGCGCGTGGGTTCATGCATCACGCGCGTCGGCTCATGCATCGATTGAGCGGGCTCGTAGAGAACGCGTGTGGGCTCATACTCCGCGGGCATCGCATAGGCGTCCCGCTCAAGCAGGCGGATGCGCAGTTCCGGGCCCCCGGCGCCCAGGCGCAGAACATCGCCGGAGCGAACCGCGGCTCCGGAGTCGGCGGGATGGCCGTTCAGGTAGGTCTCGCCGGTGGAACGCATCCCCTTGGTCAGCCAGACCGCGCCATTGGCCACGTCCAGCGCCACATGTTCGCCCGAAACCGAGGGATATTTTCCGGCCGGCAAACTCACTTCACATTTCGGATCCTGTCCGATCCGGATGCGGGGCTGATTCAAAACCCACTTGCTGGACTCCCCAACCACAACAATCTCAATGTCCATGATTTAACCCAAGGCTCGCAGTCGCTGTGGAGGCAGGCAGAGGGGCAGCGCAAAACCCCTGCTTGGCAGCCACGCACCCCGGCGCTGCAGCCGTCATGGATTCCGCTCGATGGCGCAATCCATGCAAGCAGAGTAACACCGCGAGTGTTCTTCCGGTGAACCTTCTTTTGATGTTTCTTTTCATTCGGCGTGCCTGGGCGTCCAACGCAGTCGAAGAACCTGCTGTTCCAACCCCCAATTGCTTCAATGAACTGCTGGCTCGCCACGCTCATAGCCTTTATCGGCCAAAGAACCTTCCCCGCCCCCCATTCACCCATGGGTCGTAGTGCAGCGCAAAGTTCGCGCGGCTCTGCACGCTGGGGTGGTTGTACTCCCAGAACTCAACAATCGGGCTGGGATCGGGATCTTCCAGCCACGCCTCGCCCAGATGATTGAAGGCGGCGACGGCGGTCTTTTGCGGGTCGGCGACAAGACCGTGAATAGCCTCCTGCCCATAAACGTCGGCCTCGTGTTCAAAGTGGCGGCTGATCGCATTGCTTGCCGGTTGGACGGCAAAATTGGCAACCGACAAGGCAAAGAGCAGCACCAGAAATCCCTGGCGGCTGGCCAGCGCGTTCTGGCCGATTTCCACCCCTCCCAAGCGCCAGCGAGCGGCGAAGCGCCGCGCCAGCCAGCCGGCAACCCCCGCGCACCCCCAGAAGACAAAGAACAGGCCGGCGGCGCTCAGGCCGATCCCTTTGGGAATGTGGTTGAGAACGTAATGCCCGCTCTCGTGGCCGAAGATGAACAGCACCTCGTCGTCGGGCAAGCGGTCGGTTGCCGTATCCCACATGACAAATCTCTTGGTGGCGCCGATGCCGGTGACGTAGGCGTTGAGGCCGTTGCTCTTCGCGCTGGCCTTCATCAGAAACATGCGGCTGGGAGGAATGTTGGTTCCGGTGCGGGCAACGACCGTTTCGAGGCGGGCCACCAGCGCGGGATGAGTCTTGGCCAACGGCTCGAATTTGTTGAAAAGGGGTTCGAGCAGCGGCTCCGCGAGCGTGGAAAACACAATCAGCGGCAGCGAAATCATCCAGGCCCAAACCCAGTAGCGGCGCGGCGAGACGCGCACGATCCAGTTAAAGAGCAGCATCACCGGAGCGCCGAAAACCACCGAGAGGCCCAGCCCCTTGCCCAGATCGCCGATCCAGCTCGCCCAGCCCTGAACGCTGATGCCATAATGGCGGCTGACCACGTGGCCAATCGCATCCAGCGGCAGGCCGGCCAGCGAGGTGATAACAATAAAGGCGGCAAAAAAGAGCAGCCCCTGCAGCCAGCGGCGGCTCACCACACGCTCGGCCCAGGCGGCCAGGACGGCGGCCCAGCCGCAAGCCAGCAGCAGCCAAAGGACGGCCAGGCCCCAGAGTGAGCCTGCAATGTCGAGTGCCGTATCGATGTGGCTGAGCGTAATGGCCTTGGCCAGTTTGTCGGGCGGCAGCGAGTAGGCCTGCTGAGCGGGCTGGGCAGGAACCGATGGGACGGCTGCCGAGGCCGGCGCGGGTTCAACCAAACGCGGCTGCGTCGCGATCCGCGGGCCCGGACCCGTCCTTGGCGCCACGGCGGCCAGCAGCAAGGTGCAGCAGAGGGCGAACAAGCAGCGGCGCGCAAATGTCATAGTTTCTTCCCTGTTGGCAGCTTACTCTGCGAGAATCGAAGTTGCGGATGGTTTTGCCCAAGTATTCCAAGCCTATGCCAGATCATTCTTTCACCGCCGCCAGGCGGCCCGCCCCGATGCTCAGTCTTTGCGCTGTTCTTGCGGGTTTTGCTGTTGCGGCAGCTCTGCCAGCGGCAGCAGCCGCCCAGCAAGCCACGCCGGTACTCCTCGACGCGATGACCACCGAGCTCAATCGCGCCTTCACCTCGCTGGGTAAACAGGGCGACGACAAGCAGTTGCCTCCTTACTTCCTCAGTTACTCGGTCAGCGATGCGACTGCGGTAGCGATTCAAGCGCAGTTTGGGGCGCTTGTGACCAGTTCGCAAGCCCACGTCCGGGTGGCCGGCGTGCAGGTGCGCATCGGCGCGCCCAGCCTAGACAACACGCACGGAACCCATCGCGCCTCGGCGGTGACCACCACCGAGTTGCCGTTGAGCGACGACCGCGAAGCGCTGGCGCGGTCGCTCTGGAAGGCCACGAACACCGGATACGGAACGGCGCTCGATAACTACCTTCGCGTGAAGACCGAAGCCAAGGTGCGCGCCAAGGAAGAGGACTCCTCACCGGACTTCAGCCAGGAGAAGCCGCAGGTATTTCTCCGCAAGCCGGCGCCGCCCGTGGTGGTGGACCGCGCGGCCTGGGAGCAGCGCGTCAAGGCGCTCTCGCGCGTCTTCCGCGAATTCCCCGGCGTTTACCGCGGCAGGGTCATGCTCACGGCGCAGAACCAGACCGACTATTTCTCCTCGTCGGAGGGCTCCAGGCTGGTGCAGCCTTACATGCAGGCGCGGCTCGTCGTCTTTGCCATGACGCGCGCCGACGATGGCATGGACCTGTATCGCTACCAGACCTTCGAGGCCGAGACGGTGCAGGGTTTGCCCGCGCAGGCGGAGATGGAAGCGGCCGTGCGCGAACTGGGCAAAAGCCTGGAAGCGCTGCGCAAGGCTCCTCTGACCGAGCCTTACAACGGTCCGGCGATTCTCTCTGGCCGGGCCGCGGCGGTCTTCTTCCACGAGGTGCTGGGCCACCGGCTCGAGGGTCAGCGCCAGCGCGGCGACGATGAGGGCCAGACGTTCACAAAGCAGGTCGGCCAGGAGGTGTTGCCCACGTTTCTCTCGGTGGCCGACGATCCCACATTACCTAAATTTGGAGCGACCTGGCTGAATGGCCGGTACGATTATGACGACGAGGGCCAGAAGGCGCAGCGCGTGGAGTTGATTCAAGACGGCGTGCTCAAGAACTTCCTCATGTCGCGCATGCCGATTGCCAACTTCGGCGCATCCAACGGCCATGGGCGGGCGCAAACCGGCAAGATGCCCACCGGACGCCAGGGCAACCTCATTGTGACCTCGACCAAGACAGAGCCGGAGGCCGAGCTGCGCAAGCAGTTGATCGAGGAAGCCAAGAGGCAGGGCAAGCCCTACGGACTCTATTTTGAGGACATATCCTCGGGATTTACCTTGACCCAGCGCTATACGCCGCAGGTCTTTGAGGTCATTCCGCTGGTGGTTTGGCGGGTCTACGTCGATGGGCGGCCGGATGAGCTGGTCCGCGGCGTGAGCATTGTCGGAACACCGCTGGCGGCCATGAAGAGCATCATGGCCACGGGCGACAAGAGCGAGATATTCAACGGCGAGTGTGGCGCGGAGTCGGGCACGATTCCGGTCAGCGCGGTAGCTCCGGCGATGCTGATGAGCGCGATGGAAACGCAAAAGCAGGCGCAGGGCACGGCCAGGCCGCCGATCCTGCCGATTCCGGGAGCGGAAGCCGTAGCGCCCGCAAAGAAGGAGGCGCAATGAACCGTATTCGTCCGATTGCCGCATTGGCGGGAGCAGGATTTCTTGCGGCCGTTCTTGGCGCCGCCTGCCTGAGCGTGTCCGCGCAGACACCCGCCCAGCCTACCCGCGCCGACGCCGAAAAAGACCCTGTCCTCAAGGCCATGCTCACCGAGCTCGACCGCAGCGAGAGCCAACTCCAGTTGAAAGACTTCCAGAAGCCCTTCTTCATCCAGTACCGCATTGAAGAGATCGACAACTTCGAGACCAAGGCGGAGTTTGGAGCCACGACCAGCTCCCAGCGCGGCCACGGACGCTTGGCGCGCGTGACGGTGCGCGTGGGCGACTACCAGACCGACAGCTCCGGCGGCCGGGGCGACGGCGCGATTGAACTGGCCGCCCTCGACGACGACCCGATTGCGCTCCGCTCGGCGCTGTGGTGGGCAACCGATTCGGCATACAAGAGCGCGCTGGCGGCCTATGCGCAGAAGCAGGCCGCGTTGAAGCAAGTTCAAACACCGCCCCAGGCCGACGACTTCAGCAAGGAGAAGCCAACGATCTCTCTGGCCGAGCCGAGCCGGCTACAGGTCGACGAGGCCGCGTGGGAGGCCCGGATCGCGCGAGACAGCGGGCTTTACCGCACCGATCCAACCCTGAAGTCCGGCCAGCAGGACGTGCAGTCCTCGTCGGCCGCGTTTCATGCGCGTGCCACGACCACTTGGCTGGTATCGAGCGAGGGAACCATCGTGCGCAAGTCGGCGGCCGGCTGTGAAGAATCCTTCGATGCCGGCACTCAGGCGGCCGACGGCATGGCGATCAACTTGTCCCATGCCACCGTGGGCCTCACGCCCGCCGATTTGGACTCGCCCGATATCTTCGATAAAGAGATTCTGAAACTCTTCGCCAAGCTCGACGAGCTGCGCAAAGCGCCGCTGGTGGAAGAGGAGTATCACGGGCCGGTGCTGTTGAGTTCCGGCGCAGGCGCACATGCGATCCACGCCCTGCTGGCAAGCGGCCTCGCGGCCACGCGGCCCAAGCTGGGCACCGAAGCGCGCACCAACGGCCCGTTTGCGTCCAGCTACCATGCGCGCGTGCTGCCCGATTTTCTCGACGTCGTCGATGATCCCAGCCTGAAGAGTTACAACGGCAAGCCCCTGCTGGGCGCTTACGACGTGGACGACGAGGGCGTTCCCGCGCAAGCGGTGAACCTCGTAACCGCTGGCCGCCTGGAAAACTATCTGATCGGCCGCGAGCCGGTGCGCGACTTTCCCAGCTCCAACGGCCACGGACGCGCCGCAATTGCCGGAGCTCCCGCGCCCTCCATCGGGGTACTGAAGGTCACCGCAAAGGATGGGATCTCCGACGACGATCTGAACCTCAAACTGCTGGCGATGGCCAAGGACCGCGACTTGAAGAGTGTCTATTATGCGTCTACGCTGGGCGGAAAAATAGTGCCCCGGCTCCTCTATCGCGTCACCCCCGACGGCACCCCAGCCGGCAAGCGCGAACTGGTTCGCGGCGCGGAACTCGACGACCTCGACCAGCGCGCGCTGCGCTCCAGCGTCGAGGCTGCGGGCAAAGACCTCCACGTCGCCAACTATTTCGGCGATGTGCCGGAGTCGGTTCTGGCCCCGGCGCTGCTGATCGACGACGTGACCATCCGCCGCGCCAACAACAAGAACGACAAGCTCCCCTTCTATCCGCCGCCGGAATAGCTTTATCTGTCAATCTGACGCATATTGAGTAGTTATGGAGTTAGCGATGCCAGAAGCAGAATACACAGTTTTCAAGGCGCTCGACCCTTTCTTTAGAATTGTCGAACAAGGCCTGAGCGGATTCGTTGATGGCGAGCACTATTTTGACACCATAGCCGAGGACGCGCTGTTCGAATTCCGCTATGACTTTCCAGGATGGCCGCACTCGGTTCGCGGTCGCGCCAATCTAATGGCGCTCTATTCCGGGTATGGCAAAAACATCGTGCTCCACCGTGGCGATGCTCTTGTTGTGCATCCGTCGAAAGATGGTCGCGTCGTGACCATCGAATACGAAGTGCATGGAAAGATAGTTGCCACAGGCGCGCCTTACGACAACAGGTTCATCGCCGTGGTCACGATTGAGAACCGAAAGATCATACACTGGCGAGACTATATGGACTCTTTGGCTGCTTGGACGGCGTTGAATCGCGCTTCGTAGTCTGAGAATCCTGTTCTGTTGCGTATCTATCAGTCCAGCCGCGTCAAAAACGCCGCGCCCTCACTTGGCCGCAGCCGCCGGGCGATCTGCTCGGCTTGCTCCCGGTTGTCGCCCTGCGGACGGATGCGCACCCAGTAGCTGTCTTCGCCGGGAAACTCGATCACGTTCGCGCCGGGGTACTTGTTCACGAGTTGCGACTTGAGCTTTGTGGCCTTGTGGTGGCTGGTGAAGGCGCCGATCTGCACGCACCACCGGCCCCCGGTCGCGATGGGCTTGGGCGTGCGGTAAACCTCCACCCGCACCCGCGCCGAGCCAACCCGGTAGATGCCCGTGGCCTTGGCCGAGGCAATGGTGAGATCGATCAGCCTGTCTTCCACAAACGGCCCGCGATCCGTGATGCGCATGGCCGCCGATTGGCCCGTCTTCAAATTCGTCACAACGATCAGCGAACCCATAGGCAGCGTGCGATGAGCCGCCGTCAGGTCGTGGTTGTTGAAGACCTCGCCGTTTGCGGAGTGCCGGCCCTTCGCGGCGGTATACCAGGTGGCCAGCCCCTCCTCGGTCAGGATGGGCTTATGTTCCTTCACAAATTCGAGGTCGTCCGCGCTCACCCCGCCCGGCGGAGCCGGAGTCGGCGCGATGCGCGTTACAGATCGCGTCCCGGTCGAAGCCGAACTGGCCTGAGGCGGTGCCGCTTGCGGCGCGGGCAGCCTGGCTGCGGTTTGCTGATGCCCGCAGCCGGAGAGGATCAGCGTGGCCGCTGCCGCGTACACCGCAGCCACCACGGCCTGGTGCCGGTTGCCCAAAGTTCCACCGTGCCCCATCCTTGCTGTCATCCTGAGCGGAGCGAAGCGAAGTCGAAGAACCTGCTGTACGGCACTCTGTCGCAAGGGTGGGAAGCCGCGAACCTCAACTAGGCTCTCCATCAAGCGCGCGGTCCTTTATTCTGTTCAAAGCGGTCGGCCAATTCGCGCAGTTTATCGGAGACCGTGCGCAAGGCCGAGATCGATTCGCTGCGCACCTGCGGAATCACAGCCGCATTCACATAAGCCACGGCGTGGCGCAACTCCATCTCGATCAATTCGACAGCCTCTTCGATGCGGCTGCCCACGCCGCCAAACGGGGGACCGGGAGGAGGAGGAGGATACGAACCCATGGCAAATCACCTCGCGCGGAATAGCTCCGCCAACTGCTCTTCTCCTCAGTCTGCGATGCGCGCCGCCCTGCGTCAATCGCCTTGAGCCACGAGGTGCCGCAATGGTCAATACGGGAACCCGATTCCAGGCAATCGGGCGCCCGGCAATTCTTGCCTTCGCATGTGACATTTCACAGAAGAACGGCGTCAGAATGAAATGACCCCTCAGAACGGCGGTTCCGCGATGCGCAGGTCTCACGGCCAATGGATTCGGCGGCAAGCCGCCACGGCGCTGCTTGCCGCGGCGCTGCTCATTTTCGCAACTCCCGTCTGGGCCAGCCAGGCGGCCAACCCCGCGCCCCTGTTGCCGGATGCGCCCCAACCCCAGCCTCCCGCTCCCTCGCTTGCAGTGGCCGCCGCGCCCTGCCCGGCTGCGAACACCGCCAAGCCCTCATCCCCTGCCGCAACCCCTCCTGCCGCTGCCAATGCCTCACAAAAACCCGCCGCCCCGTCGGTTGCGCAACCCGCTCCCTGCCCTTCTCCTCCGCCAAAGAACTGGTTTGAGCGCTTTCTGACCGGCCCGGAGGTGAAGCCGATGACGCCCCGCGAGAAGGCTCATCTGGCGGCGCGCAACGTTGTCGATCCCTTCAACGGCCTCACCATTCTTGCCAGCTCCGCCATCTCGGTCGGCGCCGACTCGCACTCCCCCTACGGCCCTGGAATGGCTGGCTTCGGCCGCAACGTGGGCGTCAGCTATACCCAGGACATCACCGGCGAGTTCTTCGGCACCTTTCTCATTCCCTCCATCGCCCGCCAGGACCCGCACTACCATCGGATGCCCAACGGCTCGATCCCCCGCCGCATCGAGCACGCCATCGTTCAAGTCGTTTGGACCCAGGGCGACAACGGCCGCGGCATGGTGAACTACGCCAGCCTGGTCGGCTCCGCCATCGACGACGAGATCGGCAATCTCTACATCCCTGGCCGCCAGACCAATCTGCCCGCCAGCGCCGAGCGCTACTCGATCGGTCTCGGCATCGCGCCCACCGACAACTTCATCACCGAATTCCTGCCCGACGTAGCCCGCCGCATCCACGTCCGCGTAGTCCTGATCCAGCGCATTATCGACCAGGTCGCCAAGACGCCCGCAACTCAGTAGCTCGTCATGGGGATCGAATAGGCGGCCCACAGTTTCACAATTTCACGGTTTCACGGCACTGTGAAACTGTGAGGTGGATGGGTTTTATTTTGAATTATTTAGAGGGCGCTCCACAGTTCCGCGGATTCACAGGTTGCGTGGTTCTGTGAGGGGGACTATTGTAAGTATTTGATTTTGGATAGGTTAACGATGGCTCCACAGATTCACAGTCAAAAACGAGAAAAAAAACGAAGCCGGGAGTGGATAATTTGCTGGTATCCAGCAGATTCCGCTGAGGTTGTGGAGGATTTGTGGCTCTCGCTGACGGTTCGGCGGGGCGGGTTTTGGCCGGGTTGCGCATGGGCTCCTCTCGGAGAGCAGGGGTTAGGGGTTAGGGATCAGGGGTTAGTAAAACCCGCGTCCATTGACTGCTTCTATTGTCCGCCAACTGACCATAATTATCTGCAAACATCTTTCGACTCCCCTCAAGGCAGGCTCTGGCGAAATATGCGAGCGGAATTGCGGCGGTCGTGGCTCGAATAGACATCATTCGATGCTATGATTGAGTGCATGGAGGAGCTATGAGAACCACATTGGCGCTCGATGACGAACTGGTAAGCACCGCGCAGGAACTGACGGGTGTCATGGAAAAGACCGCCCTGGTCCGCGCCGGCCTTACGGCGCTGATCGAGCGGGAGAGCGCCCGCAGATTGGCGGCGCTGGGCGGGTCGGCCCCTGGTTTCCCTCAAATACCGCGCCGGAGGATAAGCGAAGATGATCCTCGCCGACACAACGATCTGGATTGACCATCTTAACCGTGGCGATGCGGAGTTGCAGCGGCGGCTGCGCGGCGAGGAGATTCTCATGCACCCGTTCGTAGCCGGCGAGTTGGCGCTAGGGCCTTTGCCGGATCGGAGAAAGACGATCCTGTACCTGGACAGTTTGCCCCGCGCTCGGGTGGCTCGACAAAGCGAAGTCCGGCACATGATTGAAATGCAGGCTCTGCATAACCGGTGCATCGGCCTGATCGACGCGCATCTGGTTGCCGCCGTCCTGCTCAATCCGGGTACGGAGTTGTGGACGCGAGACGGCAGCCTCCGCAAGATAGCCGCTCGCCTGAAGATTGACGCCGATCTCCCTTAGCGGCCTGTGGTGAAAGTCGAAAATGCAGAAAACCATCCCTCAGTGGCTAAAGCCCATTTTTATTTTGAACCACTTACGGCACGACTAAAGTCGTGCCCTTTCAAAAAAAGACTTTCACCACAGGCTGTTAGCGGCATCGGGGGCCCTCCGTACAAATCGAAAAATGCCCCAAAACCTGAGAGATGATTCTACCCATGCGACCAGTTCATGGCAGGTTGTGGGACATTCGCGATAAGGCGCGTGTGCCGGTACTGAATCCTTGAGATGGTCCGATTGAGGTTCGTGGTCTCCCGCCCTTGCGGTAGAAAAAGGCGCAAGAATGGGGCACCCGGCTGATGGCGATTCTTCAGGGCTGATGAGCGGGCCACCTGCCCAATGTGGGTCTTCCATCTCCGGTCCCCAAAAGCGAGGGACCGCGAGCACCCTCAGCGTGCTCTTGAAATCTCACCGGGACCGGGGCCACCCGCCCCATGGGATGTATTAGAATCGTTCAAACTTCCCAATTGGGAGAGAAGCTTTGGACTATGAATCGGGAAAATCGAAGCTCGCTGAGTTGGCTGACAGAGAGCGTGGGCTGGAGCGGGCTAGAAATGAGGCGACGACTCGGCTTCAAATAATTGACGAGATCCTGTTTGCCTGTCTCGGATGGGATAGGCGCGCCTGTTTCACTGAAATACGGATTGACGGCAAGATAACGGATTACGAACTTGGCGACCCGATTAGATATTGCATCTGGGAGGCTAAGCGTGAGGGGAAGACCTTCAGCCTTCCGGCCGGTACGACGAGTGGGATCGTTTCGCTCGCGACGCTTCGAGACGGCAATCAAGAACTCGATGAGGCAATAAAGCAGGTAACGGACTACTGTAGCCAGCGTGGAGTCGGAGTTGGCGTGGTATGCAACGGACACCAATTAGTGGCATTCCTGGCGAGTCGTCAAGATGGTGTTCCGCCACTCTCTGGGAGAGCACTCGCGTTTACGAGCCTTGACGAAATGTTATCTCGATTCCGGATATTTTGGGATAACCTATCCTTCCCTGGTGTCCAGCTCAGAAACTTACATAAGCTCCTCCAAACGGACTCCACCAAACAGCCGCCCGATAAGATTTCCTCCCGCAAGGGTGGTTCGCGCGATATTGCATCCCGAGATTCGTTTCAGACGCACCTTAAACTACTGGCGGATCTCGTGATCGCTGATCTGGCGGACCTTCCGGAACAGGAAGAGACATTTCTTCGAGCGTGCTATTCGCCAAGCGGGGCGCTTTCACAATATGCGCTTACCAGCAAGGACGTCATTCAATCGAGGTACCCGGTCGGACAGCAGCGAGAGCTCAATCTCGACGTGGTGGAGCCTGTTTCCGATAAGCCGGGAGATTTGAATAATCAGTTTCGAGACGACTTTCTTGAGAGAGCATTGAACGCACGCCCAATCATCCTTCTCGGGGATGTTGGGGTGGGCAAAACCATCTTCTTGCGCTATTTCCTCCAGATTGAGGCAAAGAACGATCTCACGGACGCCATTGTGTTCTATGTGGATTTTGGCAAAGAGCCCGCACTGGTTACGGACCTCAATCAATTTGTGCTCATGAAGTGTGAGGAGACTCTTCTTAAAGATTATTCCATTGACATTGAAGGGGATGGATTCGTTCGCGGAGTTTACCATGGGGATCTTTTGAGATTTGAGAAGGGCACATGGGGAAAGCTCAAAGATACCGATGCGCACCAATTCCTTCTTAAAGAAATCGAGTTTCTGGAACAGAAGAGGAACTCGCGTGAGGCCCATCTCAAGCACTGCCTCGAGCACATTTCAAAAGGGCAAGAAAGAAGGATCGTTGTCGTGCTCGACAACATAGATCAGCGCCCTCCAGAGTTCCAAGAATCCGTGTTCCTGATCGGCCAGGGCCTCGCGTCAGCTTGGCCCGCAAGCGTCTTTCTTGCTCTTCGTCCGAGCACCACTGCTGTCCGGTTAGATGTCGAATAGATTCAGTTGGTTAGAATAATCCGGTTGGTCAGTTCTGTGGAGATAAGGCTGAAGGGCGCATGAAATCTCGGTTTTCTCGAAGATCGAGACCGGTAGAGCGAGGCATCGAGTTTCAGTTCCTTCTTGACGATGGCGATCAGCACATAGGTGGCGATGGCGCACCAGATTTGGCTTCTTACGGCGTTCTCGCTGGTAGCCAGAAATCGTTTGATGCGCAGGTGTTGCTTGATCCACTTGAAGAACAGTTCGACCTGCCAGCGGCTCTTGTAGAGCGCGGCGATGGTCAGGGCGGGCAATGTGGTGTTGTTGGTCAGAAACACAAGCGCCTTGCCGGTTTCGAGATCATTGAAGCGAATGCGGCGCAGATGGTCTGGGTAGTTCTCTGCCGAGTTGAAGCCGTTGAGCATGACGCGCTGGTCGCAGATGATTCCGCTGGCCCGGTCCACGGGATACGAATACACGCGCCGCGCATCCATGTTCTGCTTGGCGCGGGTGACGAAGAAGGCCCTTGCTTGATCGATCGCGTACAGTCGCTTGTAGTCCACGTAGCCACGGTCGATGATGTAGAAACTGCCCGCCTCGACAAGAAGAATGTCGAGCACGTTGACATCGTGCAGCTTGCCATCGCTGATGTGAATGAAGGCTGGAATCGCGCCGCGCAGATCGAGCAGCGTATGCAACTTGATGGCTGCCTTGGTGGAACGAAACGGCGCCCAGTCAAACAAACTCAGGCATAAGTCGATGGTGGTGGAGTCCAGCGCGTAGACGCTTGCGTCGAGCCCCAGCACCGAAGGATCTTCCGCGTACAGCGCCCTGGCGTGGGAGATCAGCCGCAGGGCCAGAGCATGATAGATGCGCCAGTCACGCAGGTTCAGCGCATCGGCCAGCGTGGAACGGGCGGGCGGCGCTGCAATGCCCATGTGAAACAGCTTGGACTGGTTGGCTTCCAGGCACACCTCGATGTCGCGCAACGACTCGCGCCAGGTGAGTTGGGAAAAGGCCATCACGCGAAACAGGTCAGCGCAGCCGAGTGTGCGTACTCCCGCATCTCCCTTGTGCCGATCGATGATGCGTGCAAAGGTCTTCCACGGCACAAACTCCATCACCTGCGCAAACAGCGTTTTGCCCATGTTCATGCGGCACTCCCGGTCGTTGAATCCCGAAAGCATCGCAAATGAGCCACACACAATTCAAATCGTGGACACCCATAAACCGCTGTAAACCGCACATGTCAATAAGCTTGACGGCTACAAAACTAAATTAAACCGGACAGCAGTG
>JBEKPI010000078.1:0-14995 GCA_049520855.1 Occallatibacter sp.
CGGCCCGAAGACCTCTTCGTCGCGCACCTTCATGCCGGGCTTGGTCCCGGTAAGAATGGCCGGCGCCACCATGGAGCCCTTGCGCTGGCCGCCGGCTGCCAGTTTGGCCCCACTCTTGACAGCCTCGTTGATCCAGGACTCGACGCGCTCGGCCTCGGCGAGCCGGATGAGCGGACCCACTTCGGTGGCCTCCACGGCCGGGTCGCCCGCCGCTAACTTGGCGCTTGCCTCGACCACCTTCCACAGGAATGTCTGGAAGACGCTGCGTTCCACAAAAACCCGCTGCACACTCAAGCAGGTTTGACCGGCATAACCGAAGGCCGCGTGAGCGGTCCGTACGGCCGCCTCATCAAGGTCCGGCCAGTCTTCGTGGACAATCAGCGCGGCGTCGCCTCCCAACTCCAGCAGCACCCGCTTGCGTCCCGAGTGAGCCTTCAATTCCCAGCCCACTTTGGCCGAGCCGGTAAAGCTGATCAGCTTGATGCGATCTTCTTTTTCGGCCAGCCAGGCGGTGTCCGCGTTACTCAGCGGCAGAACGGCCAGCGCCTCTTCGGGCCAGCCGGCCTTCAGAATCACTTCGCCTAGCGCCAGCGCGGTAAACGGAGTCTGGGGCGCCGGCTTGAGAATCACCGGGCAGCCCGCGGCCATGGCGGGCGCCAACTTGTGCGCTACCAGGTTCAGCGGGAAGTTGAACGGCGTAACAGCTAGCACCGGACCCACCGGGAAGCGCTGCACCAAACCCCAACGGCCTTCGTTGCCCTCTGAAAGATCCAACGGAAGGCTCTCGCCGCTTAGCCGGGAGGTCTCTTCGGCCGCGGTCTTGAAGGTGAGCACGGCTCGATCCACTTCCGTCCGCGCGAGGCGCACCGGCTTGCCCGCCTCGGCAACGATCAACTGCGCAAACCGCTCCTTTTGCTCAATCAGCGCGCCTGCCACGTCCTCCAGAATCTCGCGCCGCTTCCAGCGCGGCAGGGCGCGCGTGCGGCGCAGGCTGGCCACCGCGTGATGCACGGCCTGGCGCGCATCGGCGCGCGTCGCCACGGTCACCCGTCCCACCAACCCTTGATCCCACGGCGAGCGCACCTCCAGCGCTTCGCCGTCCGTCCACTCCTTGCCGCACATCAAAAATCCCGTTTGTGTTCCCGGCCGCATCTTCATGGCTTTGGCGCTCCTCGTCCGTCTCTGTCTGTCTCTGCACTGGATTCTACAGCGGACGGGGTAAGCCAGCGCAGAATGTCGGGCGGCATTTGCCCGCCTTGCCGCAGCCAAGTCCCAGCGCGGTACACTGTTTCCCTATGATTCACAACGGCCGCAGCCGCAAACTTCCCTTTGACCCCGCCGAGGCGTTGGCGCATCTCCGTGCCGCCGACCCCAAGCTGGCCGCGCTCATCGACCGCGCCGGCGCCTTCACGCTCAAGCTCGATCCGCTACCCTCGCCCTTCGAGTCGCTGCTCGAGTCGATCCTCTACCAGCAATTGCACGGCAAGGCCGCGGCCACCATCCATCGCCGCGTACGCGAGTACTTTGGCGGCGATCCCGCGCCCCAACTGCTGCTCGACACGCCCGATGAGCCGCTGCGCGCCGCCGGCGTCTCCGGCAACAAGATCAAGGCTCTGCGCGACCTGGCCGCCCGAACTCTGGACGGAACGGTTCCCACGCACGCGGCAATCACGAAGATGACCGACGCCGAGATCGTCGAGCGGCTCACCGAAGTGCGCGGCATCGGCCCATGGACCGTGGAGATGCTCCTGATCTTTCGCATGGGCCGCCCCGACGTGCTGCCGGTGACCGACTATGGCGTCCGCAAAGGCTTCGCGCTGACCTTCCAGCGCCTGCCCAAAACCCGCCCCCTGGCTGCCGAAGACCTGCCCAAGCCCGAAGTCCTGCTCAAAAGAGGAAAGCGCTGGGCGCCGTTCCGCTCCGTGGCCAGTTGGTACTTGTGGAGAGCCTGCGATCTGGCCAAGACTACAGCGCCGTCTGGGCGGGCGAGTCTACAATAGGGCCTACAATAATCAAATGCAGCTTCTCGCTCCTAACCTCTAGCTTCTAGCTATTTGTTATACGTAGCTTGTAGCTAGAGGCTAGAAGCTGGAAGCTAGGAGCTGTTTTTCATGCCCGCAAGCAAACGCTTCATCTGCATTCACGGTCACTTTTACCAGCCCCCGCGGGAGAATCCCTGGCTGGAGACGGTCGAGACGCAAGACAAGGCCGCCCCCTACCACGACTGGAACGAGCGCATCTGCGCGGAGTGCTACGCGCCCAACGGCGCTGCGCGCATTGTGAACAGCAAGAACCAGATCACGCGCATCGTGAATAACTACGCGCGCATCAGTTTCAACTTTGGCCCCACACTGCTGAGCTGGCTCATGGAGAACGCGCCGCGCACTTACCGCATGATTCTGGACGGGGAGCGCCGCAGCCGCAAGGCTTTTCAGGGCCACAGCTCGGCGATGGCGCAGGTTTACAACCACATCATCCTGCCGCTGGCCAGCCGCCGCGACCGCATCACCCAGATTCGCTGGGGCATCGCCGACTACCAGCGCCACTACGGCTCCGCGCCCGAGGGCATGTGGCTGGCCGAAACCGCCGCCGACAGCGAATCCCTGGAACTCCTTGCCCAGCATGGCATCAAGTTCACGGTGCTGGCCCCGCACCAATGCCGGCGCATCCGAGCCTTGAACGGCGGCGCGAACTGGACGGATACTCCCAGCGGCAGCGTGGATACCACCCGCCCCTATCTTGTCCGCTTCGATTCCGGCGTCTCGATTGCCGTCTTTTTCTACGACAGCCCCACCTCGCGGGCAATAGCCTTCGAGGGGCTGCTCAACTCCGGCGAGAGCCTCGCCGCGCGGCTCAAAGGCGGCTTCAAAGACAACCAGCAGCCGCAGCTCGCGCATGTAGCCACCGACGGGGAATCCTACGGACATCATCACAAATACGGCGAAATGGCGCTGGCCTACGCGCTGCGCCTGCTCGAAGACGACCCGTCCGTCAGCCTGACCAACTACGGCAGCTTTCTCGAGCAATTCCCCCCCGAATACGAAGCCGAGATCGTCGAAAACACCTCATGGAGCTGCGCGCACGGCATCGAGCGCTGGCGCTCCAACTGCGGCTGCAACAGCGGCACGCCGGGCTGGAACCAGGCATGGCGCGCGCCGCTCCGCCAGGCTCTGGATGAACTGCGCGACGCCCTCGTTCCTTTGACCGAGCGGCAAGGCGCCGGGCTCTTCAAGGATGTCTGGGCAGCTCGCGACGGATACATTGACGTAGTGCTCGACCGCACCCCGCACTCCGTCGAGCGGTTCCTCCTCAAGCACCAGCTCCGCGTCCTCACCGCGCCGGAACGCGTCCGCGCCCTCGAATTGATGGAGATGCAGCGCCACGCCCAGCTCATGTACACCAGTTGCGGCTGGTTCTTCGACGATATTTCAGGCATCGAGACGGTGCAGGTGATTGCCTATGCCGCGCGCGCGCTGCAACTGGCGAGAGAGGTCTTTGGCGAATTGGCCCGCCCCCTGGAATCGGCTTTTCTGGCTCGCCTGGCCGAGGCTCGCTCCAACGTGGCCAAGGCCGGCGACGGCGCCCGCATCTACATCGAGCAGGTCAACACCAAGCAATTGGATCTGGAACAGGTCGCGGCCCACTACGCCATCAGCTCCATTTTTTCTTCTTTTGCCGAGGAAACCGACCTCTTCTGCTTCCGTGTCTGGCGCAACTCTTACGACGTGTACACCTCCGGCAGGGGAAAGCTCGCCGTAGGGAGGGCCAGGATTGTCGGCGCCATCACCGGCAAGCAGCGGAGCTTCTCCTTTGCCGTTTTGCACTTTGGCGACCAGAACATCACCGCCGCCGTCAAAGCCTATGAGCCCGAAGATGCGGCAGCCTTCGAGGCCTTTTGCAGCCAGGCTGCCAGCCATGTCCAGCGCGCCGACTTCCCCGAGGTGATCCGCCTGCTGGACCGCTTCTACGGCCGCCTGGACTATTCGCTCACCTCGCTCTTCACCGATGAGCAGCGCCGCATCGTGCAGCTCATTCTGAGTTCCACGCTCGCGGACATCGAGAACTCGCTCACCGCGATATACAAGGACCACGCCAGCCTGTTGCACTATCTCTTCTCGGCCGGATTGCCCAAGCCGCCCGCCCTCACCCTGGCGGCGGGATTTGCCATCAACGCCGGCCTGCGCCGCGCCCTGGAGACCGACCCCATCGACCAGGCCCAGTTGCGCTCCTTCCTATTGCTCGCCAAGACAGACCAGATCGCGCTCGAAACGGCCACGCTCTCATACATCGCCGACCAGCGCATGAAGCGAGCCATGATCGAGCTGCAAATGTCCTCCGGCTCGCTGGAGATGCTGGACCGGGCGCTGGCGCTGGCCCGTACGCTGACCGAGCTGCCCTTCGATCTGAACCTGTGGCAGGCGCAGAACATCTGGTACGAGATTCTGCGCGCGTCCGGCGGCGCTTTCACCGCGCTGGCCGGCGACGACCGCCCGCGCTGGGATAGAGACTTCCGCGCGCTGGGCACTTGCCTGTGGATCGACTGCGCCGCATTCAGCGCCCTGGAACCGATTGCGGCGGCTACGGGAAACTAGGGAACTTGCGCCGTAGCTGAAAGTTGAGAATCCTCCCGCAGCCGATTACTGTGGAATCACTTCGATCCCGGTCACCGTTGCGTAGCCATCCACCGGAACGAAATTCAAAAGCAATTTCCCCTGGGCATTCGCCGCCAGGCCTGAGAACTTGCGCACGACCACGTCCGCCGGACGAGCTTCCTGGGCAAGATTGAAGTTCTTCATCAGCGCATTTCCATTGCAGTAGACATCGAAGACATGCGCCACTCCGGCCCTATTCTCGTCCGGCGGCGAGGCGGATTGGTCCCAGTCGCCGTGGCGCGCCGCGAAGCGCAGCGTTACCGAGTATCTCCCTGGCGTTGCGGGGATCGCATAGGAGAAGTTGCCCCAGCGCTCGGTTTCGTAGAGTTCCGGATCGTCGGTTCCCTTCACAACAGCCGTATAAGCAGCCAGTTGCCCGCCCTGGAAATAGTTGTCTGGGCTCCACCAGTGGCTATCGTTCGAGTAATACGGTGTCTGCCGGGCCAGTATCCTCACCGGCCGCATGTGCCCGCGGAAGCCAGGCAAAATCTCGATGGCCGAGAGAATGGCCTGCTTCCCTTCATCCCCTGAAAACTCCAGATGCAGCAGCCCATCGGGCGCCGGTTGAATGTCGGTGAAGACCTTCACATCGGCTGTGAGGCTGGCTCCGGCGTCGGCCACAATATCGAATCGCGTCAACAGCGTCCTGCCGTTGGCCCGCACGGTCATCAGACGGCTGCCTTCCCCGGCTCCTCCGCCTGATTCAGGGTCATAGACCGTCTCCGCAAAGTGCAGGTGCAGTTCGTAGATGCCCTTTTTCAGCGGAATACTGTAGCTGAATGCCCCCTGGCGGCTGGTGCGGTAGAAATCGGGATTCTGCGCGCGCCAGATGTGCTCTACTGAGCTTTTCACCGCCGTGCCGCCGCCAAACCACGCATCGGCGCTCCATAGCTTGCCCGCATGATCCACAAAGCTGCGGGTTGAACCGGCCAGAATGCGAACCTCCTCGCCTGTTGGCGGGCCAAGCTCCGACTCCGCCGGCGGCGCGGGGGACTGATTCAGACCTGCAGCCGGTGGAGCCTGCTTCATCTGCCGCAGGATCAGCACGGCAGAACTCGCGCCAAGAATCAGAAGCGCGAGCGCCCCGATGATCCACCAGATCTGGTTACCGGAGAGTCGCAGCCGATCTCCCATCTTCCGGTGAACCGCGCTCTCGATCCCAGGCACGGATCCCGCCGGCGGATTGGCGGCAGCCGCCTCGCCTTCCCCTGGTCGCGCTGCCGCTGATTTGAATTGCGGAACGTATTGTCCCAACGGAATGGTGATTTGCAGGCGATTCCCCGCCCCCTCGTTCGCATAGTACGCGGCCAGCCGCTTGCGCAGGCGGTTGGCCTCGACCCGCACAATCGAATCGGAGTCCTGATCGAACGAGGATCGGCGATGGAAGACTTCCACGCCAACGGAATACTCCTTGATCTGGTAGGATTCCCCAGCAAAGAGCTTCTCGCACAAGTACGACAAGAAGTTGGCGAGGGTCGGCGCGCGCGTAAAGTGCTCTGAACGAAGCACCGCCTCCAGCTCCGCGCGCTGCGCTTCCAGATCGATCGTCTCTGGGATTTCAGTCGCCATCATTCCCCCATCCGGACTGATTGTAATGCTATCGTTCCTTGACTGTATTGCTAGTGGTTAACGGTTGGGGCGCTAGAGGAAATAGTCGTTTAACGCCGCGTAACCCCTGCGGCTTCCTTCCAGCCCTCCATCGCCAGTCAGAAACCCAACAACCATAAGTCAAAGCAGAACTTGGCTTTGTGTTGCGGATGCTGCGGATTTAACCCCCGCGGAGCAGGCAGGTAGCAGGTATAGCGTTGCGTCCTGCCCCGGCCCGTTCTCTACTGGAGTCGATGCGGGGGCCAGATCGCTGGAGCCGACCAATGCAACGGACGCCTTCCACGAATGTCCTACGCAGGAGAGGTGAACCATGAGAAAACCGATGATGATGCTGGCCTTGGGCCTGCTGATCTCCGCGGCCCCGTTCGCAACCGCGGCCTCCTCCGCTGACGCGCCAAAGTCCGACAAGATGCAGGCAGCCAAAATAGCGGAACAAAAAGGAGATCTGGCGCTCGCTCACAGCAGCTTTGAATTAGCTGCGGCTTACTACGGGACAGCCGTGCGCGTCAACCGTCTGAATGCCACACTCTATAACAAGCTTGGCATCGCCCAACTCCAGTTGAACGAGAGAGGCATGGCACGCAGAAGCTTCCAACAGGCGCTCAAGTGCGATCCTCAGTCCAACGCCGCGGTCAACAACCTGGGAGCCGTAGCTCTACGCGACAAGAAGTTCAAGTTGGCTGTCGACTACTTCAAACAGGCGCTGGCCATGGATGAGTCGGCTGCCTCTACGCATGTCAACCTCGCCGAAGCCTGGATCGGCCTGGGAGAAATGGATCGCGCCATGACCGAATACGCCCGCGCCCTCGATCTCGACGCCGACGTCTTCGCCGACAACGAGGGTGGGAGCCTCATCCAGCTAGACTCCCCGGCGCAGCGGGCCCGCGTCGACTATCTCATCGCCAAATCGTATATCAAGCGCGGCAACCTCGACGGAGCATTGGATTATCTGGGCAGGGCCAAGGAGCTGCACCTCCCCAATCTGGCCAAGGTCTATACGGACCCTGATTTCACAGTCCTCTGGAAGGATCCCCGTTTGGCTAAGATCGTCAAGCCATAGACGCTGCTGTCCTCCATCCAGCTTATGCTGCGCCGGGGTCGAAAGGCGCCCCGGCACAGCAGAGAGCTACGACCTTCTATGAAGCGAATTGGGGTATCCCTGGTTTTGCGCTAGTCCCTGCTCCCCGGCCCTGTTCGCGCCGCCCCCGTTGCCCGCGCCGGCATCGCCGCCGGAGCCTGATTCATCGTCACGATGATTGCCCCGGCAGGCTTCTTCCCAGGGCATTGGTACGAGTGGGGCGTCGAGGCGTCGAAGTATACCGCATCGCCCGGCTCAAGCACACACGCCTGCTCCCCGTGCAGCAGCTTCAGCTCACCCTCCAGCACATACAAAAACTCGAACCCACCATGCATGTGCGCCTTGGGCTCCATCTCTTGGGTCAACGGCTGAAACTCGGCAAAGTAAGGGTCCATATCCCGGTCTGGCACCAGGTAGCCCAGGCTCTCGAAAAAATAAGTCGGAAACTCCACCCCGGTCTGCGGCAGCCGCACCCGTTCCTTGCGCCGGTGAATCCGGAACAGCGCCTGCGGCTCGCTCTCGAAGAAATACGACAGATCCTTGGAAAACACCATGGCAATCCGCGCCAGATTGCGCAGCGTCGGCACCACACGGCCCGTCTCCAACTGCGATAGAAAGCTGGCCGAAAGCCCCGTGTGCTTGCCCAGCTCCACCAAGCCCATTGACTTCTTCAGCCGCAGCCGCCTGATCCGCTCGCCGATTCGCTTGTCGGCAATGACCCGCTCGGTCGTCTCCGTGTCCACCTGCGACTTTTGCGTCTCTTCGCTCTCAACCGCCGTCAACTCGCTCACGCACCCTCCCCTCGCACACAAACAGGATGCATCCCGAAGCAAATTGTTGTCCAGATCAAAATAGATTCTTTCCCTGCGAAATATACTCTCAGCCTTTGTCGGCACCCCCTGCGCAGTCCGCGCGAACACAGCCATTCCCATCCCCGTGGCTGACACGCCGCCTCGACCTCTTGCCGGCGCGCTGCTGCCATCCCCACCCCGCCGGCGGTATCCTAGAGCTACCGAGGATGCCCATGCCCGAAGACTCGACCACCCCATCCACTCCCGCCGCGCAAGCGAGCCCGCCACAGGTGGCCACCATTGCCACGCTCGGCCAGCATGAAGGCAACTCCGTCACCCTGCGCGGATGGCTCTACAACCTTCGCGAGAGCGGCAAGCTCCTCTTTCCCATCTTTCGCGACGGGACCGGCACCATCCAGGGAGTGGCCCACATCAAGAGCGTTCCCGCCGAGGTCTTCGAGGCTCTCAAAGGGTTGACTCAGGAGTCCAGCGTCATCGTCACTGGCCGCGTCCGCGCCGACAAGCGCGCGCCGGGGGGCTATGAGCTCGACGTTGAAGGCCTTCAGGTCGTCCAGCGCGTTCCCGAGTCCGATCCCTACCCCATCACACTCAAGGAGCACGGCGTCGACTTCCTTATGGAGCACCGCCATCTCTGGGTCCGCTCTCCGCGCCAGTCCGCGATCCTGCGCATTCGGGCCGAAATCATGCGCGCGGCTGCGGAGTACTTCGACTCCAACGGCTTCATTCGCACCGATCCGCCCATCCTCACCCCCGCGGCTTGCGAGGGCACCTCCACTCTCTTCCCCGTCGATTACTTTGGCGACCCGGCTTATCTCACCCAGAGCGGGCAGCTTTATATCGAGTCCACGGCCCTCGCTCTGGGCAAGGTTTACAGCTTCGGACCGACCTTTCGCGCGGAGAAATCCAAGACCCGGCGTCACCTCACCGAGTTCTGGATGATCGAGCCAGAAGTCGCCTTCCTGGACCTGGACGGCTTGCTCGAACTTACCGAAAACTTTCTCAGCCACATCGTGCAATCGGTGCTCAAGAACCGGGCTTCGGAGTTGGTCGTGATCGGCCGCGACGCAGCCAAGCTGCAGGCCATCTGCCCACCCTTTCCGCGCCTGCGCTACGACGAAGCCGCCGAAATGCTCAACCAGGCCCATCGGGACGGCCATCTGGAAGCGCCATTTGAGTATGGGAATGACTTCGGTTCCCCGGACGAGACCTGGCTCTCCAGTCAATTTGACCGGCCGGTTATGGTGCATCGCTACCCCGCGAACGTCAAGGCCTTCTACATGGAGCCCGACCCAAACGACGCGCGCTACGCGCTTTGCGTCGATGTCCTTGCGCCGGAAGGGTATGGAGAGATCATCGGAGGGTCGCAGCGCGTTTCGAGTTATGAGCTGCTCAACGCCCGCATCGAGCAGCACAACCTGCCCAAGGAGGCCTTTCAGTGGTACCTGGACCTGCGGCGCTACGGGAGCGTGCCACACTCGGGCTTTGGCATGGGGATCGAGAGGGCGGTCGCCTGGATCTGCGGGCTGGAGCATGTGCGAGAGACGATTCCGTTCGCGCGGACGCTGCACAGGATCTACCCTTGAGGGGGCGGCCCACGGTTTTACAGTTTTACAGCTTCTGTGGACCGTGAAACTGTGAGATGGATGTGGTTTATTTTGAATTATTTAAGGGGTGGTCCACCGATTCACGGATTCACAGTTTGCGTACTTCCGTGAGAGGGGGTCTTGTAAGTAGTTGATTGTGGGTTGGTTAAGGATGGCTCCACAGATTCACAGGCAAAAACATGAAAAAAAGTGGGGCTGGCGGAGTTGGCGGCGATGGTAGTTTTTATATTACTCACGGCTTCCTTTCTAGGAACAGGGATCAGGAAACAGGGATCAGTAAAAGCCCGCTCTGTCGACTACTTCTTATTGTGCGCCAAGAGAGATTAATTATCTGCAAACCGCCTGCGATGGGACCGACAAGAAATCTGCGATGGGGCAGCCGCCTTCGCCCGTCTCCCCCGTGTCCGAGGCTCCGGCGCAAAGTCGCTTTGTTGAAGGTACGGTCCGGTAAGCCGAGGCTTATCCGCGGCGCAAGCCCGTCCACAAGACTCAAGAAATCAAGCAGTGAGGCAATGTCGCGTTTAGATAAATCGGGTCTGCTGCACGGAGCCGCATATATTCTATGTGTTTTCAATATCTTAAGCCATTATTTCCCGCTGCCCGTTCCGGCAGCCAACAGAGGCATTACCTCCGATTCTGACTGGTGTTTGAAAACATTTTACGATTAATTACGTCCATTATCTTGCAAAACGTGTAAAGTTGAGTGTAAAGTGACAATCCATGAAAAGAACCCACCCACCTCTTCATCTTCCTCGGTCACCGCTCATCTATGTCGTGGCACAGGTCAACATTTCCGCTGTTGTGGCGATTGATCGCTACGTCCCCGAGATCCAAGAGAAGTTGCGTAGGAATGGTTTTCCGGGATTCAGAAGCACACAGGTTCCCGAACTTATCTTCGAGGCCGCTGGTGCCAGGCCAGTCCTGAATCCTCTTTCTATGTTTGAATTTCAAGATCGAGAGGAGAGGACTGGAATCGCGCTGACGCCCAAGTCGATAGCGATTCACACGAATCAGTACGGGACGTTCGATCGATTCCACGCGGCATTCGCAGCCGCTCTTGAGACAATAAACACCGTGGCCCAGCTTCAGTTGCGCGAGCGAATCGGCTTGCGATACGTTGACCTGATCGAACTGGAGGCGGAAGAGAGCCTGAGCGACTATCTTGCCCCACAGCTCTTGGGGTACGACGCGGCTTCGGTTGGAGTCACGGAAGCGTCTTTCGAGTTTAAGTTCGAAGGCAGAAGCACTCATGGCGGAATCATAGCTCGGCACTATTCACCGCAGATTGCGAATATGCTTCCTCCCGATTTGGTTGGGGTTTCGCTGAATTACAGTTACAGGGAACCACCTCCATCTGGACGGGCGTCACTGCTCGATTTTGATCACGCAACAATCGAGAAGCGAGACTTCGAAGTGGACGAAATTCTTGAGACCCTTGAGACCCTCCATGATGGCCTCGATATTCTTTTCAGAAACTCCGTTACCCAACGCGCTCTAAAGCAATGGGGGAGAGAAGATGCTTCAAGCAGCGAGAGTTGACTGTTGGTACGGAAAGAGCCGGCCTGAGAAATCTCTGATTTCAGCCCTTTGGAGTAAGCGGGATAGGCGCCCGGGAGCCTCGTCATTCGTCGGCACGGGTGTAGGCCAGACGAGTTATTGCATTGGCAATACTGTTGCCTTTGATCCAGCGAGCCTCCTCATTACCGGAGCGAGTCAGGATACACACTTCAGCTACGGCTCGTTTGGGTATGTAATGGGAAGCATCTTCAGAGGCGAATGCCCCGGCACGGGGGGAGAGCTAAGCCTCGCAGAGCCGACAATGCGGAACCTCATTTCAGCAAGTGGATCATACGTCATCGTCCAGGGCTCCCCAAGACTCGAGATTCGAGCGACCCATGCAGAAGAGAAATTGACCGAAGCCGGAAAGGAGATTGCCCTGATCCGGTATTATTTCTCATTAACAACAACAGACCTATCGCGGATCCTTCTCGTAGAGCGCCCAACCGTATACGCATGGCTTGATGGCAAATCGGAGCCCAATCGCGAAAACAGGGGTAGAATCAGAAAACTCTTCAATATCGCTTTTAGGTGGCGCGAAAAGTCCAGCCTTCCTATCGGCAAATTTCTCCGTGAACCGATGGAGGGAGAACTGAGCCTTATCGATCTCCTCCTTCGGGACACGCTTGAGACGGAAGCAATCGACAGAGTTCTCGTTTGTGTGCTTGAAGCGGTAGGTAGGCGAGCCAAAACAAAGCGAGACCGCGCAGTAAGTGCCATCGTCAAACGGAGCGGGTTTAAACCGCTCCCGCCGGAATTGGAGCGCGAAAGATTTGACCAAATCACAAGGTTTTGAGATCTGCAATTAGGAGCAACGAAACTGGCAACGGCTCTGCAAATCCCGGATAGGCGATGGCGGCAGGGCAGCATCGTCCCACACGAAGCCGTTGACACGCGTACGCAACTCAGCCTTGAGCCAGATGCGCTTCTTGTCCTTCTGACCCAGGATTGTGACATCTTGCATGATGATTACGAAGCCGAACCAAATATAGAGCTTCATATCGCGCGCCCAGTCGTGAAAAGAGACGGCAATCTCTTCCACGCGAAGAATCCCCGCCGTCTCCAGTTTATGCTCGATCAACTGTTGTACGAAATCAAGATTCACGAAAGGTGCATTCTAACCCGAGGCTGTCTCTTGGGCCGCTCACCGCTCGAACGGCACCTTGATGAAATTCTGGTCCGGACCATTATTTTTTGGACCGCAAACAGGTACACCAGAAGCGCCTTTCCAGATGCCTTCAACGAGCGCCTGAATTCCGCCGAGCGACAGAAGAAGACAATCGAATCCTTGCTAAAGCGCGACGGGGATTTGGTGACCGGCATTTATCTGCGTGTGGATCCCCAGGGGGAAATCGGCCAGGAAGAGAGATACCGCGTGATTCTTCGACTAACCGCTCGGACAAAGGTGATGGAAGATCCTGATTCGGCGACAAAAGCAATTGAACTTACCGAACTTCTTCGAAAACAATTTGCGAGGATCGATGGGGTCGAGATCGAGAGCTACGAATTGGTTTCGGAAGCTGATTTTAGCTTGGACGATCTTCGCGAAACACCACGATGGGATTACGACTATCTCAGTTATAGAGCCTGCACTCCAGACAACGCAGCGCCGGCGGAGGCATAGCAGGATTCGCAGCCGGGATCCCATTTCCGAGACTTCGGATCGAAGCTAGTTAGGGCGTCAATCAACCCTCCGCGTCATTTTGCTGGTAGTCTGTCAGGCGTACAGCACCCCCTACCGGTCGCTGCTTGCCGCCGGACGGGGATCATCCTGAGCTAGCTGCGGGCCTAGATCCCTCTCCTTTCGTTGCCCGGTTTCCCGATGCTATGTCCAGCGCTTCGGGCGGTGAGATGTTTGTGCGAACAACCATTCTCCTCGAAAGCGGAATCTTTCCCGGCGCGGGCGGAATCAAAGAGGTGCGGTTGGAGCGATTCCTGGGGGAGAACGGATGGCCTTATCTGCTATTGAAGTGAATGATTTGAAACATGCGCCGGCGGTGGAGGGGGTGTTGCCGGCGGTGCTGGGGCGGTGGAGTCCGCGGTCGTTTGCCGATCGCGCGGTGAGCGGGGCCGATCTCAGGAGGGTCTTTGAGGCGGCGCGGTGGACGGCTTCTTCGCGCAACGAGCAGCCGTGGCGGTTTGTGGTCGGATTGCGGGATTCTGCGGCCAGTTCGTTGACGTATCGGAAGATATTCTCGACTTTGGCCAGCTCGAATCAGGTTTGGGCGGGCAAGGCGCCGGTGTTGATGCTGGGGGTGACGAGCACCAAATTCGCCCACAACGGCGCAGAGAACCGGGTTGCGCTGTATGACCTGGGGGCAGCCGCATCGTATCTGACGCTGGAAGCCTCGGCGCTGGGGCTGGCCACCCACCAGATGGCCGGGTTCGACCAGGCAGCCGCGCGGAAGGCGTTGGGAATTCCAGAGGATTTCGCTATCGGAGCGGTGATCGCGCTGGGCTACCAGGGCGAACCCTCGGCTCTGACCGACGCGCATCACTTTGAGCAGGAGACCACTCCGCGGACACGGAAGGCGCTGGGCGAGTTTGTCTTTTCGGCGTGGGGCGAGGCGGCGGAGCTGGGGTGAGCGGGCAAGGGGCGGGTTGGGTTCGTGGTTTTCCGCCTCTGGCGCGATGAGACTGCGCCAGAAATTGGCACCCGGCCAGATAAAGGGGTACCCGCACCGGCACCCCGGGGTTCGTGGTTTCCCACCCATGAATCAAAAAGCGATTCATGGATGGGGCACCCAGCTGATTCTGCCGGCTAACCCGCCCTGACTACAAAAGGACGAAACGCAGGTCCATCGATTCCCTCCACTTCGGTGGCCCGGGATGACAGGTTATTTTGAAGGCGGCTGGCGCGATAGAGTGGAGGCTGGGGAGATTTTTGACCATCCAGCGCCCATCCCGCAAGACGGCAGGCCGCCGGATCAGACCCCGGCGGACCAGTTCGCGACGGCGGATTGGCTGGCAGGGGCGGCTGATTTTGGCGGTTCTGTCGTTGATCGTTTGCCTTTTTGGCTGGGCGGTGGTGGCCAGGCTGGTTGCGCCAACTTCCAACACCGCGCTCACCCGTTTTGACGCGATTATCGTGCTGGGGACTCCGGCAGACAGCGACGGCAACCCCTCGCCGGAGCTATTGGCCAGGGTGACCGAAGGGGTGCATGAGTATGAGCGGGGCGTGGCGCCGCGGCTGATTGTGACAGGCGGAGCGGTACACAACCGGTTTGTGGAGGCGCGGGTGATGGAGCAGGCGGCACAGGCGGAGGGGATTCCCGAGGCGGCGATTTATGTGGAGCCGGAGGCCAGGGATACGATCGAGAACGCCTGTTATTCAGCGCGGATCATGAAGGCGCATGGCTGGCGGTCGGCGGAGGTGGTTTCGAGCGCCAGCCATCTGCCGCGAGCCGGCATGATCTTGAGCGGGCTGCCGGTGGAGTGGCGCACCCACGCCGCGCCGGCGCTGGAGCCGGAGTCGGCGGCGACCCTGGGAGCGACGGCGTTCGCCGAAGACCTGAAGACGGCGCGCTATCTGATCTGGTCGCGCTGGAGCGAGGGTTGCGAGCCGTGAGGGAAGCCGATGCCGCGCGGATGGCGTTGTACGGTGTCGGCATGGTCCTGTAATCTGGAGAGGATGAGTCTTTCTGTAAGATTTTCCGCCTCTCTTGCCGCCTTAGCCGCGCTGGC
>JBEKPI010000079.1:0-14825 GCA_049520855.1 Occallatibacter sp.
AGACGAGTTTCCCGGCCCAGCGGCCGCGGGTGCGATTGAACAGCAGCGAAGGCAAGAGCTGGTTGCAGAAGATCACCACCAGCACCACGCCGAGCACCGCCTGCGCGATCTCAGGGTAAGTAGGCCTCGCCGCATGAGGAGCACGATCGAAGAGAACCGCGCCAAACTCCAGCGCGATGATGCCCAGCGCCAGTTGCTGCAGCACCGCGGCGGATATGGCCGCATGTTCGCGGCTCAAGCCGAGTTGCGGCTCGACAAGCTCCTCCCATGCGTCGAGATTCTCCTCGATCTCATGCGTAAGAATCTTGCCGAACTCCGCGTAGACGCGGCTGATGTAAGAGGCCAGCGTCTCGACCGCGGCAAGAAAGGCAATGAGGAATATGAAGGAGAGGGTCATGGCTGGCAACCCCGCACAGAGTCAGCGTTTTTATCGGAGGGAGCAGGGGCCTTCAGGCCCCTGAATGTTGACTTGCTATCGTCGTGGGCTTTAGCCCCGGAAACACGCTTTCCTTGCTCCGGAGCCTCCGCCCGCTCGATCAGCCCCTGCGGCAGGCCCAGCTTGGCGCGGATCAGCCGCTCGCGCCGCGCCATCTTGCCCTCATCGGCCTCGTGATCGTATCCGGCGAGATGCAGCAGCCCATGCAGGATGAGCACCTTGATCTCCGTCGAAAGCGAGTGCCCCTGCTCAACGGCCTGGCGAAGCGCGGTCGCCACAGAGATAGCCAGATCCCCTGCCATCTCTTCCGCGCCAATCCCTTCAGTAGGAAACGAAAGCACATCGGTAGCCTTGTTCTTGCCGCGAAACTGGCGGTTGAGTTTGCGAATCGCTGCATCGGTTGTGAGCAGGACAGTGACCTCGCCTTTGAGCCGCACTGCTACTTGCGCCTCGGCTAGAAAACGGGCCAGGCTGCGGGCGGAGGGCAGGCGGAGATTCTTCTTTGGGGCGTCAAGGCCGCGAGCAACCGTCTTCTTCGCTGAAGTTGCGGCCAGCGCGGGGTCGGGTTCCAAATCTGGGTCCAGAAGGATCATCGTGCTCGGAGCCGCGGTGTGCGTGGCCCCGGTTCACTCTCAATTCTACGCTAAGGCTGGATAAGCGCGGCAATGGTTCGCATGGGAAGGATGAGGCGCATGGATTCGAGGAGTTGAATGAAGCCGTGCATGGTATAGAATCTTGCCGCACGTTCGTCGATCGCATCAATCAGGCGACGACCCGCTCCCGCGCCGCGCGAAAGGCCCGCCGCAGCCGCTCATTTGGTTCGGGCGGGTGAACGAGAGCTTCAAAGAAGGCCGCCCAATCACGCACGGAGAGGACAATACTCGGTTGGACCTCAATGGTTGCAGGCTGCGGCATGGAGTTTCTCCCTGGTTTCCGGTCTGATACCAGTTTAAGACCGATCTGAATACGAAGCAATCTGGCATCCCACCCTAGCCGCAAAAACAAAGGCGCAGCAAGGGTGAGGCACTCGGCGCACTCTATTCTGGCTCTACTGCACCTTTTTCACGGACATTCCAGGAATTTTAACGATGCGTCCGACCGCTACTGAATTTCTATCGTTGAAAACGTACTCATCATCCTTGCTTATGGCTCTTTCAGCCTCAAACGACTCCACTACTTTTCCACGCACATACACTTCGAATCTTGCCATGTTTCCCTCCCTCAAATTCCAACCACATGCTAGGACGCTTCCCCTTTTTGATCGCTCTCGCTTTGGCGCTTGAGCCTTAATGTGACTTTGGCCTCAATCTTGCGCTGGCACCGTCGCCCAACCTTCCTGCCTTTCGGGCTACCTTCGTCTCCTGGACAATACAGCGTGATCTGTTTTTCGGTTTGATGGCTGCGTACCATCTCGATTACCTTACTATCGATTTCGTAACCGCCCCTTCGACAGCTCGGATTCCCGCACGGCATCATGCCGCCTTCTCCATACACATGCCAGATTCCGGACCGCTTTTCGAAGAGAAAATCAAACTCTGTGAAGTCCACGATTGCGTCTTCGAGAGCCGGGAACACTTCTTCAAATTGTTTGAGCTTTCCGAACACTCTTAAGGACATATCCATTGGTTCGCCCATCTTAATCCTCCACTGCACATCGCTGCGAATGAATAACTGTTCGACACACGAACGCTCCCACAGTCCTCTAGTTAATCGCTCGGCAGACAAACTCATCCTTGAAAATGTTTTTCTCGCGTCGGCACCTCCAATCCGAAATCATGTTCCTTTCAATATCTCCCCAGAATGTCACAGGAATGTTGTGGTCACGGTGCGATCCTGAAATATTGCACGCAACAATCGCTACCTTGCCTTTATCGTCCGGGTACGTCTTGCAGGTTCGCTCCTCGTCAGGAAGCCAGATCGAATCCATATCCGTGTCTACTCGTACTGTCGTAGACCAATAACTGTGAAGTTCGCCGGAGAGGTCTGGTGCTTTCTCCCTTTCTCTCTCCCTTTCTTTCCCCCACTCAATCATACTGAAAAAATTCTGGGCGTTCGTGTTCCCCTGGTCCGCTGCCTTATGACACCAGACAATAGCCTGCGCTTCGTCTTGAGGAACTCCTTGGCCTAGGTAGTACAGATAACAGAGGCTGTATTGAGCATCGGCATCACCCTGGTCCGCAGCCTTTCGATACCAGATGGCGGCTTGTGTGTAGTCCTGCGTTACTCCCTGGCCATGATAGTAAAGAATTCCAAGGTCTAATTGGGCTTTAGCATCACCTTGATCTGCTGCCTTACGATACCAGGCGAAAGCTTGTGCGTAGTCCTGTGGCGCGCCTTGGCCGAGATTAAACGCATAGCCGAGTTTTGTCTGTGCAGTAACGTCGCCAGCTTGTGCCTTTGCAAGCAAGGCAGGGTCTACACCCTTGTTTTGATCTGTGATGGAGGTTGCCACTTGAACCTCTTGGGATTTTTTGCAACCGCAGAAGGAGCATAACGCAACGGCTAGGGATGGGGCCAACAACGCCAAGATGTACATTTTTTTGGGAGACCGAAAGAGAGCCATAAACCTGCCTCAATTATGTCTTCAGGAAATCTGATTTCGTGGTAATGCGTTTACGTGAAACCGTTTTTCTTGTTCTCTTGCGTATGCTTGCCGCTGGACGAGATACTACAGTTCTGTAACTCAGAGCTGTTCCCTTGCCGCCGGCGCCTGTTTTAGAGCTTCGGGATTTTGGAGATCTGGCCACTTGCGGCAAAGCTCCTCCCATGTCAAGACGAAGGAAAAGCTGATCAATCACATCGTTCTGCTCATGATCGTTGGTGCTTCGCCCGCTTGTTGCAACGTCCTCAATGGACTTTTGGGGTTGAACCGCTTCTTGAACACCCTCCTGTACTCTTACTCGTGGGTCTACGTGCTGCTGTTCGCTAATCTTACCTTTTTTCAAATCTTCCATGATGCTCTCCTATCTCAGTAGCCGCTGCGGACCAATCCCGCTCATCGAGATACCATACTTTTGCACTGTTCAAGTGCTCTGTCAAGCGAAAATGTCTGTATGTTACTGAAAAGGCGCAGGATAAAGCGCAGGATAATCGCGCAAACCAAAGCGTGAGATCATCGCGCAATTTGCCGCTATCCCCCGCAAAGAGGTATCTTTGCACGAGAATTTTTCTGCGCTTAGCTGTTTTCTTTTGGTCTGTTGTGAAAAAAATTATCTTTTTTCAATTCACTGCGGTTTCGCCGGATGCAACGGCTGCGCTTGCGCGCGTTCTTCGCGCGTTTGGCGTCCAACCTGGATCGCCTCGCCCAACGCCAGCGGCAGCTCCTGCTGTTGGCTCTTGACCGACTCATACGCCCGCACGATCCTCTGCACCAGCGCGTGGCGCACCACATCGCTGTCCTCGAAGTGGCAGAAGTGTATGCCCTCGACGCCGCCGAGAATGTTGATCGCGTCCAGCAGGCCGGACTTGCGCGGGTTGGGCAGGTCGATCTGCGTGATGTCGCCTGTAATGACCGCCTTGGAGTTGTTGCCCATGCGCGTCAAAAACATCTTCATCTGCTCGATGGTGGTGTTCTGCGCCTCGTCCATGATGATGAAGGCGTCGTTGAGCGTGCGCCCGCGCATGAAGGCCAGCGGCGCGACCTCGATGACGTTCTTCTCCAGCATCTTGTCGACCTTTTCGGGATCGAGCAGGTCGTAGAGGGCGTCGTAGAGCGGGCGCAGGTAGGGGTCCACCTTGTCCTGAAGCGTGCCGGGCAGGAAGCCGAGCCGCTCGCCGGCCTCGACCGCCGGGCGCACCAGCACAATGCGGCTGACCTTTTTGGCGTTCATCGCGGCCACGGCCATGGCGACGGCGAGATAGGTCTTGCCGGTGCCGGCAGGGCCGACGCCAAAGACCATATCGTTCTGCTCGATGGCCTCGACATACTTGCGCTGATTGATGGAGCGCGGCTGGACGGTGCGCTTGACACCCGCCGAGCGCTGCTTGCCAGAGTCGACGAGCGAGCGCAGCGTAGTCGCGGGGTCGGCGACCACCAGGCGCAGCAATCCGTTCAGTTCGCCGTTGTGGGGGTTGACGCCCTGTTTTCGCAGCGCCTCAAAATCCTGAAAAATGCGCTGGACGCGCAAGACGCCCAAGTCCGGTCCCGCGACATGCACGGCGTCGGAGCGAAGATCGATGCGCACGCCGAGCGAGTCTTCCATGAGCCTGAGGTTTTCATCGCGAGTCCCAAACAGGGGCTCCAGGTTGGGCGTGATCTCCAGAGCGATCTTCAAGATTTTCGTTGGCCTCCAAGTGGATGTGCGGTGAACCGGAATGTGGGGATGAACAGGGCACGGCGCCGGCGCACAGCGCGGCAGACGGGCTGCGGACTAACGGTTGAATGTAGGGGGGACTTGCGGACGCTGAAGAGGACCGAGCCGAAGCTCTGGGCCGAGGGGCGAAACCGCGGGTTGGCGTGAGCGACCAAATCCGGTATCTGGCATTGAGAGTAGCGCCGCTCGATGAGGGAGTCAATGCCCGCATCGTGAAGATCGATAAAAAATGTTCACTCTTCGGATGCTGGCTGCTCAGGCTACCCGCCGAGCCTGCCGGGAGCTGCACCGCCGTCCCGCCGCCCGGCGAGCCCAAGCGAGTGGTCACCGTCAGCCGCCGGGTCTATGATGTTTGCGGACTCATTTCTTGAAACCAGGAGACGCACATGCCCGATATTTCTGAAATCACTCACGCCGGTCCGGCTCGGAGCCGGCGCAATTGCGCAAAGTCGTCTCTGGCCTTTCTGTTGATTCTGCCGATTGTCCTGGCTTTGGCGGGGTGCGGCAGTGGATCGTCGCCGACTCCCCCGGTCAGCGCCACCTGCGTTTCCATCACGGCGGTGCAGGGCACTGCGATCAAATCAGTAACGATGCTTGGCAGCGGAGGTTCGAGCGGACCGTACACATTCACTGCGACGGGCCTGCCTGCCGGGTTGAGCATCTCGACCTCGGGAACGATCTCCGGCACACCGACGGTGAACGGGACCTCCACCTATACGGTTACGGTGACCGACGCAGGCGGGCACACTGGGACGTTGAGCTGCACGGTAACGGTGGCTGTCCCGCCCCCGCCCACGAGCGGCACGCCCGACCAGCGGGCCGATGTGGTGCTGGCGGAGATGACGCAGGACGAAAAGCTCGCATTGGTGCAGGGCGGCGTCACGACCGACCTTACCTACGGGTACTCGGTTCCGCTGGGCGGGGCTGGATGGGTGCCGGCAATTACGCGAGTGGGGATTCCGGCGCTGTATCTGGCCGACGGCAGTGTCGGTGTGGGCAACGGCGTAGGACCTGCCACGGCGCTGCCCTCGTCGATTGCCAGCGCGGCCAGTTGGGACACCACTGAAGCCACCAAATACGGCAACATCATCGGCGCCGAGCTGGCCGACTATGGAATCAACGTCAACCTGGGCGGCAATATCAATCTCATCGGCCGCGAGCCGCGCGATGGCCGCACCTTCGAGACCAAGGGCGAAGACCCCATCCTGGCCGGCAAGATCACCGCCGCGCATCTGAACGCGATCCAGGCCCAGCACATCATCGCCGACATCAAGCATTTTGCCTTCAACGATCAGGAGACCGGACGCGGCACGGCCAACGCCATCATCGACGACCGGAGCGGGCGAGAGAGCGATCTGCTGGCCTTCGAGATCGGCGTCAAGGACTCGAATGTGCAGTCGGTTATGTGCTCCTACAACCAGACCAACGGCCAGTACGACTGCGAGAACAGCTACCTGCTCAACCAGGTTCTCAAAGGCGACTGGGCCTTTCCGGGCTTCGTCATGTCCGATTGGTGGGCCATGCATAGCACGGATGCCTCAGCCATCAACGGACTGGACCAGGAGCAGCCCAACCAGCAGTATTTCTCCACGCTGGGCCAGGACATTGCCAGCGGACTGGTGCAGCAGTCGCGCCTGGATGACATGGTGCACCGCATCCTGCGCGCCATGTTCGCGGTGGGCATCTTCGACTATCCGGCGACGACTCAGGCTATTCCCGTCGCGGCCGATGCCGCTGTGGCGCAGGAGATCGAGGAACAGGGAGCGGTGCTGCTCAAGAACGCAAACAACCAACTCCCGCTCAGCGCAGCCAGCCAGCAAACGATTGCCATCATCGGCTCCCATGCCGACAATTACGTCCTCTCCGGCGGAGGCTCGGCGCAGGTGCAGCCCATCGGGGGTTCGCTCACAGGTCCACAGCCAAACCCGCCCGGCTGGGCCACGGTGAACTGGGATCCCTCCTCGCCACTCAACGCCATTCAGGCCCTGGCGCCGAATGCCAAGTTGCAGTATGCCGACGGCACCGACGCCTCGGCTGCCGCCACGCTGGCTGCCTCATCCCAGGTGGCCATCGTCTTCGTAAGCCAATGGGCCAGCGAGGGCATGGATGAGCCGAGCCTCAACCTGACCGACCTGACCAGCCCCACGACTCCGATCGACCAGGATGCGCTGGTCGAAGCCGTAGCCGCGGCCAATCCCCACACCGTTGTGGTCGTTGAGAGCGGCGGACCCATCGTGATGCCCTGGCTCAGCCAGGTTAGCGCGGTGCTGGAAGCCTGGTTCCCCGGTCAGAGCGGCGGGCCGGCCATCGCCGATCTGCTCTTCGGCGTCACCAACCCCTCCGGCAAGCTGCCCCTCACCTTCCCGGCCAGCGAGGCGCAACTGCCCCGGCCCGTCATTCCGCAGCCTCCGGATGGCGTCACTCCCTTTGCCGTGAACTACACCGAGGGTTACAACGTCGGCTACAAGTGGTACGACGTTCAAGGCCTGACGCCGCTCTTTTACTTCGGCTACGGACTCTCCTACACCACGTTCTCCATCACCAACCCGGCCATCGCGAACAACCTCGCCTCGGCCAGCAAGCCCAACTTCCAGGTGACATTCAATCTGGCCAACACCGGCACGGTAGCAGGAGCCGAAGTCGCGCAGGTCTATCTGGGACTCCCGGCCAGCACCAACGAGCCCCCCAAGCGCCTGGTAGGCTGGCAAAAAGTGCTCTTGCAGCCGGCAGGCTCGCAGACTGTCACCATCGAAGTGGATCAGAACGACTCTTCGCACCCCATGTCGTACTGGGATACCGGCACAAGCAGTTGGACCGTGGCGCCCGGAACTTACACGGTCTATCTGGGCAACACATCGGCCACAGCCAGCCTGACGACCGTGGGAACGATCACAGTGGGCCCGTGAGAGCCCGGAGGCGGAGTCCGACGAAGATAGGAAATGGGGATTAGGGAACGGCCGTTCAATCGATTTAGAGTCCGCTGATTCAGAGCGCGTAGCCGCGCATAATACTTTAAGCCGCCAGCCATGGCTTCGATCTCAGGCTGCGGGTTTCCGCTCCCCGGCTGGCGGATCGACCAGCGGGTTCACCACCCGGATCGCCCCATAGCGCTTTCCCGTAGCCAGAGCCTCCGAGTAGAGGATCGACGCGCCGGCGCGCTCGGCAGCCTCGAGAATCAGGGCGTCCCAAAAATGAACCTCGAAGCGCATCATGATCTCCAGCGCACCGAGAACCGAACCGGGTGTGTTGGCAACCACCTCCCAGGTTGAGTAATCGCGCAGCATCAGGCGGAGTTCCTCCATCGGAAGCGGATTGGCGGCCTCGCGGCAAAGGTGAACGCACAGTTCATGCAAAACCTGCGTGCTCAAGACTCCCCAGCCCGAACCCCATAGCTGCTCCAGCAGCATCTGCGCGCGCAGATGTTTCACGCCCGCGGACCGGTCATGCGCGTAGACAAGGATATCCGTATCGACGAAGCGCTTACCGCTCATTCAGTTCACCCCGCGTACGAGTTGGAATCCACTGAAGGTCGTAGCCCGTGCGAAGCCGGGCCACGGCGCTGCGGCGCGCCTGATCGTATCCTTTGCGTTCGCGAACGGCCTCTTCCAGCCGGTTCGCGAGCAAAGCGCTGATGGACGAGCCATCTTCGGCTGCGAGAACTCGGGCCTCTCGCAGCAGGTCTGCCTCAATCTTCAAAGTGACGTTGGATTTCATAGTCGGGTCTTTACGTGTAGCACAATTCTACGTGCTTTCTATCGTAAATTCAAACAGAATGTTGGGTCTGCAGGATTATTTTTTGAGGCTTTCAGTTTTTTCCGAATCAAAATCGTACCGCTTTCGACTCCTCGCAGGGCAAAACTCCCCACCCGGCAGACGAAAACCAGCCCATCGCAACCTCGGCTCTCCTCCTCTGCTTTCATGCCTTTCGGAGGATATTCTCAGCCCGCGGGGTTTGATTCAGCCCCTTGCGGCGTCGAATATCCCGCCGTATGCGCTTGATTTTACTCCCATTGTAACCTTCTATTCACATTGGCCCGGTAGCCTGATTGAGGTGATAGCCCAAGTGCCCGAGATTCGCATCTCCCAAGCGCAACTTCTGCCCGAGTCCGGCTCCGCGGGCGAGCAACCGCCGGCGGAGGCCAAAACACGCGGGGTTTCAGCCATTCGCGGCTTCCTGTTGGCGCGCGGCAACTCGGCCATCGCCGACCGCGGCTTCCACTGGCTGATGGTGCTGTGCGCGCTGAGCATCTTCGCCATCGTGGTATTGATCGCCGCCGAACTGATGGTGCGCTCCAAGTTGGCCTGGGCCAGCTTCGGGCTGGATTTCTTCTATAAGGCTTACATCGATACCTACAGCGGGCAGCCCGTGTACTGGGACCCGGTGAACGGCCATTTCAGCGCCCTCCCCTTCCTCTATGGCACATTGGTCTCATCGTTTCTTGCGTTGCTGCTGGCGGTTCCGCTGGCCATCGGCGTTGCTGTCTTCTTGACCGAAATGTGCCCCCGCTGGCTGCGCGCGCCCCTGGCCTTCGTCACCGAGCTTCTGGCGGCCATACCCAGCGTGATCTACGGACTCTGGGCGGTCTTCGTGCTGGTTCCTCTGCTGCGCGAGCATGTGAACCCCTTGCTCATCAAACTGCTCGGCTGGACCGGCTTTTTTGCCGACGACAACCCCACCGGCCTGGGCTTTGTCGCCGCCGGCATCATTCTGGCCATCATGATTCTGCCTATCGTCTCTTCGCTCACCCGCGAAGTGATGACGGCTGTGCCCCACTCGCAGCGAGAGGCGGTGCTGGCCCTGGGCGCCACACGCTGGGAGATGATCCGCATGGGCGTGTTGCGCAATGCCCGCATCGGCATCGTCGGCGCGATTATCCTGGGCCTGGGGCGCGCGCTAGGCGAAACCATCGCGGTCGCCATGGTCATCGGCAACAGCCCGGAGATTCACCGCTCGCTGCTCGCCAACGGCAGCACCATGTCGTCGGTGATCGCCAATGAGTTTGCCGAGGCCGCCAGCGATCTGCATCTGAGCGCGCTCATGGAGCTGGGATTGGCGCTGTTTATCGTCACCATCATCGTCAACGCCTTCGCGCAAATGCTGGTTTGGGCCGTCACGCGGGGTACGCCTTCGTCGGCGCATTGAAAGGCAGCTTCTAGCCGCTAGCTAATAGCTAGAAGCTAAGAGCTAGTAGCTGCATTTAGGAGAAACGAAACTGAAGAACGAACACAAGCTGCGGGCGCGGTTACGCGGATGGGGAGACGGCCTGGCCACCGCTCTGGCGGTGCTGGCCACCGTGCTGGTGGTCGCGCCGCTCGTCGCCGTCTTCATCTATGTCGTCTACAAGGGCGCAAGCTCGCTGAATGTAGCCTTCTTCACCCACAATCCCGTGCCCGTGGGCGAGGTGGGCGGCGGCATGGCCAACGCGATTCTCGGCTCCGCGATTCTGCTCTGCGTCGGCAGCCTGCTTGGCATTCCGGTTGGCATCGCCGGCGGCATCTTTCTCGCCGAATTCGGGCGCGGCACCAAGCTGGCCAACGCGGTCCGCTTTACCGCCGATGTGCTCAACGGCGTTCCCTCCATCGTGATGGGCATTGCCGTTTACTCGCTTGTCGTGGTGCCGCAAGGCCACTTTTCGGCCTTCTCCGGCGGCGTGGCGCTGGGCATCATGATGATTCCCACGGTCTGCCGCACCACCGAGGAAATGTTATTGATGGTGCCCAATGCCGTGCGCGAAGCGGCGCTCGCGCTGGGCGTGCCCAACTGGCGCTCGGTGCTGTCGATCACCGTGCGCACCGCCTCGCCGGGCATCATCACCGGCTGCATGTTGGCCTTTGCGCGCGTGGCCGGCGAAACGGCGCCATTGATCTTCACCGCCTTCGGCAACGTCGGCTGGAGCGAGAAACTCACTGAGCCTATCGCCGCCTTGCCCTTGCAGATTTACGTTTACGCCCTCTCGCCCTACGACGAATGGCACCGCCTGGCGTGGGCCGGGGCGCTGGTCTTGATTGTGCTGATTGTGCTGGCCGTTTCGCTGGTGCGCTTTGTCACCAGCCGCGGCGTCTTGAAAGGGGCAAGCTAAGTGGGCGTCGGCATAGAAGTTATCAACCTGAACGCGTGGTACGGCACCAACCACACGCTCCAGGACATCAATCTGAACATCCCGGCCAACCATGCGACGGCGCTCATCGGCCCGTCGGGCTGCGGCAAAAGCACCTTTGTCCGCTGCATCAATCGCATGCACGAGACCAATCCCATCGCGCGCGTCTCCGGCACGGTGCTCATCGGCGGGCTCGACATCTACGCCGACGCCAAGCCGGTCGAGATTCGCCGCCGCGTCGGCATGGTCTTCCAGCGCCCCAATCCCTTTCCCACCATGTCCATCTACGACAACGTGGCCGCTGGCCTCAAGCTCAATGGTTACAGCGACCGCCACGCGCTCGACGAGATCGTCGAGAAGTCCCTGAAGAACTCAGCCCTCTGGGACGAGGTCAAGGACGACCTCAAGAAGAAATCCGGCGCAAGCCTCTCCGGCGGACAGCAGCAGCGCCTCTGCATCGCCCGCGCCCTCGCGGTCGATCCCGAAGTCCTGCTCATGGACGAGCCGGCCTCGGCCCTCGACCCCGTCTCCACCTCCAAGATCGAAGACCTGATCTTCCAGTTGAAATCGCAGTACACTATTGTGATTGTGACTCACAACATGCAGCAGGCCGCCCGCGTCGCCGAGAAGACCGGCTTCTTCCTCAACGGCCGCATGGTCGAATTCGACACCACCCACAAGATCTTCACCAATCCCAGCGACAAGCGCACGGAAGACTACATCACGGGCAGGTTCGGATGACGCGCATACGCTTTCAGCAAAGCCTCGACGAATTGAAAGAGCAACTGCTGGTGATGGCGGGACTGGCCGAGCAGGCCATCCAGCGCGCCATCGAGGCCTATCGCGTGCGCGACCTGTCGATCTGCGATCTGGTCGACCGCAGCGAGATCGCCATCAACCGCATGGAGCGCGACATCGATCAGGCCGCGCTCGATCTGCTGGCCATGGAGCAGCCCATGGCCATCGACCTGCGCTTCATTTTGAGCGTAATCAAAATCAACGCCGATCTCGAGCGCGTGGGCGACTCCGCCAAGGCTATCAGCGACCGCGTGCGCAGCATGGAGCAGATGGCCGCGGCCGACTTGCCCGTCGATATTCCACGCATGGCCTCCCTGGCTGCCGAGATGGTGCGCAAGAGCCTGCAATCGTTCATCGAGGCCGACCCCGAGCTGGCCCGCAACGTGCTCACCATGGACGACGCCGTCGATGCGATGAACCGCGCGGCCTATAAGTCTCTCACCGCGGTCATGGCAGAGCAGAGCCACCTGGCCCCGCAGTCCCTCAACGCGCTGATGATCGCCCGCGCCCTCGAGCGCGTCGCCGACCATGCCACCAACATCGCCGAAGACGTAATCTTCTGGGTGCAAGGCGCCGACGTCCGCCACCACAAGAGCCTGAAGACCGCCCCCGACCCGCATGCGATGGAGTAAGAGTCTATTTGGGATCGTGTCTAAGCCACCCGCTCGCAGGGCCGGTGGTGCAGGCGAATCAACTCCTCAGACCGCAATGCAGCCATTGCGTCGCGCCTCAACTCAAAATCTATTGAGTACCGAGTTCCATACAAATCGGAAGCGTCGGGTGTGGCATTTCCCTTCAGCGCCGCGTCGAGCAGGGCTGCGCGAAGTTCTTCCGCGTGAGCAGCGTCATTCCTAGCCTGGATAGAAACACACGCGCCTTATGCCGTCCGCGTGGATGGCTCCGGCTCAGGCAATAATCCCGAAGTTTCTCAATTTCGACAATGGCGGCCTCGCCGCTCGGTAACTTCATCGATCTCCCTGCCAAAAGGCTCCCCTCGGAACATGACAAAAATGACGCGCCGCGTCAAGACTGGCGCCGTCGGGTCAGGCAGCAAATGCGCGAGAGCGTGAGCAAGCTCCCCCAAGAGCGGCGATCTCCCCCGGGGCGGTCATCCTGAGCGGAGCGTTCTTCAGCGGAGTCGAAGGACCTGCATTTGCTCTTCGTTTGCCGCATCCTCCACGAACCACAAGAGGCGGTCATCCTACCCTAATGACACGCAGGCTGATCCTGAAACTCGTGACTTTCCGTCATGGACACAAACCCCTGCGCGCAATTCATAATCTGGTCCTCAAGAGGACCATTGTGGAATTCGTCCGGTGAGATGAACGCGGCCTTGTTACGCATCGCAATATAGAGGTCGCTCAGCTTTTGCATATTGCTGAATTCAGCCGAGAGCAGCGGTAATGCGCTGCGGTCGTCGTCGGTCGATACGGCGGCGGAAGCAAGAGCCAGATTCTTCTCTGCCAGCCGGTGCTGTGTGGAAACCCAGTCTTCGGCCACGGGACTGTTGTTCGCGACTGCGGTGACGATGACATTGCGCCATTCCCGGATCGCGCTCATCTCTTCGATGCCCGCCTGAATGAACGCTCTTGAGAGACCGGCCTTTGCACGGGGCGCGGACGCCTGCGCCTCCGCATCCGTGGCGTGAAGCGTGAGGATCGTCTGGTTGCCCTTGAAGGAAAGCGTTCCCTGTGTCAAACGCGCAAGCGTCTCCACTTCGATGTACGACTTTCCATTGAGCTGAAGTAGTTGCGCTTCTCCCGCGTGTCCCGCGATGGTCAAAATGGCAGCCTTATGGGTCGTTTGCGCGCTGCCCTGAGCCGGCAGCATCAGAAGAGCGGTCAACGTCGTCGCAATCACCGGAATTGTCAGTTTCATAGGATCTCCACGAACTTCGCCTATGAGTTTCCCATTGCCCAACTCCGTACGCTGTTCAATCCAGCGCACCATCGACACTGGGCGGCGCATGTCCGGATGGTGCCGTGAAGAAGTGAAGAAGTGAAAACGCAGTCCCGGCGTCTACTGCCCCAGCGCCAGCACCCCCAGCAGCAGCACCCAGGCAAGGCTCATCGCGTGCCAGTACCAGGCGGTCGCGTCCACGGCGATCTGCCGGAACTCGACACGCCTGAGCCACCCCAGAGCGCACAAGCAGACGATCAGCGCCGCGACGCCCAGCAGCAGATGCGCGGCATGAAAGCCAGTGATCAGATAGAAGAAGTTGCTGGCCGGCGTAGAGTACTGGCCGAAGGCAAAGCCCTGCGCCGTCAACTGCCGCCAGGCGATCCATTGTCCCGTGAGGAAGAGCGCGCCCAAAGCCAGCGTGGCGCCCAGCCAGGGCAGTGCGCGACTGAGCGCCGGGTGGCCCATGCCGAGCCACTCTTCCAGCGCGTCGATCTCGCGGAAGATGTTGCGCCGCGCAATCTCCATCGTCAGCCCGCTGAGCATCAGAATCGCAGTGTTGAGATAGAGGATGGGTGGCAAAAGAATCGGGTGCCAGTCGCCGATCGCCTCGTGGGTGCGCGGGTCCATCTGCGTACCCGACTGGCGCGCGAAAAAGACCGCAACCAGAACGGCAAAGAAGACCATGTCCGCCGCCAGCGCGGAAAAGACAAAGAAGCGGATGCGCAGCAGAAGCTCTCGCGGGCCTCCGCGCTCATTCTTCCAGTTGTCGCCGCCCCCGCCGTCTCCGCCATCGCCTCCGCCGCCAGTCGGCCGCCGGACGGGCGGCGGCTGGCCGCCGGTTCCGGGCTCCCGCCGTTTCCTCTTCGCCGGTCTTTGCGTAATCGTCGCGGGCATGGCGAACCTCCGAGCCTCTGTGAGCTTGAGATTACTCTCACTTTCGTTTGGACGCATCATGATTCCGCAGGTTTATTTTTCAACCGGCGAAATCGGGATTCCCAGGGTTGGCATTGGCGCGGGACGAGCCGCTGTTTTGGCGGGGCGGTTATTCCTTGAAAGCAACGACGGAGTCGACGAAGAGCCGGTGAATACGGCGGTCGCGGGAGAGCTCCGGATGAAAGGTGGCGGCCAATATGCGGCCCTGGCGGACCAGCGCCGGAAAGCCGTCGCGCCGGGCAAGCACCTCAACGCCCGGGCCTGTCTGCGTGATGCGCGGGGCGCGGATGAAGACCATCTCCAACGGCCCTCCTGGGAGCGCGGTCTCGGCGGTGACGATGGCCG